>NZ_CAWURC010000031.1:0-68336 GCF_963925185.1 uncultured Flavobacterium sp. | reverse complement strand
GGAAATATCTCCAATTATACCTAAACGAGTTCGTTTACAAGCTTAATAGACGCTATTTTGAAGAAAAATTATTCGATAAGCTAGTAATAGCAAGCATTACAGGGTTATGACTAAAAACGGACAATCAAATTAAAGAGAATCAAAATTGTATTAATATTCAGTTTTTACTTATCTAACATATTTATTATATCTTATATTTGCACATTTTAAACAAATAAAACATAATGAAAGCAGGAATTGTAGGATTGCCAAATGTTGGAAAATCAACATTATTTAATTGTTTATCCAATGCTAAAGCGCAAAGTGCCAACTTTCCGTTTTGTACCATTGAACCTAATATAGGAGTAGTAAATGTTCCAGATCCAAGGTTGGAAAAACTGGAGGAATTAGTAAAACCAGTTCGTGTTCAAACCGCAACCGTAGATATTGTTGACATTGCAGGATTAGTAAAAGGAGCCAGTAAAGGCGAAGGCTTAGGAAACCAGTTTCTTGGTAACATAAGAGAATGTAATGCTATTATTCACGTTTTGCGTTGTTTTGACAACGATAATATCATTCACGTTGACGGGAATATTAACCCAATTCGCGACAAGGAAACCATCGATATCGAGCTGCAATTAAAAGATTTAGAAACCGTTGAAAAGCGTCTTGATAAAGTAAAACGTGCCGCCAAAACGGGAAACAAAGAAGCCCAACTTGAAGAAGGATTGTTAAATAGAATTCGGGAAACCTTGCTTCAGGCAAAATCGGCCAGAACGGTTGTGACAAAAGGATATGAAGAAGAGGAATTGTTCGATAATTTCCAACTAATTACTTCAAAACCTGTATTGTATGTTTGCAACGTTGACGAAAATTCTGCCGTAACCGGAAACGCTTATGTGGATCAAGTTCGGGAATTAGTAAAAGACGAAAATGCTGAAGTTATTGTTTTGGCTGTTGGTACTGAAGCTGATATCACTGAATTGGAAACTTTCGAAGAACGCAAAATGTTCTTAGAAGATTTAGGTTTGCAAGAACCCGGAGCTTCCGTTTTGATTCGTGCAGCCTATAAACTATTGAAACAACAAACCTATTTTACTGCAGGTGTCAAAGAAGTTCGCGCATGGACCATCAACGTGGGTTCGACGGCACCACAAGCTGCTGGAGTGATTCACACCGATTTCGAGAAAGGATTTATCCGCGCTGAAGTAATCGCTTACGAAGATTTTGTTCATTATGGTTCTGAAGCCAAATGCAAAGAAGCCGGGAAGTTTAAAGTTGAAGGAAAAGAATATATTGTAAAAGATGGCGATGTGATGCACTTTCGATTTAATGTGTAATTTTTGAGAGAATAGAATAAAGAGAATAGAAAATAGATTATAGAGGGAACCTGCAAGTGTAATTTTGCAGGTTTTTTTATGGACCTAATCCTGCTTTTCACTACAAGATTTTTAGGTCTTACCTTTTTTCTATGGCAATAAAGGAGCTTCCTTCGGTCGCTCTTTCTTGTCAAGAAAAAAATGGTAATCCAATAAAAATGCTTTTCGTTTCAATCAGTGGTAAAGAGAATAGAGGAAAAAGAAAAAAGAATAGAGGAAAGAGAGTTTTAAAATAATTTGTGAATTTGCGGTGAATTAAAATTCGTGTAAATCTGCTTTAACAGTATTCCGTTTCTCAAAGTTCAAATGGCGCAAAAATGATGTTCTATTTTTTAAGTATATTTATAAAAAAACTGCTACTATCAAAATAATCGCTTTTGGCGGAAGCCCTAGTAAAAAATAGATCAATAAAAAATTAGCCACTTACGCTGCATCTTTATTTGAAAATACAGAAGTTGAAGTATTGGATTTAAATGATTTCCAAATGCCAATATTTAGTGTTGATGTTGAGGAAGAAATAGGGAAGCATGCTTTGGCGCAAGCCTTTTTGGATAAAATAGCAACAGCCGATATTCTGGTGGTTTCTATGGCAGAGAATAATGGAAACTATTCTGCAGCGTTCAAAAATGTTTTTGATTGGTGTTCTAGAATTTCTGGGAACGTTTTTCAGGAAAAACCAATGTTACTTATGGCAACTTCACCAGGAGGTCGAGGTGGAGCAACAGTTCTTGATATTGCTAAAAACGCCTTTCCACGTTATGGAGCTGTAATAAAAGGAATCTTTTCATTACCTAGTTTCAATGATAACTTTGATGTTGAAAAAGAGAAAATTTCTAATATAAAATTAGACACACAATTGAGAACAATTAGTAACGGTTTTAAATCTTAAATTCCAAATACTAAATTCTAAATATGTAATTTTTCATTGTCAAAAACATTCTTGATAACTTCTCAAAAAATCGCTTTAATAATGAATTGACATTCCCTATATTAGCGCACTCGAGCTCTGTGCGAAAAGCAACAATCAATCAGAACGCAGTTAAATCCGATAAAATTTAAAATGTCCGATCAAAATCAATATACCGAAGATAATATTCGGTCACTAGACTGGAAAGAACACATCAGAATGCGCCCCGGAATGTACATCGGTAAACTCGGTGACGGTTCTTCGCCGGATGATGGTATTTATATTCTACTCAAGGAAGTTCTTGACAACTGTATCGACGAATTTGTTATGGGTGCAGGAAAAACAATCGAGGTTACTATAAAAGAAAAAACAGTTACGGTTCGCGATTATGGTCGTGGAATTCCTCTAGGAAAAGTGATTGACGTGGTTTCTAAAATGAATACCGGAGGAAAATACGATTCTTTGGCCTTCAAAAAATCGGTTGGTTTAAATGGGGTTGGAACAAAAGCCGTAAATGCCTTATCCAATTATTTCCGGGTAGAATCCGTTCGTGATGACAAACAAAAAGCAGCCGAATTTTCAGCTGGAAACTTAGTCTTGGACGAAGAAATAATTGAAACCACTAAACGTAAAGGAACTAAGGTTACTTTTATTCCAGACGAAGCGATTTTCAAAAATTACAAATACCGCTATGAATATGTAATTAAAATGCTCAAAAACTATTGTTATCTCAACAATGGTTTGACGATTTTATTTAATGGCGAAAAATATTTTTCCGAAAATGGATTGAAAGATTTGTTAGAAGAAACGATCCACGTTGACGATCTCGAATACCCAATCATCCATTTGAAAGGCGATGACATCGAAATCGCCTTGACACACAGTAAAACTCAATACAGCGAGGAATACCATTCCTTTGTAAACGGACAAAATACAACCCAAGGAGGAACGCATCTAGCCGCTTATCGCGAAGCCATCGTAAAAACCATTCGGGAATATTACAACAAAGGTTTTGAAGCTTCGGATGTGCGGAAGTCAATCGTGACGGCCATTAGCATTAAAGTGATGGAGCCGGTTTTTGAATCGCAAACCAAAACCAAATTAGGTTCGACAGATATGGGTTCGGAACCAGGGATGCCATCGGTTCGTACCTTCGTCAATGATTTTGTAAAAAACAAATTAGACAGTTATTTGCATAAAAACCCAACAACTGCCGATGCCTTGTTGCGTAAAATTTTGCAGGCGGAAAGAGAACGGAAAGAACTTTCCGGTATTCGAAAATTGGCGACAGATCGTGCCAAGAAATCCAATCTGCACAACAAAAAATTAAGAGATTGTCGGGCGCATCTTCCCGATACCAAGAATCCAAAAAATCTGGACAGCACGCTTTTCATCACCGAGGGAGATTCAGCTTCTGGATCCATTACCAAATCCCGAGACGTTAATACGCAAGCGGTTTTTAGTCTTCGTGGAAAACCACTGAATTGCTACGGAATGAGTAAGAAGATTGTGTACGAAAACGAAGAATTCAATTTGTTGCAAGCGGCTTTGGATATCGAAGATGGCTTGGAAAAACTGCGATACAACAACATCGTAATTGCCACGGATGCCGATGTAGACGGAATGCACATTAGATTATTATTGATTACTTTCTTCCTGCAATTCTTTCCAGAACTAATCAAGGAAGGGCATTTGTACATTTTGCAAACGCCTCTTTTTAGGGTTCGAAACAAAAAAGAAACTATCTATTGTTATTCAGAAGAAGAACGAAAAGCAGCCATAGAAAAACTGAAACCAAAACCAGAAATCACCCGATTTAAAGGATTGGGAGAAATATCGCCAGACGAATTCAAGAATTTTATTGGCGAAACCATTCGATTAGATCCTATTATGATGGATAAAAATACTTCGGTCGAGCAATTGTTGTCATTCTATATGGGAAAAAATACGCCGGACCGACAAGAATTTATCATCAAGAATTTGAAAGTGGAATTGGATACAATGGAAGCGAACTAATTACGGAATTTAAGATTTTAGAAATTAAATGGACGAAGACGAAGATAACATAATCCCAAACGAAGACGAAAGTAACGAAGAGTTAAACGAGTCCGCAAACGAAAAAGGTTTTGAAGAAATAAAAACTTCTGCTGGGATGCAGCATTTTTACGAAAATAACGATGAAGGAAGTGATACCATTACCAAGGTTACAGGAATGTACAAAGATTGGTTTTTGGATTATGCTTCGTATGTAATTCTGGAACGCGCTGTTCCCGCAATCGAAGATGGTTTTAAACCCGTTCAACGACGGATTATGCATTCGCTCAAGGAATTGGATGACGGTCGTTACAACAAAGTGGCGAATGTAGTTGGGCACACCATGCAATACCATCCGCACGGAGATCAGAGTATTGGTGATGCGATGGTGCAAATTGGCCAAAAAGAATTGTTGATAGATTGCCAGGGAAACTGGGGAAATATTCTTACGGGTGATAGCGCTGCGGCTTCTCGTTACATTGAAGCGCGTTTGTCAAAATTTGCTTTGGAAGTCTTGTATTCTCCAAAAATCACTGATTGGGGAGTTTCTTATGATGGTCGTCGTGCCGAACCAAATAATCTTCCAGTAAAATTTCCTTTATTATTGGCTTCAGGTGCCGAAGGTATTGCCGTAGGACTTTCAACGAAAGTGCTGCCTCACAATTTTATTGAATTAATAGACGCTTCCATAAAAATTCTGAAAGGAAAATCATTCCAGATTTTTCCAGATTTTATGACAGCAGGAATTGCGGATGTGTCTAATTATAATGATGGAATGCGTGGTGGACGGGTTCGTGTTCGTGCCAAAATTGCCCAATTTGACAAGAATACTTTGGTGATTACCCAAATTCCGTTTTCGACCAATACGACCACTTTGATTGACAGTATTTTGAAAGCCAATGAAAAAGGGAAGATCAAAATCAAGAAAATTGAGGACAATACTGCTGCTGAGGTTGAAATTTTAATTCATCTTTTTCCAGGTGTTTCTCCAGATAAAACCATTGATGCTTTGTTTGCTTTTACAGGTTGCGAAACTTCGGTAGCACCACTGGGTTGTGTAATCGAAAACAACAAACCTTTGTTTATTGGCGTTTCGGCAATGTTGAAGATTTCGACAGACAGAACGGTTCAATTACTGAAAAGCGAACTCGAAATTCAGTTAAGTGAACTCGAAGAACAATGGCATTTTCTTTCTTTGGAACGCATTTTTATCGAAAATAAAATCTACCGTGACATTGAGGAAGAAACTACTAAAGAGGGCGTAATTAATGCCGTTGACGAAGGTTTAAAACCACATACAAAACACTTGAAGCGTGCCGTAACCGAAGAGGATATTCTTCGTTTGCTCGATATTCGAATTATGCGTATTTCTAAATTTGACAGTAACAAGGCACAAGACAAAATTGAAGCACTCGAAGGTGATATCGAAAAGGTGAAATTCGACTTGGAACATCTGATCGATTTTGCAATTGCTTTTTTTACCAAGTTAAAAGACAAATACGGTAAAGGTCGCGAACGCCAAACAGAATTGCGCAGTTTTGATAATATCGAAGCAACAAAAGTGGCTTTAAGAAACACAAAACTCTACGTAAATAGGGAAGAAGGTTTTATAGGAACTGGATTAAAAAAAGACGAATACGTCACGGATTGCTCCGATATTGATGACGTGATTGTTTTCCTTCGCGATGGGAATATGATGATTTGCAAAGTCGATGACAAGAAATTCGTTGGAAAAGACATTATCCACGTGGCTATTTTTGACAAAAGTGACAAGCGTACGATTTACAATATGATTTATCGCGACGGAAAATCGGGTCCGTCGTACATCAAACGTTTCAATGTTTCGGGAGTTACGCGAGACAAATTATACGATTTGACCAATGAAACAAAAGGATCTCAAGTATTATATTTCACCTGTAATCCAAATGGTGAAGCTGAGGTTATTACAATTATTTTACGCCAAATTGGAAGTGTTAAAAAACTAAAATGGGATCTAGATTTTGCCGAAATGGCCATAAAAGGGCGCGCCTCAAAAGGAAATTTAGTGACCAAATATACAATCAAGAAAATCGAAATCAAGGAAAAAGGAATTTCAACTTTAAAACCTAGAAAGATTTGGTTTGACGATACGGTTCAAAGATTAAATGTGGATGCAAGAGGAGAATTATTGGGTGAGTTTAGACCCAATGACAAGATTCTGGTGATTTCACAAACCGGAAAACTAAAAGTCATCACACCAGAATTATCGACACATTTTGACGAAGACATGGTGGTTTTGGAGAAATGGCATCCTAAAAAACCAATTTCAGCCATTTATTATGATGGCGAAAAAGAACGGTATTACATCAAACGCTTTTTGGTGGAAACCGAAAATAAAGAAGAAATTTTTATTACGGAACATCCTAAATCACAATTGGAAATTGTTTCAACGGACTATCGTCCTATGGCCGAATTGGTTTTTCCAAAAATAAAAGGAGTTCAAAAAGAAAATCAAACAGTAGATATTGAGAGTTTCATTGCCGTAAAAGGTTTCAAAGCATTAGGAAATCAATTGACTACAGATAAATTGAAACAGGTTAATTTGTTCGAACCATTGCCTTACGAAGTACCCGAAGAAGTTATTCCTGAAGAACTAGAAGTCGAAGGTGAAACAGAAGTTGGAATTCCCGATGAGGACATCGAAGATATTCAACCGGACGAAGACGGACAAATTACTTTGTTTTAATCAAAAGAATTCCCCGAAGCTCTGCTTCGGGGTTTAGAGGAAAGTTTGAAAACCTTGGTTTTCATAAAACTAAAAATTTACCTTTTCCGATAGATACCTCGAAGCTCTGCTTCGGGGTTATTCATTCAATCAAACTACATAAAGGTTAAAAACAAAGATCTTAAAGTAGAATTACTTTGAGACCTTTGTTTTTGTAGCACATTTTACGGTTAACCTTTACTCTTTTTCTTATCCACCCTCATATTCAAAACCTCCACTAAAAGCGAGAAGGAAATCGCGAAATACAAATAGCCTTTTGGTACGGGAGTGACATAATTTCCTAGGATTAACGCATTCGATAAATGGGCACTTTCTGTAATTAGCATAAACCCAATCAAGATTAAAAAAGACAATCCCAGAATTTGAATTGATGGATGATTGTTGACAAAATTCCCAACAGGAACTGCAAACTGCATCATAATCAATACCGAAATAACCACGGCAGTAATCATAATATAGAGGGCACCGGCAACGCCATTGGTCATCCCCACGGCTGTCAGAATACTGTCGAAAGAGAAAACCAGGTCAATTAAAATGATTTGGACAATGACACTTTTAAATGATTTTGCAGCCGATTGTTTTAATTCCTTTTCTTCTTCTCCTTTTAGATCTACTTTTTCGTGAATTTCTTTCGTGCTTTTATAAATTAGGAACAATCCACCAAGGAGAAGGATGAGACTTTGACCTGAAATTTGAGCACTCAACCAACTAAAATTTAGCGTAAACCAAGGTTCCTTCATTGCAATAAGCACGGTAATGCCAAAAAGGAGTACAATTCGCATAAACATAGCTAAAAACATTCCAATTTTAGTAGCTTTTTTGCGTTGTTCGGCCGGAAGTTTTCCAGTGACAATAGATATAAAAATAATGTTGTCGATTCCGAGTACAATTTCTAAAAAAGTCAATGTTAACAGAGCAATCCAGGCATCTGGGTTCAAAAATATTTCCATTTTATCTAGTTATGAGTTAAGGGTTATGAGTTAAAAGTTATGAATTATGAGTTGTCTAGGTGTTTTTTGAGATTTTCAAACCGCTATCTGCCATCTGAAATTTTCTCAACTGTTCCGCGTTGTTTTGCATCGCTGCCCACAATTCCGAATTCAAATGTATAGGAATTTTTTGAAGTTGTCAAAATTTTCATCACAATAGCATTCTTTTCAGCCATATTCTTTGGGTGAACTTTTTGCAAAACATATTCGCAATCGCTTACCCATCTAATACTCGAAGTGTCAGTTTTGCCTTCAAAAGTCTCAATTTCGATACTGTCCTTGCGTTCAAAAACAGTAGTTTTATTGACCCCGTCAACCTTGTAATCAAATTTGAATTTTCCGTTTTTAAAATCCTTGCAATTGCGTTCCACATTATAGCAGGAAATCAATAATAGGAGCAGAGGCAAAATAAGTAATTTTTTCATTTGTTGCTTTATTTCAATTTATTTAATTCATCATCCGTAAAATTATGAATGCTTTTTTCTTTTGAAAATTTGTCTGAGTTGTAATTATTAGACTTGTTTTTTGGAATAGACAAACTGGTCCATTCACTTTTTTTTAACATTTTAGAATAGAAAATAATTTGGCCAACATGATATGGATAATCCGCCAACTGTCGGTTTATTGCTTCAATCACTCTGTGTCCATCGTTTCGGATATAGATAATTTCCGAAAGTTGTTCCGCTTGTAATCCGTTCAAAGCATCAAAAAAACAATACCAGCCTTTATTCCAGAAAGCCATAATAGCTACTTTGTCATTCCCCTGAAAAAGGGAATTAAATTCCGAATCGCGATTGCGCCATTCTTTTTCCCCATCTGTTGTCAAAAAATCTGTCCAACGCGAAAGCATATTTCCCGAAAGGTGCTTCACAATCGTGGCAATACTATTAGTATCCTCATTTATTGAAACAAAAAGCTGTTCAGGTTCGAGTTGATCCATTGCTTTTTCGCCCAAAGTTTTATAATAGAGAAACTGTTTTTTTACGCTTTCTAAATAGGAATTTGTTGCTTCCATATTACTCAATTTTAATATCATATTTATCCAAAAGACCAACAATACCTTGGTTCGAAAACTGGGCTTTTTTCATTGGATTAAACTCGGGATCAATTTTGAAATTAGATGCAGTCCTAAAATCAACTCTTGCTAATTGGGTGTCATTAAAAATGGAATTGTCTAAATTACAATTTTCAAAAACGGAATTGGTAAGATTCGTTCCAATAAAAGAAACTTCTTTCATCGAACAATTGTGGAACTTCGTTTTCGTCATTTTTTTGTTGGCAAAAGAAGAATAATCCAATGTACAATCCTGAAAACTGACACTAAAC
Source organism: uncultured Flavobacterium sp. (assembly GCF_963925185.1). Taxonomy (GTDB): domain Bacteria; phylum Bacteroidota; class Bacteroidia; order Flavobacteriales; family Flavobacteriaceae; genus Flavobacterium. The sequence goes on along the minus strand of NZ_CAWURC010000031.1, from coordinate 58,958 downwards.
AAGAAATCAGTACAAGAATGAAAATGGATTCCCAATAATTTACAGTTTTTGAAATCGACCGTTTTTAAACTTGTTCCAGTTAATTGCGTCATCGATAAATTACAATCGATAAACTCGCAATCCATAAAGGTATTGTTCGAAAAATCGCTATTCGAAAAATCGCAGTTCTTGAAAATGCAATCTTCAAACTCCCGATTGTTGACTTTTTTGTCAATAAAAGATACCTTTTCGAACGTTTTATGGGTGTGTATCAGGTTTTCCATTAATCATTAAATAAACTGCGCACCATTGTTTGAAACCCTAAAAACATTAAAATAATTGCTCCCAAACAGGCGGTGATTCCTATTCCCAAAATGAAATAGTAGCTAGGCTGTAATTTATTTATAAATGCAAAATGGATTAGAGTTGGACCAATAAATAGCAGCGGCAATGCCCAAGCTAATTTTTTAATTCCTTTGGATAATAATTCTTTGTTAGTAGACATTTTTATTTAGAATTTATTTACTTAAAACTATTAACTGCCTTTCTCACACTTCCATGTTTTTCTAGTAGTTTCGAGGCTTCTTCATACGAAACAGGAATTTCTGCCATAATCATTTTCACACCACGATCCACAAGTTTGCTGTTACTCAATTGCATATCGACCATTTTATTACCTTTTACTTTCCCCAATTGAATCATGGTAGCTGTCGAAATCATATTGAGCACTAATTTTTGTGCTGTTCCGGCTTTCATTCTCGAACTTCCGGTTACAAACTCAGGCCCAACGACAACATCAATAGGGTATTTTGCAGTTTTAGAAAGCGGACTTTCGGCATTGCAAGAAATACTTCCGGTTACAATATTATTATCGTTGCATGCTTGCAAACCACCAATTACATAAGGTGTTGTTCCCGAAGCGGCAATTCCAACAACTACATCATTTTCGTTGATTTTGTGTTCCTGTAAATCAATCCAAGCTTGGTTAGCATCGTCTTCGGCATTTTCAACAGCTCTGCGAATCGCTTTGTCGCCACCTGCAATAATTCCGTTGACTAAGTCGAAAGGGACACCAAATGTAGGCGGACATTCCGAAGCATCAACTATTCCTAAACGCCCAGAAGTTCCGGCACCAATGTAGAATAATCGGCCACCCATTTTCATTTTGGTGACAATTTGAATTACTAAAGCTTCTATTTTTGGCAGGGCTTTTTCTACGGCAAGAGGAACGGTTTTATCTTCTTGATTGATGTTAAATAGCAATTCGGGAACCGACATCGATTCTAAATGTTCGTATTTCGAGGATTGTTCGGTGGTTTTTGTGAAGTTCATTGTTAAGGTTTATGCCACTAAGGCGCTAAGACACAAAGAAATTTTTCATAAGTCACAAATTTAGCAAATAATAGTATAGAAATAGGATTAAATAATAATAAAACGGAGTTGCTTGGTGTCTTTGTGGCTATAGAAAATAAGCCAAAGCAATTCCAAATAATATCATCGAAACCTTAGCGATATTAAATTTGTGTCCTTCACTGCTTTCGAAAATGATAGTAGACGAAATATGGAATAATATTCCAATGACGATGGCAGTGATTTCAGTATAATAATCGTTTAATATGGGCAAATAATCGGATAAGATGGTTCCTAGCGGAGTCATAATCGCGAAAGTAATCATAAAGACAAAAATCGCTTTTTTGTTTAAGTGCGAATTGATAAAAAAGGTCGTCAGAATGATAGCGATTGGCAAATGATGAATAGCAATTCCCAACGCCAAGTTGCCGTGGTGACTTACGGGAAATCCTTCTAAAAAAGCGTGAATACAAAGGCTAATGAAAAGCAACCAAGGAATATGGGACATTTGTTCGTGGCCGTGAACGTGTCCGTGTTCTGCACCTTTTGAGAAAAATTCTAATATAATTTGGAATAAAATTCCAGCCATTATAAAAATTCCAATATTTTGATTATCACTTTTATAAACTTCAGGAAGCAAATGCATCACAGTTAAAGACAGTAAAAATGAACCGCTGAAAGCCAACAATAATTTAAGGTTGGTTTTGTTTTTTGGTTTTAAAAACAAGGCAATTATATAGCCAATTAGTACTGAAAATAATGGTAAAAGGTAGTTCATTATTTAAATATCATTATTAATCGTTCGCTGTCCGTTTTATGGAATTTTTTTAATTTATAATCTCCGAAAATGTCCAAAAGGAAAATCCCGGCTTCTTCCATTAATTCTTCAAAATTTTTTAAAGTAAGTGCTTTTACCTTTTCGGTGAAATGAAATTTCTCGCCTTGGTCTTCAAAGTCAATTTCTTTATATATATGACCTTCGCTTAGGTATCGTTTAATATGAAAGTCTATGTTTTCAACAGTTTTTACTTCTTCAGCGACTAAATTCTTCACGACTTGGTTCACATTCATAAAGTCGATTACGGCAAAACCATATTCGGTTAGGCTTTCTTTCATTGCCTTCAAAGTGGTCAGGTTGTCTTCGTCATTTTCGAAATAACCAAAGCTGGTAAACAGATTGAATATGGCATCAAATTTATCTTCGAACGTTTCACGCATATCGTGAACCTGAAAATGAAGGGATTTATTTTCATTTTTACTGGCTTCGGCAATACTGTTTTCAGATAAATCAGCACCAGTAACTTCGTAACCCAATTGATTTAAATAAATAGAGTGACGTCCTTTACCACAAGCCAAATCTAGCACTTTAGCCTTTTCTGGAAGGTTAAGGTAATGGGTCAAATTATCCATAAAAACCTGTGCTTCCCTGTAATTTCTTTCTTTATAAAGTATGTGATAATAGGGAGAGTCAAACCAGGAGGCAAACCAATTATAGGTGTCTATTTTTGGGTTTTGAGGTTCAGTTTTTTGAGAATTTGGCATTTATTCTTTTTCTATTAATTCAATTCGTGCAAATTTAGTGTATTTTTGCAACGAATACTTGATTTTACAATGGAAAATAATTTTAGAATGATTGCCAAAACCTTTTTTGGTTTTGAAGAGATACTTTCAAATGAATTGAAAATGCTTGGTGCACAAGATGTGGAGCAGGGTGTGAGAATGGTAAGTTTTAAAGGGGACAAGGGTTTTATGTATAAGGCAAACTTGTCTTTGAGAACCGCCTTGAAAATACTGAAACCTATTTATTTTTTCAAAGCAAGAGACGAACAGGCTTTATACAAAGGAATTTCAGGTGTTAACTGGTCGAAATTCATCAGTGCCAACCAGACTTTTGTGATTGATGCCACCGTGCATTCGGAGTATTTTAATCACTCGGAATTTGTTTCCCAAAAATGTAAAGATGCTATCGTGGATCAGTTTCGAGAAAGAACTGGACAGCGTCCGAGTATCGAAAAAATTCACCCTGATTTAAGAATTAATATTCATATTGACAAAGATCAAGTTTCTGTGGCACTTGATACTTCAGGTAATTCCTTACATCAACGTGGTTATAGAACAGCGACTAACATTGCTCCTATAAACGAAGTATTGGCAGCGGGAATTTTATTGCTTTCAGGTTGGGACGGTCAAGGTGATTTCTTGGATCCAATGTGTGGTTCTGGAACTTTTTTGGCGGAAGCTGCAATGATTGCCTGCAATATTCCGGCTAATATTAATCGCAAGGAATTCGCTTTCGAAAAATGGAATGATTGGGATAGCGACTTATTCGAATCGATTATGGAATCCTTGATGAAAAAAGTTCGCGAATTTCATCATACTATAAAAGGTTATGATAAAGCGCCTTCTGCCGTGATGAAAGCCAAAGACAATATAAAGAATGCCAATCTGGACGAATACATCACCATCGAAGAAAGAAACTTTTTCGACACCGAGAAAATTTCGGAAGGAAAATTACATATGGTTTTTAATCCGCCTTATGACGAACGATTGGACATTCATATGGAAGAATTCTACAAGAATATTGGTGATACCTTAAAGAAAAATTATCCAGGAACAAACGCCTGGTTCATAACCGGAAATCTCGAAGCACTTAAATTTGTTGGACTAAAACCTTCCCGAAAAATTAAACTTTTCAACGCGAGCATTGAAGCCCGATTGGTGAAATATGAAATGTATGAAGGAAGCAAGAGAACAAAGTTCCAAAGCCCCCTAACCCCCGAAGGGGAAATTATTGAGTAGAAAGATATAGGAAATATTTTGAACTTAAAACCTTTAATCAAAGCTTCAATTTCCCTTCTGGGGATAGAGGGTTGCCTAATACCTAAAATATGACAAAATTACAAGTACGCGCCTTTCTGTACCAACTAGGTTGTTTTGCGATATTATTTATCTCGATTCAGTTTTTGGTGGCAAAATATACCAATTTAACCGGTTTGTGGATTCCAATGACGGCTTTTGTGGTGGGAACAATTCTAGCTCCAAAATTCCAGGCGGTGAAAACCAAGGATGGAGAAAAACTATTTATGAAATGGATGTTTATCAAAGGAATTAAAGAAATAGAATAATTACTTTTTCCAATTCGTAATTATTTTTTATTTACTTTCTTCTTATAAATGGGAACAAAATAAGTAATCGTATAATTTAATCCCACTCCAAAATCGCCATTATACGTTCTATTGAAACCTGGAATATAAAGGTTGTCAAAATTGGCGGGAGTATGGTTTGATATCAATCGGTTCAGGCGAAGACTAAAACCCACAAACACATTATTAAAAACTTTTGCTTTCACTCCGGCCACGACTTCAATCCAGCTGGCAGTTAATCCGCTAAATTTTTCACCAGATGGATATACAGGCATTTCCCCCCAATACGGATTTGGATTGTATATTTTATAATTGTTTAATTCTTGGCTAAAAGTACTTGCGCCATACCGCAATCCTACAGAAACTATGTTTTCCATATTCAACCAGTTTTCGTAGCCGTTATAATCAAACCCCACTTTTAAATAAGAACCTTTGGCAGCAGTATTCAAACGGGTATCATCGGTAGTTTTGTTTTCATTTCCGAGTTCGGCAGCCAAAAAGTATTTTTCCGTCAAACGATAATCTCCCACAAATTCGATTCCCTTATAATTTTTGTCATATAAAGCACGCGTCAATTTATACAAATCGATACCCACACGCACACCATAACGATCCGTTTTCGCGGGAATAGTGTCAGTTTTCGACGCTGTCGAAAGTTTCGTTTTTCCTTGCTTTGGAGATTCGAGAATTTTACCTTCTATTATAATTCTTTCAGCCGAAGCCTTTTTTGGAATCGTGTCTTGAGCTTGCGCAAAAAATAACGATAGGAGCAGCAAAAAACTAAAAGAATATTTTAATGTGTGTTTCATATTCGTTATCGATGTTATTTTTTTCAACCGAGATGGCGTTTATCCACAAAAGATCGGGGATTGCAGCATCGGCGTGTGTATAGGAATTGTTTGTATTCAAAGCAAAAACGGTTTTAAAGCCACAGGCTCTCGACACAAAAAGATTGTCACGAGTATAATTGAACGTGATTTTATCTTCGTTGACCAGGGAAGGGTTTGCATTCCCATAGTTCAATATAAAACTATAAGATGAACTATCAGCATCCGTTTTTAACGGTATAGAAATGGTGCTTCCACTAGTGATGTATTTCGATTTGCCGGAGCCGCTGTTAAAAACAATACCTTCGGTCATTCCTTCACCAATAACTTTCATATTGGTCACATTTTTTAAAACGGAGGGATTGGTAATATCATAAAATGTAATAACAAGTCGGGGAGTAGTAGACGTATTGGCATCACAAATATCATCCTTCTCACAGCTGGAGAAAGAAAATGTTGCAATCAGTATAAACAGAAGTATTTTTTTCATTTAAAATTTAGAATTTAAAATTCAAAATAATTTTATCGTCTTTCCAAAAGTACAACATTTTCCACGTGATGCGTTTGCGGAAACATATCTACTGGGCGCACCCGAGTTACCTTGTATTTTTCATCCATCAAAGCTAAATCTCTAGCTTGTGTAGCCGAGTTACAACTCACATACACGATTTTTCCAGGCTGAATTTTCATTATTTGTTCAATCACGTCCTTGTGCATTCCGTCTCTAGGAGGATCAGTGATAATGACATCGGGTTTGCCGTGTTGAGCAATGAAACTTTCGTTGAAAACTACTTTCATATCACCCACATAAAATTCGCAATTGGTTATGCTGTTACGCTCGGCATTGGCTTTGGCATCAATAATTGCTTCGGGAACGCTTTCGACACCTATGACTTTCTTGGCATTTTTCGAAACAAATTGAGCAATGGTTCCAGTTCCGGTGTATAAATCATAAACGACTTCATTTCCGGTCAATCCGGCAAAATCGCGCGTAATTTTGTATAATTCGTAGGCTTGGTCGGAATTGGTTTGGTAAAAAGACTTGGCATTGATGCTGAATTTCAAACCTTCCATTTCTTCCAGGATGTAATCTCTTCCTTTATAGAGTTTAATGTTTTGATCGTACAAAGTATCGTTAGCCTTATTATTCACTACGTATTGCAGAGAAGTAATCAGCGGGAATTTTTCGTAAATATGGTCCAAAAGCAATTCCCTGTTGACTTTGTCATTTTCGAAAAACTGAACCAAAACCATAATTTCACCGGTCGAAGCGGTACGTAACATCAAGGTTCTTAACAAGCCTTCGTGATTTCTGGGATTGAAAAAAGTCAAGTTATTTGCATTGGCAAAAGCCCGAATTTCATTCCGGATTGCATTCGAAGGATCTTCCTGCAAATGACATTTGTTGATATCCAGAATTTTATCCCACATTTTCGGAATATGGAAACCAAGAGCATTTCTGTTACCCAAGTCCTCGGTACTGTCGATTTCTTGTTCGGTCAGCCAACGGCTGTTCGAAAACGAAAACTCCATTTTGTTTCTGTAAAAGAATTGTTTCTCCGAACCCAGAATTGGTTCAAACTCGGGAAGTTCAATTTTTCCAATGCGTTGCAAATGGTTTTTGACTTCATTTTGTTTGTAATATAATTGCTGGCTGTAGTTCATATTCTGCCATTTGCAACCACCACAAACACCAAAATGTTCGCAAACCGGTTCGATTCGATGTTCGGAATATTCGTAAAATTTGACCGCTTTTCCCTCGTAATACGCTTTGCGCTTTTTGAAAGTTTGCACATCGACTACGTCGCCGGGAACGACATTGGGAATAAAGATTACTTTACCATCCGGGGCTTTTGCCACCGAAACGCCTTTTGCACCTGCATCAAGGACTTTGATATGATCAAAAACGATCTTGTCTGTATTTTTCTTAGCCATAGCACAAAAATAAGGCTTTGGATCGTTTTATAAATTCAAATTGGGAAATATTTTCAACAAGTTGCATTAATTAATTGAATCTAGTATTGAATTTATCTATTTTTATAAAGGAACTATTTTTTGTTTGATTTATTTTAGAAATAGGATTAATGTTATTACCTTCTAATTATAATTTTTTTAATAAAAAAGCCAGTGTCTGTATTCACTTTTAAGGTATATATACCAACAGAAATAGTGTTTACATTGATTATAAATTCTTTAGATGTTAATGGATTAACATAGTTTTTTATGCTACGTCCATCCATAGAAAAAATCGTAACAGCATTGATGTTATTTTGAGAATGAACACTTATTATTTCTGAACACGGATTTGGATAAACCAGGACTTCATTTTGAATTTCAATTTTGTTTATTTCCAGAGATTTATTTGTATAACAGCTAGCTGGCACTTTATTTTGAGATTTAATTAGATCAGCTATTTTATTATTTGTAAAACCTCCATTAGTAGTATTATTGTAAAATGATAAATCAAGGGTGGAATTATTGACTCCAAACCAATCTTGTAATATGGTGCTAAAAACACGTCGATAATCATGCTGCACGGTTTTAATTTGATAATTATTTCCAACAATAGCTTCACTTAAATTGATGTTTGTTCCAGAAACTCCGGGTGCTATCGATTTTCCAAAAACAAACATAGGTGCAATTTCTCCATGATCGGTTCCTAGATTTCCATTTTCGGCTGCTTTTCTTCCAAATTCTGAAAAGGTGACAGCGATAACATCATCACCCATATTTTGATTATTTAAATCTGTGATAAAGATTTTTATAGATTCAGAAATTTGAGTCATTAAATCGGCATGTTTTCCTAAATGTGTCGTGGTATTGGATGCTACTTGCAAATCATGAGTGTCGAAACCACCTATTTTAACTAAATATACTTTGGTTTGTAATCCTCCAGAGATAAATCGAGCCACTGTTTTTAGTTGGTTTGCGATACCTGTATTTGGGTATGTCAATGAATTACTACCACTATTAAAAGCCGCAGAAATGGTTTGTGCATAAGTATTTGATGAAGTGTCATTCTCTAAAATAAACTTCAATAATTTGCCGTATTCTGATTCTGGAATATTACTTGGTGCAGCACCTCCCAATCCATTGATAACTGAATAAAATCCGGAGGGATCCTGGCCATTAATATTCAAGGACATTCCGTGTTCGACTTCCCCGTGGAAACCCAAAGAATTTTCGCTACTGCCCAATTGAATTCCCAATGGAAAATTAGAATTTAGAAAATCAGTATAATAATTTTCTAAAAAACGTCCTACCCATCCGCTTTGTGAGGTATTGTTTGCTGGTGTTCCATCGCCTCCCGTAAGCCACAAGTCAGTGGATTTGAAATGTGATTTGTCTTGGGCTGGATAACCCACACCTTGAATGACACGCATAAATCCACTGTCATATAAACTTTTGAAACCTATTAGCGAGGGATGCAAACCCACTTGATTCGTCAAGCTTAAAGTGGTGTCTAAATTGATAATTCCATTAGCTCCCGTATCGCTTAATTTGATGTTGGGCCTTAAACTAGCATATTTATCGTATTGATTTAATGGAACCAAAGTATTTAATCCATCATTAGCACCAGCTAATTGAACCAATACAATTTTTTTACCGTTTATATTGGGACAGGTTTCCATTCCCGCCGATTTGAATAGTGCAAAAACATCAGTAGGCAAAAGGCTTAATACGCTTGCTGTTGATGATAATTTTATAAAGTTTCTTCTTTTCATAATTTTTCTTCTTTAGAATAAAAAATAATTTTTCCTTTTGGAAACTGCATTAAAAAAGTTGTGATTCTGGAGCACTCAAAAGCTTGGTGACTAGTAATTTCAATCTTGGTTCCACCACTGAATTGTTGCCATTTGATAAATAAGAACCCCAGGCACTTGTCCAATAGTAATCCGCCAAGCCCTGTAAAAGAAAAGAATTCATAAAATAATTTATTCTATCGGCATCAGGAACTTGGGCAAATAAAGCGTTGCAAAGTTCGGACGTTAAAATATAGGCATCTGAAGCATTGGAAATCAAATTACCGTTTTTGATTACATCAGAAATGTTGATTTTAGCCTTTATATTGGCATTGCCACTAATCCTGTTAATCCCGTCTAAAAGGGATTCACCCAGCCTGTATTTTGCTATTAATGTTGAGGATGAAATCCAATTTTGGTCAAAGGAAGGAGACTGATAATATGCGGGATGACCGGCAACGTTATCAGGGTCAAACAAAATCATGTTGGCACCCGATAAAAAGGTATCATGCGCAAAGTTGTTCCAGAAATTGATGTAAAACTCGTAAGAATTTGTTGTTGGATCTGGAATGGTGGCTTTTAGATAAGTTACAATTTCAGATATTTGTTGAAGAGGTGATTTTATAATACCGCCAAGGGTTTCATCAGTTGCATTTGTGTCATCTAAATCATAAAAATGTTGGCTTTCAAGCAGCTTTCTAATGATTGGTATTATTTCATATCCATTGTTGAATAAATCGTTTGCCAATGGTGTAATAATATCGGTTTCTACTTCAGTAGATATGGTGCTTTTTACAAAATACATGTACATTTTTCTGCAAATATTTTTGGCAGTAGCCTGTTGATTGAAGACCATATCAACAAAAGAATTCAATTCCGTATCCATTCCAATAATATCCGTTGCAGATGTAATTGTGGTATTTCCAAATGCGGAACTAAAAACTTTGGAGCCTATGTTGTCGTGTGATGAAAAAGCATTGTAGCCTTTTGGAATTCCTGTTGTGGCATCAATAACTGACCTATCAGATTTATATCTAAAACCGGTTAATACTCTTGCGGCTTGCACAATATCGGCTTCGGTAAAATTCGTGTAATTTCCGGCATCAATTTGCGGCCCTTTGCCAATGGTGAATAATTCCAAAAACTCACGAGCATAATTTTCATTCGGAGCTGTTTTACTATTTGAGGTGTTGTTCAAATAAATTAACATCGAATTATCAAGGGTCATTTTTTTTGCTAGAGATTTGTAATTTCCAAGGGAATAAAACAACAGCAATCGAATATGGTCATAAAAATAAGTAGATGCTCCACAAAGACTTTTCTCTACAGTAAATCGCGTGGAAAGAAAATGACATAATTTGTATTTCAACGTAGGACTATTGACGGCATTAAACCACCACCATCCTGCTATTATCGAGCGCTTTCTAGCTTGTGCATTAAAACTTGAAGGTGTATTGGTGGATTCTGTCCAATAGCCATCTGGTGCTGTAGTTGGGGTGGGATCGTAGGGCAGGGGTAATGTTAAAGGCGAATTAAAAAGCAATAAATCTAGGGCTTGTGATGGGGTTAGTCCCGAAAATTGATCTATTGTAGTTTTGGAATAAACAAAACTGGCTCTTCGTAATAAGTGCTTTGCAAATACGTTTCCAAGCACATTTGTATTCGGGTTTAGTGATGCCATATATTCCTTAGTTTAAGGTTATTTGACTCCGAATATATAAAAAAGTTTAATCTAATATTAAAATTGAGATTATTTATCGATATAACACACAAATTGTTATTTATAAACTTAATAAAAAGCCAATTTAATTGCTTTTTCTCATTTTGTTTAATGAGTGACATTAAATTGCTTCATTTCTTGTAACGGTTCTATGGCATTGTAATCCTTCCAGATCTTAGGGTCATAGGATTTAATTTTTATAAATTTAAAGTCTACCTCCTTAATCTTTTCAATTCGTGATTCCGTTATTTCGGAACGAGACATATTTAGGAATTCTGTTTTATTGAGAGTATTTGCCTCAATTTTAAAATCAAGATCCAGTACATCTTTTTCACCACTAGTTAATTCGATAAGTTTCAATGGGCGATTGAGATAAAAGTAATTTCCACTTTCTGTAGTGGCATATTGCATATAATAGTTATCGTCTTCTGCTCGTTTTTTATAAATGATGGTTCCTTTACTGACATTCTCGGACACTTTAATTCCCAAAAGTAACTTCATATTAAAATTACTTAGCTTTTCACCGTCGTCAAGGACATAATCTGCTCTAAGGACGGCATAATCGGTTTCAGAAATATATAGTTTACCCACATACATCGCTTTTCTTTTTCTAGGTTTAAAAGTAAGGACATAAGCAAATTCATTTTGATTAGTGTATGTAGTACCTTCGTAAGTATAGTCATACAGCTTCGGTTTTTGTATGAAATCGAATCTCTGGTTGTTTAAAAAATTATTTTCATACATGAAGCTATTCAAATTAGTTTTTGCCGCTTTTAATTGATTCTTTATCTCTTTCTCTTTAGTAGTTTTTTTGTTATTGAAGTCTTTACGTAACGATATCGTATCGCGTGATCCTAAAAGTCCGCTCTTAAAGCGGTAATATTTGGTAGTGTCTAGATGCTGTAACATCAAATTTTTGGCTGTTTTTTCTAAATCATCTAGGGATGTCGATTCTCCTTCATTTTTTAAAATAGTAGCTTTTAAAACATCTAGTTTGGAGGTAAACACAAACTTATCGGCTTTTTTTGTTTTAACTGAATAATAATTACAAAGGATGTCAGTAAATGAAACTGGTGGCTTCGAAATTAATTTAGTAGAAAAAGACTGCAAGTCTTTGTTGACTTTTAATAATGCTTGCTTGCTAAAACCAGTTGATTTGTTAATCTCCATATCAATTATCGAAGGATTAAAATAATTAGAGGTTCTATAAAAGAACATTTCTTTTGATCCTTTTTCGCTAGTTGTATAATTACGGTTTAAGTTGGTTTTTACATTTGCCATAATCTCGTAAGGATTTGGGTTTAGGTTAGACACCGCTACATCATCAAGGTCATAAATTCCGGCCAAGAGTTTAATTGTAAAGTCTAGCTTTTTCAATTCGGCTACAGTTAGTTGCTGATTAACAAAACCCAGATAAGAAACCGTAAGTAGAGTGTCGTCGGTACTGTTGTTTTCAGATAAAGTAAAATAGCCTTCCCCATTAGAAACTAAGTTTTCCGATTCGTTTACCCTAATGTTTGCATAGGGAATACTTTCCCCGGTTTTAGAATCGATAATTTTCCCCCTAATATTCTGGGCAATTCCTGCTTGGAATAAAAACATTATGAAAAATGAATTAATAAAGGCTTGTCTCATATTTATTAGCTGCTTAGATTTAATAAGACGAAACTATGTCCGTTTTGTTACAGATTTTCGGGATGCTTACTATTAACTGATAATCCTACTATAAAGTTCTTCGTGCAATGTATGCCCCTTGCAAATAAACAATAGATAAAACACAGCAACAATACCCACTTTTAGTGATATTGCGAATATTCTTTCAAACTACATATTAAAGTTACGATTAAACTAAATATATTTACAGTTCTATAATCAGCTATTATTTATATGAAAAAATTATTACTTACTGCGCTTTTAGTGATTACTACAAGCGTATCTGCGCAAAAGGTCAGTCCGAGCACTGTTGGCGAAAATTACACTAAGAAAGAGTTGCATATTAAAATGCGTGATGGCGCTACTTTATTTACTGCCATTTATACGCCAAAAGACCTTACTAAAAAGTATCCCATCATTATGCAACGTACACCTTACAGCTGCGCGCCTTATGGGGAAACCGAGTTTAAAAGAAGCATTGGTCCCAGCGCGACAATGATGAAAGAAGGCTATATTATTGTGTACCAAGACGTTCGTGGTCGGTGGATGAGTGATGGTTTGTACGACAACATGCGTGCTTTTATTCCCAATAAAAAAGGAAAAACTCAGGTTGACGAAGCATCAGACACTTATGACACCATTGACTGGCTAGTAAAAAATGCAGCAAACAATAACGGGAATGTGGGTGTTTGGGGGATTTCGTACCCTGGTTTTTATTCCACTTATTCGTTGTTGAGCAACCACCCTGCTTTGAAAGCGGTTTCGCCTCAGGCTTGTATCAGTGATTTCTTTTTTGATGATTTTCATCACAATGGTGCTTATTTGTTGAGTTACTGGAAAGCGACGCCTTTATTTGGTATTCAAAAAACGGAACAAACCACCAAAGCCTGGTACCAATATCCCGATTTAGGTACCAAAGATGACTACCAGTTTTTTCTGGATGCAGGTCCTTTATCTAATTTGGATAAATTCTACGGTAAAGACAACGAATTTTGGCAACAGCTCAAAGACCACAGCAGCTATGATGAATTTTGGCAAAAAAGAGGAATCTTACAACATTTAAAAGAGATCAAACCTGCAGTGATGACTGTTGGAGGTTGGTTTGATGCAGAGGACTTATACGGTCCTTTGAATACTTATCAAGCGATTGAAAAAAGCAGTAAAAATTACAATACGATTGTTATGGGACCCTGGAGCCACGGCGATTGGGCTAGAAACAGTGCGAGTGCGGTTATTGGAAACATAAAGTTTGGGGATAGTATATCTGCTTTCTTCCAAAAAAATATCGAAGCCAACTTTTTTTATCATTTTTTGAAAGACAACGGAAAAGGCGATATCAAATTGCCGGAAGCCTATGTTTTTGACACGGGCGTTAAAGACTGGAAAACCTATAATGCTTGGCCACCAAAAAATGTTGTAAAAGAGAGCTTTTATTTGTCACAAGACAAATTAACGACTGCAGAGCAAAATGATAGAAAATTTCAGGAATTCATCAGCGATCCTAAAAAGCCAGTCCCTTTTACCGAAGATATTAATCAAAAAGGGATTACGCCAAGAAAATACATGACAGATGATCAGCGTTTTGCTGCAAGACGTTCCGATGTTTTATTCTTTGAAACGGAACGATTGACGGACGACACTACTTTGGCTGGAGAAATTTTGGCACAACTGCAGGTTTCGACTTCTGGAACAGATGCCGATTGGATTGTTAAAGTAATAGATGTGTTTCCTGATGACGAACCAGAAACGCCAGAGGTTGCCCCATATTTAAAAATAAGCAATTACCATATGATGCTGCGTAGCGAAGTGATGAGAGGCCGTTTCAGAAACAGTTTTGTAAATCCGGAACCTTTTGTTGCTAACCAGAAAACATCGGTGAATATTAAACTGCAGGATGTAATGCATACGTTTAAAAAAGGCCACAAAATCCAAATCCAAATTCAAAGCACGTGGTTTCCTTTGATTGATTTGAATCCGCAAACTTTTGTAGACAATATATTTTATGCGAAACCAGAAGATTTTAAAAAGCAAACCCATCGCGTGTATGCTGATTCTAAAATAATCTTTTCTGTTTTAAAATAATAGAATTTAATTTTTGAACAAAAACCCAATCCTAGGAATAGTGATTGGGTTTTTTTGTGCTTATGATTTTGTCAGTGTAACTGAAATAACTTTCTCAACAATCGGGGCCATTATTTCATAACCCACTTTGTTAGGATGCACTCCATCGTCTGAAAATGTTTTAGGCAATCCATTTTGGTCATTGGCCATTGCAGAATAGTAATCAACAAATGGAATTCCATTGGCTACAGCATAACTACTTAATAAGCTGTTTAATGCCATGACTTTAGTAGCAGGATTTTGATTGGGACTCCACGGAAAATCAGATGCGGGTAAAACCGAACAAAGGATTACTTTGATATTATGGGCTTTCGCCAAATCAATCATGGAGAAAATATTGTTAGTAATCATATCTAAAGTTGCTGGACCAGTATTGCCAGCAATATCATTGATACCGGCTAGAATAACAACTGCAGAAGGTTTTAACGCAATTACATCAGCCCTAAAACGAATGAGCATTTGAGGAGTGGTTTGTCCGCTAATACCTCGATTAATATAAGGCTTTCCTGAAAAAAAATCGGAATTAATGATCGACCAGAATTCAGTTATGGAATCCCCCATAAATACGGTTCTTTTTTGTTCTGAAATTGGTTTTTCGAGAACTGCATTCTCTTTTTGGTATTTATTTAAATTGGCCCAGTCTTGAGCGGCTGCTTTTTGTCCCATAATGATTGATAAAAGGAAAATGAAGTAAATTAATTTTGCGTTTTTCATTTGTGTCTAATTGGTGTAAAAATAACAATTTGATTTGCGACAAACATAATCATTTCACGTAGTAATAACTATAAAAATAATCGAATTTTCACCTTGTGAAAAACATAAGCAATAGTAACTTTAAATTTTAGTTAAAAAATAAATTGACTAAGAATCGTAGCGTATAAAGTGTTAAATTTGGGTAAACATTAAAAATAGTATTATGAAAAGACATGCAACCGCAGTTTGGACTGGTTCACTTAAAGAAGGAGCCGGACACCTATCTACACAAAGTGGAATATTGGTGAACGCACAATATTCGTATAAATCTCGTTTTGAAGAAGGTATTGGTACTAATCCAGAAGAACTTGTTGCCGCAGCACATTCAGGATGTTTTACGATGCAACTTTCGGCATACGTAACCGGCGATGGTTTTGAGATTGAAAGCATCGAAACTAAGTGTGACATCGATTTATTAGAAGGAAAAATTGTAAGTTCACATCTAGCAGTTACCGCCAAAATAAAAGATATTTCTAATGAGACTTTTCAGGAATTAGTAACTAAAGCCGAGCTTAATTGTCCTATTTCTAAGTTGTTCAACACAGAAATTAGTACTACAGCTACTTTGGTTTAGCCGTTAAACCAAATAAATAAGTCTCGATTTCTAATACAAATAGAGACTTTCGTTTAGGTATAAAATAAGGTTTAATTAAACAAATCAGAAGATAAATAGCGATCGCCTCGGTCACAAATAATGGCTACGATTACTCCCGATTCTAATTGGTCGGCTAATTTTAAAGCAACGGCAACAGAACCACCACTGCTCATCCCAGCAAAAACAACTTCTTCAAGGGCCAGTCGTTTTGTCATTTCTCTTGCCTCCTGTTCGCTCACTTCGATTATGGTATCTACTTTTGAAGCATCAAATATTTTAGGCAAATATTCTTGAGGCCATTTCCTGATTCCTGGTATTTGAGAACCGTCAGTAGGTTGAGCTCCAACAATTTGGATATTAGGATTCTTTTCTTTCAAATAAGTAGAGGTTCCAATAATAGTTCCGGTAGTTCCCATTGCCGAAACAAAATGAGTTATTGTTCCTTCTGTATCCTTCCAGATTTCGGGTCCCGTGGTTTTGTAATGCGCTTTCCAGTTATCGTCATTGGCAAACTGATTTAGCATGATGTAACCCCCTTCTGCCATTTTTTTGTTGGCATAATCTCTGGAACCAATAATTCCTTCTTTAGCTGGCGTCAAAATAACGGTAGCTCCGTAAGCTCGCATGGTTTGTGTGCGTTCCTTGGTTGAATCTTCTGGAAGAATAAGCTCAATTTCTATATTAAATAATTGGGCAATCATAGCCAAAGCAATTCCCGTGTTTCCACTAGTAGCTTCAATCAATTTATCTCCTTTTTTGATGTCTCCTCTTTCAATTGCCGAAGCAATCATGTTGTAGGCTGCACGGTCTTTCACGCTGCCTCCGGGATTATTTCCTTCGAGTTTCAATAAAAGGGTAACATTTTTATTTTTAACCAAGTTCACGGCTTCCACCAAAGGTGTATTCCCGATTAGGTCTAATATTTTATTAAATTGCATACTATTTTAATTCTTTTATTTTTACCTCGGTGATGGTGGTATTGGTCACGATGGACTTGGCAGGAATCGATTTTGTAATCCATGTATTTCCTCCAATAATGCTATTTTTTCCAATGGTGGTTTCCCCTCCAAGAATAGTGGCATTCGCATAAATGCAAACATTTTTCTCCACTGTTGGATGTCTTTTTGCATTTTTCATATCCTTGCTCACACTCAAAGCTCCCAAAGTGACTCCCTGGTATAACTTAACATGTTTTTCGATGACGGTGGTTTCTCCAATTACGATTCCGGTAGCGTGATCAATAAAGAAAGGAGATGCAATTGTTGCACCAGCGTGAATGTCGGTTCCGGTGATTTGATGTGCATATTCGCTCATTAATCTCGAAAAAAGCAACATGTCTAAACAATACAATTCGTGACTCAATCTATAAATGGCAATGGCGTAAAATCCTGGATAAGCGAGGTATACTTCTTCAATACTATTTGAAGCTGGGTCGTTTTCTAATATGTATTCGGCATCTTGATTCAGCATTTCGAGGACGGAAGGTAATTTTTCGAGGAATTGACTCCAAACACTTTCACAAAGATCTTTCGGTTTTTTGCAGGAGATTATTGAAATTTTCCTGAAAAGCATTTCAAGTTCGTCAATGCTTTCAATTAAGGAAGCATTAGTATCAAACAAAGTATAGAAAAGTTTCTCAGTAAAAGTCTCTACTTGTGTCTTGATTCCGTAATTAATGGAGGAATGGCTCTTTAAAGCTGCAATATTTTGTATAATTATTTCTTTTGCCAAGTCTGTTAATTTGGATGGTTATTTTAAAGGGGTAAAAGTAAGATGTTTTTAGAAATGTTACGATAATTGGGCAAACTATTAACTACTGGCAAAGATAAAAAATGTTAAATTTAAATTTTATGCCATTATTCTACAGATTTCGAATAATAAAAAGTGACCTGAAAATTCACCAATAGTAGAATATCAAATTTACTTGCTTTTGCAACTATAAATATAAATTTAGAAGTGTTTAAAAATATAACTCACAATCATGAAAATTCCCGTTATAAAAGCCATTCCTTTAAGCAGCTTACTATAATTATGACGCTTGTCAACAAAATGTAAACCAACAATTCCAAAAAAAAGAAACACTGGGTAAATAGCTGGATACATTTCGAAAGCTGCAGCAAAGTTGCCTTTTAATAATAGGAGGAAGGCTCTCTGAAAACCGCATCCTAGACACTCCAAACCAAATAGTGTTTTGCTCAAGCAAGGAATCATGTAGTTTTCTAAATTCATTTTTTTTGTTTTTACAAAAATACAAGAATCCTTTTTAATAATAAATGATGTTGTTTTAAAGTTCATTACTTTTGAAATCAAATACCAGTGTATTAAATAAAAATCTAGATAAAGAAGAATAAAATGTTCAATAAAGGAGATAAGGTTTCGGTTTTGGATGAAGCCATAAACGGGATAGTGTTCGAAGTCAAAGATAAAGAAGTTACAATAGAAACCGAGGATGGTTTTATGATGACATTTAGGGTCAATGAATTGCTTAAAATAAACGATTCCAGTAATTTAATGGATTCCATAAAAAGAATAAATATAGGTGAAATCACCAAGGAAAAAGAGATTCCAAAAGCAAGAAGTTTTGTTAAGGAACGCAAAGATAAACACGAAATTTCGGCTCCGGAATTTGATTTACACATAGAAAAATTAGTTCCCAATAAACGAGGAATGTCTAATTACGACATCCTGACTTTACAATCTGAAACGGCTAAACGACACATCGAATTTGCCATAAGAAACCGCATTCCAAAAATTGTTTTTATTCACGGAGTTGGCGAAGGAATCCTAAAATCGGAACTAGATTTTTTGTTGGGAAGATATGATAACATTGCTTTTCAAGACGGTAATTATCAAAAATATGGTCAAGGTGCCACCGAGGTTTTTATCAAACAAAGTAGCAAATAATTCAGAATTAGTTAGTCAATAATTCACCATAGATAAAGCTATCTCCAAGTCTAAAATCGCTATTTCCTTTCTTTAAAGTTGCATTTTTGAGTATAATTGTGTGTTTAAAACCAGTTCCATTAGTTGTAGTAGTAACTTCAACTATACCGCTTGTGCCTGAAACTCCATTAACACCAACCCATTCTTCACTTATCGTTGGAAGCGACGGAACAGTTGTATTGCAAAAATAGCTCGGCGTAAGGACACCATTCGAATATAATCGATAGGCGAGTTTGTTTTTTGTGGCACTAATTAAACCTATTCTAGGGGAATTTAAAGGTGTTGCAGCGTTAACAATCAAAGTTGGATCTATATCTAATGTTAATGCTTCTCCACTGAGGTAATTGTAAATTTGTTTTGAAGTACTGCATTGTTCTAATATTTTATCAAAGCCAAAAGGCAACGCAGTTACACTTGAAACATAATCTCCAAAAGCAAAAGTTTCGTATACTTGGGTTCCTTTTGTTTTTGCAAAAGTTATGTTTTTGAATACAATATTGTGATTGTAACCTGAAATTCTCGTACTGTTTTCGTTTGTATTTGTAGTTTTTACGGCAGTTGTAATTATTTGTATTGTTCCTGCAGTTGCATTCCATTGATCAGTAACGATAGGTGTTGCTGGCGGTATGGTTTCACAAATATTATCAGCAACGACGGTTCCGTTATAAAAACGATAGACCACGCGATTGGCACCGCTAATGTCAATAAGGTTCGGAGTTCCAGTCACTGTTGGTTCATTTACAAACGAACTTTTAGGAATTTCAAGCAATAATACCTCTTTGTCCTTCAGTTTATAAAGGATGTCGTTAGTACTGCAGCTTTTAGTCGTGGCGCTTTCAAAATCAATGGTTTCTAATATTAAATCACCGTCGTCACAGCTATTTAAAGCGACTACACAAACCAATACAACCAAAAATCTTTTCATTTTTATACTATTTAGAACAAAAATAGAATTTTTAATTTGTTCCAAAAGCATTCTCGTTCAAAAACATATAAATTAAAACAAATTTTAGATTTTAATGGTGCAATATTTTTTTTTTAATGTAATATGAAAGGAATTCTAAGCGAATGGAAATCATTATATTTGTGCCAATTTAATTCAACAAATGAAACTTACAAGATATTATTTAGCTGCTTTTTTTGCCTTTTTTATATGGGGCTTTTTTAGTTTAGTCTTAAAACCACTCCGCAATTACGCCTCTTTGGATATATTGTTTTACCGTGTTTTTTTTAGTGTAATTATAATGATATTGATTAACCTTGTTTTTCGAAGAAAGGTTATTTGGCAAAATTGGAATCTTTTCAAACAGATGCCACAAAAAGAGAAGAAAAGCACTGTGGCGTTGACACTTGGTGGTGCATTTTTTCTTATTTCGAACTGGTTTATTTTTATTTTTGTAATGAATCATATTAGCGTGAAAGCAGCTTCGTTAGCATATTTAATCTGCCCTATTCTAACAACCGTTTTTGCTTTTTACATGTTAAAAGAAAGGTTGTCTAGAGGGCAATGGACCGCTGTGATGATAAGTGTTTTGGGTTGTGTTTTGTTGTCGTTTAATCATTTTCTAGATATGTTTTTCAGCATGGTTGTTGCCACAACTTATGCTTTATATTTGGTTAGTCAGAGAAAAAACAGTGGGCTTGACAAATTTCTAGTTTTAACCATTCAATTGGTTTTTACAGCGATAATTTTGCTTCCTTTTTATCCAAAATATAGCGGAGCAATCCCAACAGAACCCTTTTTTTACACCTATTTGTTGATTATAGTAGTGTTTTTTACCATCATTCCTTTATTTTTGAATTTGTATGCTTTAAAAGGCATTAACTCTTCAACTGTGGGAATTATGATTTACATGAATCCGATAATTAATTTTTTGTTGGCAATATTTTATTTCAACGAGAATTTTAACCTAATTCAGTTGTGTTCTTATTTCTTAATTTTTGTTTCAATTGTTATTTTCAATGCAAGACTACTGTTTTCCATAAAATTGAAATTTCCGCGCTCACAAAAGCAAGTATTGTAAATAAATTTAAATTTAAAAAATGAAAAAAGCATATCTAGATAACGCCTCTACCACCCAGCTCCGTCCTGAAGTGGTTCAGGAAATGACAAAAATATTATCCGAAGATTATGGAAATCCATCGTCGACACATAGTTTTGGTCGACACGCCAAAAGTATCTTAGAACTTTCCAGAAAATCAATTGCTAAACAATTGAACGCTTCGGCACAAGAAATTATTTTCACTTCCTGCGGCACCGAAGCTAATAATTGGATTCTTCGTTCTGCGGTAAAGGATTTGAAAGTTAAACGTATTATTACCAGCAAAATTGAGCACCATGCGGTTTTATATACGGTTCAGTCTTTGCAACAAGAGTTTGATATTCAAGTTGATTATGTTGCAGTAAAGCCAAATGGTGAAATTGACATAACAGATTTAGTTAACTTGCTTTCGCAGGAAACAAAAACTTTGGTCAGTTTGATGCACGTAAATAATGAAATAGGGACGGTTTTAGATTTGGAAAAAGTGGGGCGAATTTGTGAACAGCACTACGCACTTTTTCATTCGGATACGGTGCAATCTATTGGGAAAACCGAAATCGATTTACAAATAATTCCTGTTGATTTCATTGTGGCGAGTGCACATAAATTTCACGGACCAAAAGGAGTTGGTTTTGCTTTTATAAAGAAAAATTCAGGTTTACAGCCAATTTTTCATGGTGGAGAACAGGAAAAAGGATTGCGTCCCGGAACTGAATCAGTGCATCAAATTGCGGGAATGGCGAAAGCTTTAGAACTTTCCTATGCGAACTTAAAACAGGAAAGAAACGATATTTTAGGTTTAAAAAACTATTTGGTTAGCCAACTTGTATTCGAATTTCCAGCCTTTAAAATCAACGGAAGTCAAGATGGTTTTTACACCATATTGAATGTTATATTACCTTTTGAGGAGGAAAAAGCTGTGATGATTTTATTTCATCTTGATATGAAAGGAATAGCGGTTTCCCGTGGAAGCGCTTGTCAAAGTGGAAGCGTAAAGGGATCACATGTTTTAGCAGAGATGCTTTCAAATGAGAATTTAAAAAAACCAAGCCTTCGTATTTCGTTTAGTCATTATAATACCAAAGAAGATATTGATTTATTGATTAATGGGTTGAAGGGAATGTAAAATATTTTTATGAAGTTGTTTTGTTTTTTTCATTTCCGCTGGTTAACATCAAGCCAAACATCATTATAAAAGCGGTTAGCAAAACTACTTGAATGATTAGCGATTCATTTACTAAATGAATTTTATATGATGGTTCTATCGAAAGAAAAAGCAAAATGGTAATAAGTCCCCGTGGCGCTACAAAAACTAAAGGAAACAATGGAATTTTAGTCCATTTAAGTTGAATTGTTCTTAAGAAGAAAAGAGCAAAGACGATCCCAATGGCCCAAGGCAATGTTTTAGTATTCAGTATTTCCTTTGTTTGAATCAAGTATCCAAAAAGAAGAAAAAACAAAGCCCTGACTAAAAAAGTGGCTTCGATTGTAAGCTCCTTAAATTTTATAACTTCCTTACTTAAAAGGTCTGTTTGAAAATTTTCAATCCATTTAAAATGTTTTAATTCATCAATATTACCTATAGAAAGCCCGAATATTAGAATAAAAATTAATGCTGGCAAATGGTAGGTTTTTGAAATAGCATAAATTAAAATTACCAGTATAATAATGGGAACAAATTTAATGTGATGGTCTATTTTATTTAATAAATAAGAAAGAGAAATTGTAGCTACAAGAGACACAATTATGATTACAACTATTTCCAAAATTAAACTTCCAAAAGTTTCAAGTCCAAATGTAGTATGGAAAGAGATAAAATTAAAAAAAATAACACCTAAAATATCAGACAGACTACTTTCATAAATCACAAATTCTTTTTCTCTTGATGTTAAACTTCTCACACTGGGAATAGCAATAGCGCTACTTATTATACAAAATGGAATTGCATTTGTTAAACTAACTTTAAAGGAATAGCCGCTATAATATTCTATAATATAGGCAAGCGAAAAGGCAAGTATAAATAATGGAAAGAAGGCTCCTAAAAAAGATTTTTTTATCAATCCCACTTTTGATTTGTTCAATTCTAACTCCAGGGAACCTTCAAGTACTATAAGGATTAATCCTATTGTACCTAAAATTGGCAAAACCTGATCTAAATCAGGAAGTTTGATTTCTAAAAAATTAGTTGCCTGTCTAACTACCCAACCCAAAAGAAGCAATAAAATCACGGAAGGAATTTTTGTTCTTGATGAAGTCAAGTCAAACAAATAGCCGATGAGCAGCAAAGAGCAAAGTGTAATTACAATAGTCATTAATTATCCGTTATTGATTATTAAAAGTTTTATCTTTTAGAGATGGTCAAAATCTTACCAATTTGCGGCTAAGTTAGTACTTTTGATTGTTAATTTTTAATATTTTTATTAATGCTTTTTGTCTATAATTTTATAAAAGATTAAAACTTCTCGGAACTTAAATGGCTATAAAATTTCGAAAACTTCAAATTTCCTAATCACCAAATAAAATGGTATTTTAGCATTCTTTAAAATTTTAGTATAAAATGATCAGCAATACACAATTTGAAACCGAATTACAACTCATAATACAAAACGGAATTCGTGAGGATTTGGGCGATGGAGATCACAGTTCCTTAGCCTGTATACCTATTTCGGCAATTGGAAGAGCAAGGCTTTTAGTAAAAGGAGATGGTGTTATTGCAGGTGTGGCTTTTGCCAAAATGATTCTCAATTATGTTGACAGTAATCTGAAAATGGAAATATTTATTGAAGATGGAACTCCAGTGAAATATGGTGATGTAGTTTTTCAGATATCTGGAAGCTCACAATCCATCCTTAAAGCCGAAAGAATAGTACTCAATTCTATGCAACGAATGAGTGCTATTGCCACCAAAACTAAAAGTTATATCGACTTGCTGCACGGAACAAATACACAAATTCTTGACACGCGCAAAACTACTCCAGGTTTTAGAGCCTGCGAGAAATGGGCTGTAAAAATAGGCGGAGGCGAAAACCACCGTTTTGCACTTTATGATATGATAATGCTCAAAGACAACCATATTGATTTTGCTGGTGGAATTACTTTGGCTATAGCTAAAACTAAAAGCTATCTAAAGAAAAAAAAACTCAATCTTAAAATCATTGTAGAAGCCCGAAACCTTGATGAAATCAAGGAGATTCTTGAAAGTGAGGGAATTCATAGGATTTTGATTGACAATTTTAATTATGACGACACCCGAAAAGCAGTTGCCTTAATAGGAACTAAATGCCAAACGGAATCATCAGGGAATATTAACGAAGAAATCATTCGTAGTTATGCCGAATGTGGAGTAAATTATATTTCGTCAGGAGCATTAACACATTCGATTTA
Organism: uncultured Flavobacterium sp.; assembly: GCF_963925185.1. Classification (GTDB taxonomy): domain Bacteria; phylum Bacteroidota; class Bacteroidia; order Flavobacteriales; family Flavobacteriaceae; genus Flavobacterium. The sequence goes on along the minus strand of NZ_CAWURC010000031.1, from coordinate 34,705 downwards.
CAACATGGATTTGAGCCTGAAAGCCTTTTAAAATGAGCCACGTATGAGTAAAGAAATAGAAGAAAGAATAGAAAAAATTCCAGTTTTGAGAAGACTGGTCCATTTTCTCAAAAGAATAAAACTGCCTTGGTTGTATGAGTTGTCATTGTATGATTTATTAGAATTATACATCATCGGAATTGTCGAAGGAGCCTTATCCTATAGAGCTTCCGCCATTGCATTCAGCTTTTTTATGGCATTATTTCCATTTGCTTTATTTATCTTGAATCTCATTCCGTACATTCCCATTGAGGGATTTCAGCAAGATTTTCTCAAATTCGTAGAGCACGGAGTTCCCCCACATACTTATGATGCAATTGCCAGCATTATCAATGACATTCTCAATAATAGTCATTCTGGACTACTTTCTTGGGGGTTTGTTCTATCCATTTTTTTAATGGCAAATGGCTTAACTGCTATACTTGGCGGATTCCAAACGTCACATCATATCATCATTAAAAGGGGTTTTTTACATCAATATTTTGTGGCTCTAGCAATGTCGTTATTACTATCTTTATTATTATTAATTACTGTCGCTACCATCCTTATTTTCGAAATTTTTATTCAAAAAATTAAAATGCATGACGTTCTTAATGACAACATTCCCTTCATACAAATGGGACGGTATTTATTTGTAATTTTAATGATTTTGGTTACTACTTCAATATTATTCAGATTTGGAACCAAGCAAACCCATAAACCTGTATTTATTACCATTGGTTCTGTGTTAACGACTATTCTCATTATTCTTTCTTCTTATTTTTTCGGGATTTGGGTAATTCGATTTTCAAAATACAATCAATTATATGGATCTATAGGGACATTATTAATCATGATGTTTTACATTTGGATCAACTGTATGATCTTGTTGCTTGGTTTTGATTTGAATGCTGCAATCAATAAATTGAAAAACAAGCACAAGGATCTAAAAGCCCAAATTTTAAATCCTAATTCATAAATCTAAAATGCATTTTGTCGAAGTAATTTTACCGCTTTCTCTTGCTAAAACATTTACCTATCGCGTTTCTGAGGCTGAATATAATTATATCAGAAAAGGAATGCGTGTGGCGGTATCTTTCGGAAAAAGTAAAATATACACAGCACTGGTTATCGAAATTCATCAAAACAAACCTACTTTATACGATGCCAAGGAAATTCATCAAATCCTCGACGAAAACCCCATTGTAACCGAAATACAAATCGCCCATTGGCAATGGATTTCTTCTTATTATATGTGTTCTATTGGAGATGTGTATCGCGGAGCAATGCCTTCGGCACTTTTGCTAGAAAGTGAAACTGTTATTTCTCAAAAGCAAGATTTTTTTGTCGATGAAAGTCTGCTATCGGATGAGGAATTTCTGGTTTACGAAGCGCTTCAACAACAGAGTTCATTGAAAGTTCAGGACATAATTAATATTTTGAACAAGAAAAATATTTTTCCCGTTATCCAAAAAATGATAGACAAAAATATTCTGGTTCTTCAAGAAGAAATGTTAGAAAGCTATAAACCAAAACTCATTCGATATGTAAAATTACATTCAAAATACGAATCAAACCAAGGTTTAGGGGAATTGCTCGAAACCTTAAAAAATGCTAACAAACAAAAGGAAATTGTTCTGAGTTTTTTTCAATTAAGTGCTTCAGATAAAAAACCAATCACGGTAAAAAAATTGACCGAAACTGCTAATTCAACTACGGCAATCGTGAAAACATTGATTGACAAAGAGATTTTTGAAGAATATTATATTCAGGTTGATCGGGTCAATTTCTCGGGAAAAACTCGGGAAGAAAAATTGCATTTGAGCGCAACGCAGCAAATTGCTTTTGATGAAATCAAAGATAGTTTCGCTCAAAAAGAAGTTTGTCTTTTACATGGAGTCACTTCTAGCGGAAAAACCGAAATCTATATCAAACTCATTGAAGAATATATAAAAGAAGAAAAACAAATCCTGTATTTATTACCAGAAATCGCCTTAACAACGCAACTAGTAGGAAGATTACGCGATTATTTTGGTAATAAAGTGGCTGTTTTTCATTCAAAATATAGCAACAATGAAAGGGTAGAAGTCTGGAAACAAGTTTTAGCACAATCTCCAAAAGCACAGATTGTCATCGGAGCACGATCAGCCTTATTCTTGCCTTTTGCGAACTTGGGATTAGTTATTGTTGATGAAGAACATGAGCAAACATTCAAGCAGGTAGATCCCTCGCCACGGTATCACGCCCGCGATGCTTCGATAGTTTTGGCAAACAGCTTTAAAGCAAAAGTTTTATTGGGTTCGGCTACGCCAAGTATTGAAACCTATTATAATTCCCAATCCGGAAAATATGGTTTGGTCGAAATTTCCGAGAGATTTGGAAATGTAATGATGCCCGAAATCGAATTGGTCGACTTGAAAGACAAATACTTCCGCAAGAAAATGTCGGGTCATTTTAGCGATACCTTAATAGAGGAAATTACGACTGCTTTGTCATTAGGAGAACAAATTATTTTGTTCCAAAACCGAAGGGGTTTTTCACCTGTTATAGAATGCATGACTTGCGGACACGTTCCACAATGTTCACAGTGCGACGTGAGTTTGACGTACCACAAACATAAAAATCAATTGCGTTGTCATTATTGTGGATATTCAATGGCAAAACCATCAAATTGCCACTCTTGTTCAAGTATTCACTTGACCACAAAAGGTTTTGGAACAGAACAAATTCAGCAGGAATTGGTCGAATTGTTTCCAAGCGCAAAAATTGGAAGAATGGATCAAGATACTACTCGAGGAAAATTTGGCTTTGAGAAAATTATCGACGGTTTTAAAAATCGAGAAGTTGATGTTTTGGTGGGAACGCAAATGCTTGCCAAAGGTTTAGATTTTGACAATGTGAGTCTTGTGGGAATTATGAATGCAGACAATATGTTGTACCATCCTGATTTTAGGGCTTTTGAAAGAAGTTTTCAAATGATGACTCAGGTTTCAGGTCGTTCAGGTCGTTCAGAAAAACGCGGAAAAGTTATAATTCAAACTTATAATCCGGAGCATAATACGATTCAGCAAGTTGTTCATAATGATTATGAAGGAATGAGCAACGAACAATTGTACGAAAGGCAAATCTATAAATACCCTCCTTATTTTAAACTGATAAAGTTGACTTTGAAACATCGGGATTTTGATAAACTCAAAGAAGGTTCGATTTGGTTGTACCAAGTGATGCAACAAAACTTGGCTATTCCGGTTTTAGGTCCTGAAGAACCACCTATTTCAAGAATTCGCAATGAATACATTAGGACCATAATGATAAAAATCCCTATGAACCAGTCTTTGCAAGGCACAAAAAAAACTATCCAGAAGATGCTGAATAGTTTTGAGGCAGTTGCACAATACCGATCAATAAAAGTGACCGTGAATGTTGATTTTTATTAGTTAAAAGCTAGTACTCTGACTAAATCTTCTTTTTTATGCCGGCTCAGTGGAATTTTTGTAATTCCAATTTCGGCAAATCGGCTGTTAAAACGCTCTACTTTGTCATATTTATAATATAGGATTTGGGAACTCTAATAAACTTATCTTTTACAAATCTTTTTCAAAAGATTTCATCGTCGAAAGAACCAAATTACTATCTTCTTCGGTAACTACTTTTACATAATCATCAAAAGCTTCGATCCATTTTATCTTAGAGGTATAGATTTTTAGTTTTTTTAGATTACTTTTAATAAAAAGGCAATCACCATCGTCCTCATTAGTTTCAGATTTTAGCAATTGTAAATTAATAGCTCTTTTTACAGAAGCATTAAATCGATCAATTGCGATTGGTTTTTGAAGATATTCGGCAGCATCATAATCAAATGCTATCAAGGCATATTCAACTTTTTAAGTGATAAAGATAATTTGTGGTTTAGTTTTTTTAAACCATCCAAAAAATCAAAACCACTTGTAACAGGTATTTTAATGTCTAAAAAGATTAAGTCCACATTGTTCATGGTCATGTATCCTTTTGCTTCAATTGCATTCGAAAATTCACCAATAAGATGAAGATTGGGCTGATTATTTACTAATTTTTGATGACCCTTCTCTGAATGGGACTGTCGTCAACTAAGATACTATTTAGTTTCATAACTTATTTTTATAAAGATTTTTGGAGACTAAAATTAGTATGTTTTTTTTGCGTTATGACGACTAAAGTTTAATAACGTTTTTTTTTATTAAAAAAAAATGATTACTTTTGCAGCCAAATAACAAATAAATAAATATTTATGAATCATTATGAAACTGTTTTCATTTTAAATCCCGTTTTATCTGAAGTTCAGGTAAAGGAAACAGTAAGCAAATTTGAAGATTTTCTTACTAGCCGTGGGGCTGAAATGGTATCCAAAGAGGATTGGGGTCTGAAAAAAATGGCCTATGAAATCCAAAACAAAAAATCTGGTTTTTACCATTTATTCGAATTCAAAATTGCAGGCGAAATGCTTATTGCTTTTGAAACAGAATTTAGACGTGACGAAAGAATTATGCGTTTCTTGACTGTAAGTCTTGATAAACATGCTATTTCTTGGGCTGAAAGAAGAAGAACTAAACTTAAATCTGCAAAAGCTTAATCATTATGGCAACATTACAACAATCAGCTTCAGGAAAAAAAGACGGAGATATCAGATATCTTACGCCTTTGAACATAGAAACCAACAAAACTAAAAAGTATTGTCGTTTCAAAAAATCAGGTATCAAATATATTGATTATAAAGATGCCGATTTCTTATTGAAATTTGTTAATGAGCAAGGAAAAATACTTCCTCGTCGTTTAACAGGAACTTCATTGAAATACCAAAGAAAAGTGTCAGTAGCTGTAAAAAGAGCGCGTCACTTAGCATTAATGCCATATGTGGCTGATTTACTAAAATAATATTAAAAAACGCAGTTGTTGGTTTTCATCAAAACGAAACCTAACTTCTAATAACAAAGGACAACAACATGGAAATTATATTAAAAAAAGACGTTCAGAATTTAGGATTTAAAGACGATATTGTATCTGTGAAAAACGGTTACGGTCGTAACTTTTTAATTCCACAAGGCCACGGGCAATTGGCAACTCCTTCTGCAAAGAAAGTATTGGCCGAAAATCTAAAACAAAGAGCTCACAAAGAAGCTAAGGTTGTAAACGATGCGAAAGCATTGGCTGAAATCCTGAAAGCATTGGAAATTAAAATTTTAGCTAAAGCAGGAGGTGAAAAACTTTTTGGTTCAATCACTAATATAGATATTGCCGAAGCTTTGGAAAAAGCAGGACAAGCAATCGAAAGAAAATTTATAACAAGTGGTATCGTAAAACGTACTGGAAAATACGCTGCAAGCATTAGATTGCACAGAGATGTAGTAGTTGAATTACCTTATGAAATCATCGCTGAGAAATAAGATTGTTAACCTTTTGTTAATAAAATAAAAAAACCACTTAATTTAGTGGTTTTTTTTTGTTTATATTAGCAGACTAACTAAAAATTAAATATAATGAAAAAAATTATTACTTTATTTTTACTTGTATTTGCACTTCATTCTGTGATTGGGCAAACTACAACTTCTAGTATTAAAGGAACTGTTAAGGGTTCCGATTTGGAACTGCTTCCAGGAGCAACCATGCAGGCCGTTCACACGCCTACTGGATCCAAGTATTCTGCATTGTCAAATGCTGATGGAAGGTTTAATATTCTCAACATGAGAATTGGAGGACCATATAAAATTGTTGTTACTTTTGTTGGATATAAAACGCAGGAGTTTAATGATGTATATCTTGATTTAGGAAAGGTTTTTAACCTCGAGGTACTTCTTCAGGATGAAAGTCTAAAGTTGGAGGAAGTTGTAATCACGTCTTCTAAAGGTAAAGTTTTCGGAAGCGGAAGAACCGGTGCCGAAACTACAATTGGAAGAAAAGAATTAGCAACAATGCCTTCTATTTCAAGATCGGCTGCAGATTTTACCCGTATGGAGCCTACAGCAAGTGGAGGTTCTTTTGGAGGTAGAAACGACCAATATAATAATTATTCATTGAATGGAGCAGTCTTCAATAATCCGTTCGGATTAGATGCAGCAACTCCTGGTGGACAAACAGATTCTAATCCTATTTCTCTGGATGCTATTGAGCAAATTCAGGTGGCAACTGCTCCATATGATGTAACATTATCTGGATTTACAGGTGCTTCAGTGAATGCAGTTACAAAATCAGGAAGTAATGAATTTCATGGAACAGCTTATGCCTTCTACAGAAATCAAGATTTAACAGGGAGTAAAGTTAATGGAGAAAAAATATTTGTTCCTACATTGACTCAATCACAAGCCGGATTTAGCGTTGGTGGACCATTAATCAAAAATAAATTATTCTTTTTTGGAAATTACGAAGTTGACGAAAGAACTGATTTGGGTTCAAGCGTTGTTGCCAATGATGGAAATGGAACTACTGGCGTAAATGAGTCTAGAGTTTTAGCTGCTGACTTGATGAGTGTTTCAAATGCTTTAAAAACATTAGGTTACGATACTGGAGCATACCAAGGATTTACTCACAACTCTAACTCAAGTAAAGGAATTATTAAATTGGATTGGAATATAAATGATAACAACAAATTAGCTGTTATATATAATTTCCTTGATGCTTCAAAAGATAAACCAGCACATCCAACTGCTATAAATCGTAGAGGACCAGACTTCAATACACTTCAATTTGCAAATTCGGGTTATCAAATGAATAACAAATTAAATTCATTTTTATTAGAATTAAATTCAAAATTTAGTGAATCAGTTTCAAATAAATTACAAGCAGGTTACACTCATTTTAATGACTTTAGAAATCCGTTTTCTGCACCAGCTCCTGTAATAACAATTACAAAAGATGGTTCTCCTTATATCATTGCAGGACACGAACCTTTTTCTATAAACAACAAATTAGACCAAAAAGTTTTTCAAATAACAAACAACCTAAATTATATTGTTGGAAATCATAATTTAACTTTTGGTGGTTCATTCGAGAAATTCGAATTCGAAAATTCGTTTAACCTTAAAGGTTATGGTTTTGATGTTTTTGGAAGTACTGATTTAGCTGGTTTTAATGCTAACATTGCAAGCGGATATTATGCAGATCAATTAGCAGCAGCTAGTGCTACATTTAATTCAAGAGGTAAAATCGAAGCAGGTAAAAACGGCGGATGGAATTTATCAGAAATTAATGTAGGTCAATTAGCATTTTATATGCAGGATGAATTTAGTTTGAATGATAATTTTAAATGGACTATAGGTTTAAGAGCTGATAAGCCATTATACTTCAATACATCTGAACTAGTACAAAAATTTATTGACACTGAAAATTCAGAAGGATATTTACCTAATATTGATTATTATAATCCAAAAGATGGAAGTGTAGTACATTTTGATTCTACAAAACTTCCTGGAAACTCATTGCTATGGTCACCAAGAGTTGGTTTCAATTGGGATGTAAATGGAGAGAACACAACCCAACTTCGTGGAGGAACTGGTATTTTTACTGGAAAACTTCCTTTTGTTTGGATAGGAAATCAAGTAAGTGGAGTTGATCCATTTTTCTACCAAGTAGTTAATAAAGACTTTAAATTTCCACAAGTTTTTAGAACAAGTTTAGGATTAGACCATAGATTCAAAAATAATTATATAGCAACTGTAGATATGTCATACAATAAAGACATCAATGCAGTTCACGTTCAAGATTGGGGTTTAAAAAAACCTACTTCAAGTTTAACTGGAGCTGATAACAGAGCGATTTATGGTGATACGAATCATGGTGTTTGGACAGATTATGGTTTTCCAGTATCATCTCATGCTTATGTTTTAACCAATTCTAAAAAAGGAAGCGCATTCAATGCTTCTGTAAAAATTCAAAAAACATTTGATAGTGGCTTATTTGCAAGTGTAGCTTATAACTATATGAATTCACTTGATGTAAACTCAATTGAGGCTGAAATTACAGGTGATGCTTTTGCTTTTAACCCAGCTTTAGGAAATGTAAACGATGACGTTCTTTCTAATTCTAAATATGGAGACAAAAACCGTTTCATTGGTGTAGCTTCAAAAAAATGGAAATATGCTAATGATAAGTGGGCTACAACTGTTTCTACTTTCTTCGAATATGCTCAAGGTGGTCGTTTTAGCTATACTTATGGTGGCGATATCAATAATGACGGTTCAGGAGGAAATGATTTAATTTTTATCCCAACAACAGCACAAATTAGCGGAATGACTTTTTCTGGTTCTGGTCAAGGTGCCGCTTATGATAATTACATCAAACAAGATGATTATTTGAACGGAAGAAGAGGACAGTATGCTGAGCGTTATGGTGCTTTGTCTCCTTGGAGAGGGAAATGGGATTTTAAATTTATGCAAGATTATAACTTTAAAGTATCTTCTGCTTCAAATAAAACAAATACCATTCAATTCAGTATCGATGTGTTAAATTTAGGAAATTTATTGAACTCTGATTGGGGATTAGTACAAGTTCCTACAAGTGTACAGCCAATTGGTGTTTCAGTTGCTGGAAATGTGCCAACTTATACATTTAGTGGTACTCAAACCAAAACTTTCAATTATGATGCTAGTTTAGCTTCAAGATGGCAAGCACAATTTGGTGTGAGATATATTTTCTAATAAAATATAAAAGTTTTAAATTAGCCTTCTCATTTGAGAGGGCTTTTTTGTTATTAAAAGGGTCATAATTTTTTAATCCCAATTTTTTAACCACATTGAAATACTCTAGATTAACCAAAGAACAATTCGAAGAATTACATCAAGAATTCATTAATTTTCTAGCAACACAGGCTATCGATAAGGCCGAATGGGATAAGATTAAAACCGAAAAACCAGAAGTTGCGGAACAAGAACTAGATGTTTTTTCGGATTTAGTTTGGGAAGGCGTTCTTAGTAGAGCACAATATTTAGAACATTTCTCCAAAAACCATATTTTTCTTTTTCAATGTTTTGATACTTATGTGCAATCCATTGTATTGAAATCCTTGATTTCCGAAACTGATTTCCTGACCAAAGAGGGTTTGCAATGGTTAAGCGACAACATGTTTACCGATACCATTGAAATGAAAACAGGAAAAAAACAATTTTCAGAAGAAAGAAACGCTTCCATTTTCGAATTGATTCAACAAGGATCGTTTTTAAGCGACGGCCAATTATTTAAACAAATAAATTCGATTATTGAATCGTAATTACTTCGTTATTTCATTAAATTGGTTATTTTAGTGCTTTATTTTTAAAGACTAAAATAGCCAATTTTATTTTTCATGGAGATTCAAAATACAATTCAAAAATTACGAGAAGAACTAAATCAACACAACCATAATTATTATGTCTTGGATAGGCCAACAATTTCCGATTTTGAATTTGACCAAAAACTCAAACAACTTCAAGAATTTGAAGAGACGCATCCAGAATTCTTTGACGAAAATTCTCCATCACAACGAGTTGGAGGAACAATCACTAAGAATTTTAAAACAGTTTCCCACGAATACCGCATGTATTCTCTAGACAATTCCTATTCCAAAGACGAATTATTAGATTGGGAAAAGCGCATCCAAAAAGTGTTGGGCGATGTTTCTTTAGAATACACCTGCGAATTGAAATATGATGGAGCGTCAATTAGTATCACTTATGAAAACGGAAAGCTAAAACGGGCTGTTACTCGTGGCGATGGTGTTCAAGGGGATGACGTTACGAATAATATAAAAACCATAAAATCAATTCCTTTAAAATTGAAAGGTGATTTTCCTGATAAATTTGATGTTCGTGGCGAAATCATTTTGCCTTTTGCAGGGTTTGAAAGAATGAATCAGGAATTAATAGAAATTGGGGAAACACCTTATTCCAATCCTCGAAATACAGCTTCGGGAAGTTTAAAATTACAAAACAGTGCTGAGGTAGCAAAACGTCCATTAGATTGTTTGCTGTATTTCATCATTGGAAATAAATTACCTTTCAAATCCCAGTTTGAAGGCCTTAAAAATGCTCGGAATTGGGGTTTCAAAGTACCAAAGGAAGCCGAATTAGCACAGAGTCTAGAGGCGGTTTTTCAATACATCGATTACTGGGACATACATCGACATAATTTGCCTTATGAAACCGACGGAGTAGTAATAAAAGTAAATTCATTTCATTACCAAGACGAATTGGGATTTACTGCTAAGTCTCCGCGTTGGGCTATCGCCTATAAATTCAAATCAGAGCAAGTTTCCACAAAATTAAACTCGATTTCCTATCAAGTAGGAAGAACTGGAGCAATCACTCCAGTTGCTAATTTAATTCCAGTACAATTAGCGGGAACCATAGTAAAACGCGCTTCATTGCATAACGCAGACCAAATTAAAAAATTAGATATTCGAGTTAGTGATGAAGTTTTTGTTGAAAAAGGAGGCGAAATTATCCCAAAAATAATTGCCGTGGATTTGAGCAAACGACCAGCCAATTCCGAACCCACAAAATACATTACTCATTGTCCGGAATGCAACACGGAATTAATCCGTGGCGAAGGAGAAGCCAATCATTATTGTCCTAATTTTTATGGCTGCCCTCCGCAAATTATGGGGAGAATTCAACACTATATTTCGAGGAAAGCAATGGATATCGAAGGTCTTGGCGGAGAAACCGTGGCTTTGCTTTACAACAACGGACTAGTTCATAATTATGCTGATTTATATGAATTGACCTTAAGTCAAATTCTACCTTTAGAAAGAATGGCTCAAAAATCGGCAGAAAACTTGGTACGCGGCGTCGAAAACTCCAAAAATATTCCTTTCGAAAGAGTATTGTACGCTCTTGGAATTCGATTCGTAGGTGAAACAGTGGCGAAAAAACTGGCCAAACATTATAAAAACATAGATGCATTAAGTCAAGCCAGTTTGATGGATTTAGTTTTGGTAGACGAAATTGGGGAGCGTATTGCACAAAGCGTTATTGATTTTTTCGAAAATCAAGAAAATAGAATTACAATCGAACGTTTAAAAAGGTTTGGTATTCAATTTGAAATTCTCCAAAAAATAAATCCAAATGCCACAGACAAACTCTCCGGTAAAACCTTCGTTGTTTCGGGAGTTTTTGAACAATTTTCGAGAGACGATTTGAAGAAAGCAATCGAAGATAATGGTGCTAAAGTAGGAAGTTCTATTTCTGCTAAAACAGATTATGTCGTTGCTGGAGCAAATATGGGGCCAGCAAAATTAGAAAAAGCTGTCAAGCTTAATATTCCGATTATTTCAGAAATGGATTTTATGGAAATGCTTCAGTAGTTAAATAAAAAAATCAAACAATAATTGATTTTCCAATAGATGATTTTGCTTTATCATTTTCTAAATAAAAGTCAATTCGCCCAAGATTTATGCCATAGCAACCCACTTGGTTGACCAAAACTTCTTTTCCGTCCAAGTTTTTCACAATGTTTGGTTTATCAAGAAAAGTATGGGTATGACCGCCAATAATCAAATCAATATCTTTGGTGAGTTGTGCCAGTTTTAAGTCGGAAATTCTTTTCGAATCTTCTTTTCCGTACTTATATCCAAGGTGCGAAAGGCAAATTATCAAGTCACATTTATTTTCCTTTTTTAAGATTCGAACCATATCTTGAGCCGACTCTAGCGGATTATTATAAACTGTTTCCTTGTACATTTGTTTGTCAACAAGGCCTTCAAGTTCTATCCCAAGTCCAAAAACGCCCACTTTTATTCCGTTTTTATTAAAAATTTTATATGGTTTCACAAAACCAGCCATCGAAGTGTTCTTAAAATCATAGTTTGCCGAAACAAATTCGAACGTGGCGTGAGGCATTTGGGCAGTTAAACCATCCACACCATTGTCAAAATCGTGATTGCCTATCGTTGATAAATCATATTTCATCATGCTCATCAATTTAAATTCCAATTCGCCACCATAATAATTAAAGTAAGGTGTTCCTTGAAAAATATCGCCAGCGTCAAGCAGCAAAACATTTGAGTTTTCCTGACGAATACTTTCAATTAATGCCGCTCTTCTCGAAACGCCACCCATGTTTGGGTTTCTAGGATGATCAATTGGGAAAGGGTCAATATGACTGTGAACGTCGTTAGTATGTAATATTGTAATATGTTTAATATCGGAAGATTTAAAGCTACTCAACGACAATCCTAAACCCAACATTGCTGTACCTGCAGCAGTTTTTTCGATAAAATCTCTTCTTTTCATTTCTTCTTTTTTTTGGAGCTATTTCCCGCTTTCCGTTACAATCTTTTATTTTTTTAAAGAAAAAAATAAAAGGATTTTCTCTGCAATCGAGGCTAGGACATTTAGATATTTATGATATTTTGTAATAATCGTCACTTTTTTATTCAACACTAACCCTCACGTCATTAATCATTGGAATAGTGTCCACTTCCTTGAAATAATCTATCAGGACATTTCTTAATTTGTAATCTAAATCAAATTTTTGAACCCCTTTTTTAAAGAAATTCATGCTGTCGCCCCCGTTTGCTAAATAATCATTGGTAGCAACATAATATACGATGTCATTTTCGACAGGCTTTTCTTGAACTAAAATGTTTTTTGCAGTATTGTCTTTGCTAATTGTAAAGGTAATTCCTGATAAAGGATGCGGTTTTTTAGCGGCGATAAAATAATCGACCAATTCAAATATTTGTTCTCCCTTTAATGCTATAACAACAAGACTGTTTTCAAAAGGCATAATTTCATAAGCAGTTCTCGAAGTAACATTTCCTTTAGGAAGAACGGACCGAATGCCACCATTATTAAGCAGACATAAATCAATATTCTTTTTTTCTCTAGCTTGAAAAACCAATTGTCCTTGTTTTAAAGTAACATCAGCCATCAAATTACCAATAGTGGTTTGCCATTTCCCATTGCTTTTGTCTAATGTTGTTGGGCAATAAGCCAAAACACTGTCTAAATCTTTGTTAATGTGTTCCCGATAAGGTTTAATATAATTTTCAATTTGCTCCGTTTGTTCGTTTCTTGCATTTGAACCAATAACTTGATTCTCTTTCTCGGTAATTGGTATACGTTTCCCTTCAATTTTAGAAACATAATAATTTTGTTTACCGCAAGAAACAATAAAAAAAAGTGTTAATAATATAACAAAAAGATTTAAAACACCAGTATACTTTTTTAGATTTACCATTTGAAATGCGACTTAATTAATTTAATTTTGTAATATGGTAAATATAATATGTTTTTAAATTATTTAAAGAATTTTTTTTTAATTAAAATATTAAAAAATAGTTTGCAAAATGTAAGGAGTGTCACGCTCTCTAATTCAACGCAATCTGTTGGTGTACTCGTCGATGAAAGTTATTTTTTCGAAAAAGAAGACTTGACGAAGGAATTAGTAGCTAATGGAATTCAAGAACAAAACATAAAAATTATCGTTTACAGAGACAAACTAAAGAATAATGAGGTTTATTCGAAACCAACATTTGGCATCAAACATCTTAATTGGAAAGGTGAAATTATAAATCCAGAGGTCAACGATTTTATCAATGAAGAATTTGATTTATTAATTAGTTATTACGATGTCGAAAAAGCAATTTTATTAACAATTACTCACAATTCTAAAGCGCAATTTAAAGTTGGATTTTCATCTATAGATAAAAGATTAAATCATTTGATGATTAATACAAATGCTGAAAATTACAAAGTTTTTGTTCAGGAATCATTCCGGTATTTAAAAATATTAAACAAAATATAAACTCACTATGCAATCATTTATAGGTACAGGTGTTGCACTCGTAACTCCTTTTAGAGAAGACTTTTCAATCGATACGGAAGCATTAAAAAGAATTGTAAATTATTCAATCGATGGCGGAGTCGAATATCTTGTGATTCTTGGTACAACCGCAGAAAATGCCGCATTGTCACAATTAGAAACAGAACTAGTCATAAAAACTGTAACAGAAACCAACATAGGCAGATTGCCATTAGTACTTGGGCTAGGAGGGAACAACACAGCAAAAATCGTCGAAGAATTAAAAATGAGAGATATGTCTCAATTTGCTGCCATATTATCAGTATCTCCCTATTACAATAAACCTACGCAGGAAGGAATTTACCAGCACTTTAAAGCAGTTGCCGAAGCTTCCCCAGTTCCAGTAATTTTATATAACGTTCCAAGTAGAACAGGAGTAAATATGTTGCCATCAACTGTTTTGCGTTTGGCAAATGATTTCAAAAACATCGTTGCCGTTAAAGAAGCGGCAGGCGATATGATACAAGCAATGAAATTAATAAAAGACAAGCCAAAAGATTTTCTTGTTATATCTGGAGATGATATGATTGCTTTACCAATGGTTTTAGCTGGAGGTGCTGGTGTAATTACGGTAATTGGACAAGGTTTTCCAAAAGAATTTTCAGAAATGATTCGCTTGGGTTTAAACGGAAAAGTAAATGATGCAAACAAAATCCATTACCTTTTTATGGATTGTATCGACATGATTTTCGAACAGGGAAATCCTGCAGGAATCAAACAAGTCTTCCGGTCACTAGGAATAGCAGAGAATACGGTTCGCTTACCATTAGTAAAAACGGATGAATCACTAACAAGCAGGATTAATCAATTTGTAGAATTAATCAATAAATTAGCCTAAAAATTACCTTTATTTATTAAGCAAAAATATATTTTGTAGTAGCTAAATTAATAACTAAATTTGCCACCTAAACTTAGGCAAGATTTATGCAAGTTCGAAATAACTAATAAATCAAAAAAAGTAAAAAAATAAAATGAAAAAAATAATTTCTCTATTACTTGTTGTTATAGTTTTTGGCTCTTGTAGCGAATATCAAAAAGCATTAAAAAACGAAGATGTTGCCGTAAAGTTTGAAATGTCAACTAAATTGTATGATGCTGGAAACTATTCGAAAGCCATTCGACTTTTTGAACAAATTGCACCAGCTTATAGGGGAAAACCTCAAGCAGAAAAATTGTTTTATATGTTTTCGCAATCCTATTATAAAACAAAACAATATTATTTAGCTGCATACCAGTTTGAAAGTTTTGTTTCGGGTTATCCAAAAAGTGAAAAAATAGAAGAAGCGGCTTTTTTAGGAGCTAAAAGTTTTTCGATGCTTTCGCCAATTTATAGTTTAGATCAAACCGATACTTTCAAGGCAATAGACAAATTGCAATCATTTATAGATACGTATTCAAATTCGCCATATATGGCTGAAGCAAATAAAACGCTAAAAGAATTAAATGAAAAAGTAGAGAAAAAAGTATTTGAAAATGCAAAGGGATACAACACCATTATGGATTATAAGTCGGCAATAGTGTCTTTAGATAACTTTATTGCTGATTATCCAGGAACACCTTTCAAAGAAGATGCTTTGTATTATAAATTAGATTCAGCTTATCAACTCGGAATTAATAGCGTTCCTGCTAAAATGCAAGAACGATTAAATGTTGCAAAGACGGCCTATTCTAATTTGATAAAATTTGAAGCCAATACAAAATATAAAAAAAATGCTGACGATATGTTAGCTAAAATTGAAAAGGATTTACAAAATTTCACTAAATAAATAAGCCATGGATTTAAGAAAGACAAATGCTCCAGTAAATACAATTACGTACAATAAAAATGTAATTGAAGAGCCTACAGGAAATGTGTATGAGGCAATAACTATTATGGCCAAAAGAGCAAATCAAATCAATTCTGAAATCAAAAAAGAATTGACTGAAAAACTGGAAGAATTTGCTACCTATAACGACAGTCTTGAAGAAGTTTTTGAAAACAAAGAGCAAATCGAGGTTTCAAAATTTTACGAAAAATTACCTAAGCCACACGCTTTAGCAGTTCAAGAATGGTTAGATGGAAAAATCTACCACAGAGAAGGAAATAAATAATATTGATTATGTCAGTTTTAAAAGGGAAAAAAATTTTACTGGGAATTTCCGGTGGAATTGCAGCCTATAAAACTGCTACATTAGTTCGATTTTTCATAAAAGCAGGTGCACATGTCCAAGTGATAATGACACCTGCTTCTAAGGATTTTATAACGCCTCTTACATTATCTACATTATCAAAAAACCCCGTTTATTCTAGTTTTTACGACCAAGACGAAGAAAATGAAAAATGGAATAGTCATGTCGAATTAGGACTTTGGGCAGATTTGATGGTTATTGCTCCTGCAACTGCAAATACATTGTCGAAAATGGCAAATGGCATTTGCGATAACCTTTTAATTGCTACTTATTTATCCGCAAAATGCCCCATTTATTTTGCTCCAGCAATGGATTTAGATATGTACATTCATCCATCGACAATTGCCAGTTTTAAGAAGTTAGAGCAGTTTGGTAACACAATAATTCCTGCCGAAAGTGGCGAATTAGCAAGCGGTTTATCTGGCGAAGGAAGAATGGCTGAACCAGAACATATTATTGCTTTTCTCGAAGCCGATTTAGAAAGTAGGTTGCCTCTAAAAGGAAAAAAAATACTAATTACTGCCGGACCAACATACGAAGCAATAGATCCCGTGCGTTTTATAGGAAATTATTCATCAGGAAAAATGGGTTATGATATTGCAAAAAGCGCCGCAAATCTTGGCGCTTCGGTAATCTTGGTTTCTGGACCTTCTCATTTTACGATAGAAAATAATTTAGTAAAAGTCGTTCGAGTAGTCTCGGCTAAGGAAATGTATGATGCTTGTCATCAATATTTTGAAGATGTGGATGTGATGATTGCTGCCGCTGCAGTTGCTGATTATAAACCAAGGAATATAGCAATCCAAAAAATTAAAAAGGCAGCAGATGATTTTAGCATTGAACTCGAAAAAACGAAAGATATTCTGGCTTCATTGGGCGAAATAAAGAAAAACCAGTTTTTAATTGGCTTTGCATTGGAAACCGAGAATGAAATAGAAAATGCAAAGTTGAAAATTCAGAAAAAAAACCTAGATTTGATCATTCTTAATTCTTTACAGGATGAAGGAGCCGGTTTTGGAAAGTCGACCAATAAAATCACTTTCATCGACAAAAAATTCAAGGTAGAACCAATGAAATTGAAATCTAAGGAAGCCGTTGCCGATGATATTTTAAACAAAGTAATAGCACATTATGCGTAACATTTTAAGTATATTTTTACTGATGATTCTTGGCAGTGTTCATGCACAAGAATTGAATTGTATCCTGACAGTAAATGTTCAAAATTTATCGAATGCCAATCAACAGGTTTTTAAAACTTTGGAAACTTCATTAAGTGAATTTGTAAATCAAACACAATGGACAGAGAAAACGTTTAAACAAAACGAGAAAATAAATTGTTCAATGTATATTACCATTTTATCCAACAATTCCAATCAATATGTTGCAACAATTCAAGTTCAATCTTCAAGACCAGTTTATAATTCGTCATATTCATCACCAATTCTAAATTTCAACGACAAAGATTTTAGCTTTAATTATACAGAGTTTGAAAGTTTAAATTTTAATCCTAACTCCTTTGAATCCAATCTAGTATCTGTGGTGTCTTTTTACAGCTACATAATATTAGGAATGGACGCCGATAGTTTTATGACTTTAGAAGGAACTCCTTATTTCAAAATCGCTCAAAACATATCGAATGTTGCTCAAGAAGGCGGTTATCGAGGTTGGAAACAAACTGACGGAAACCAAAACAGATATTTTTTGATAAACGATTTATTGTCTCCGGTATATAATGAAGTTCGCCAGACAGGATATGATTATCATTCAGGCCTAGATATAATGAGTAAAGATTTAAAAGCAGCAAAAGAAAAAATAAAAAGTGCTTTACTCAATCTTGGGGAACTGAATCAATCTAAACCCAATGCTTATTTGACTCGAATTTTTTTTGATGCTAAATCAGACGAAATTGTTTCTATCTTTTCTGGAGGTCCAAGTATTTCGATATCAGATTTAGTCGATAATTTAAGTAAAACATCTCCTTTGAACTCCAGTAAATGGGCGATGATTAAATATTAATTGAATTTTAAATTCTTAAATATTACTGGTTCTTCATCACAAAAACTACAGAAATGATTACTTCCTTGTCGATAAAAAACTATGCTTTAATAGAAAAATTAGCCATCGATTTTTCAAAAGGATTTTCGATTATTACAGGAGAAACAGGGGCAGGAAAATCAATAATTTTAGGCGCTTTAGGATTGGTATTAGGAAAAAGGGCCGACCTGACTTCCTTGAAAAACAAAGAAGAAAAGTGTGTTATCGAAGCTCATTTCGAAATCTCAAAATATAAATTGAACTCTTTTTTCGAATCCAATGACTTAGATTATGAAGACGAAACCATCATTCGCCGTGAAATTTTACCTTCCGGAAAATCGAGGGCTTTTGTCAATGACAGTCCCGTAAATCTTCAGGAATTACAGGAATTGAGTTTGCTTTTAATCGATATTCATTCGCAACATCAAACACAGGAACTTTCCGATGAAAAAGTCCAGTTCGAAATTATTGACGGCATTGCAGATAATCAAGTAGGTGTTTTAGATTATCAAACGCTTTTAAAAAGCTATAAATCGGATAAATCAAAATTAAATCTGCTCCTTACAAAACAAGCTGAATCTATCAAAGAACAGGAATACAATACTTTTTTGTTGGATGAATTAGTGGTGTCAAATTTAAAATCGGGTGAACAAGAAGTCCTTGAAGGTGATTTTGAAAAACTGAATAATGTCGAAATTATAAAGGAATCGATAGATAAATCTTTGGCTATTGCCAATGAAGAACAAATAGGAGTGATGCACAACTTGAAGGAAATCAAGGTTTCCTTGCAAAAAATAGCAATATTTTCGCCAGAATATCATTCTTTATTAGAGAGAATAACGAGTTTAACTATTGAGTTTGATGATATTTCAGAGGAATTGAATCGTTGTTCCTATAAATTGGTCAATGATCCAGAACAATTGGATTTGATTAGCCAAAAGTTGCAAGTGATTTACAGTTTGCAAAAAAAACACCAAGTTTCCTCGATTGATGAATTATTAGAAATACAAAATAATTTAGAAAATTCACTTTTAGAAATAGGAAATTTAGAAACGGAAATTTTAGCATTGACTAATTTGATTCAACAAAAAACAGACGCATTAGATGCTTTGTCAACCTCAATTCACAAAAATAGAGTAGCCGCTGTGCCAGTTTTAACTCAAAAGCTGATAGCAATTTTGGAAACTTTAGGAATGCCAAATGCCCGTTTTAAAATTGACATTAATGCCATTTCAACTTATTTCGAAAACGGAAAAGATGAGCTCCAATTTTTGTTTTCTGCAAATAAAGGAACTGATTTTGGATTATTAAAAAAAGTAGCTTCGGGTGGTGAAATGTCAAGAATTATGCTGGCCGTAAAAGCAGTTTTGGCACAATATTCAAAACTGCCAACTTTAATTTTTGATGAAATAGATTCAGGTGTTTCTGGGGAAATTGCTAACAAAATGGGAGAAATTATGAAAGAGATGAGTCAGAAAATGCAAATCTTTGCCATTACCCATTTGCCACAAATTGCCGCAAAAGGAACAGCTCACTTCAAAGTTTCTAAATCAACCATTGGAGAGGAAACCCTTTCTGAATTGAAATTATTATCTAGTGAGGAACGAGTAGTTGAAATAGCGCAAATGTTGTCGGGAACCGTCGTTTCTGATTCCGCATTAAACCACGCAAAAGCCTTGTTGAGCTAAAGAAATTCCTTATATTTGTCAACTTTAAACCCAATAATAGATTAACTGAACAACCTTACAATTATGATCATAGAACCAAGAATGAGAGGATTTATTTGTTTGACATCTCACCCAAAAGGATGCGAGCAAAATGTAAAAAATCAAATCAAATATATCAAATCAAAAGGGCCAATAAATGGGCCTAAAAAAGTTTTAGTAATTGGGGCATCAACCGGATTCGGTATGGCATCAAGAATTACAAGTGCTTTTGGTTCCGACGCTGCAACGATTGGCGTTTTTTTTGAAAAACCTCCAGTTCAAGGAAGACCAGGTTCGCCAGGGTGGTACAATTCTGCAGCATTTGAAAACGAAGCTAAAAAAGAAGGTTTATATGCAAAAAGTATTAACGGAGATGCTTTTTCGAATGAAATAAAAAAACAAACTTTAGATTTGATAAAAGCAGATCTAGGTCAGATTGATTTAGTTATTTACAGTTTGGCTTCCCCGGTTCGTGTTCATCCAGTTACTGGCGTGATGCATCGCTCGGTTTTAAAACCTATTGGTTCTACTTATACTAATAAAACTGTCGATTTTCATACCGGAATAGTTTCCGAAATTAGTATTGAACCTTGTCAAGGTGACGATATCGAAAATACAGTTGCGGTAATGGGAGGTGAAGATTGGGCTATGTGGATAGATGTTTTAAAAGCGGAAAATCTTTTAGCGAAAGGCGCAACGACTGTAGCTTATTCTTATATTGGACCCTCATTAACCGAAGCTGTTTATAGAAAAGGAACTATCGGTCGTGCAAAAGATCATCTTGAAGCTACTGCTTTTGCTATTACGGACAGTTTAAAATCTCTCGAAGGAAAAGCCTTTGTTTCCGTGAATAAAGCATTGGTTACCCAAGCAAGTTCCGCCATTCCGGTTATTCCTTTGTATATATCGTTGTTGTACAAAATAATGAAAGAAGAAGGAATTCACGAAGGCTGCATCGAGCAAATCCAACGTTTATTTTACGATAGACTTTACACTGGAGAAGAAATCCCAACAGATGACAAAGGAAGAATTAGAATTGACGATTGGGAAATGAGTGCTGAAGTTCAAGAAAAGATTGCTATCCTATGGGAGGAAGCTACTTCAGAAGCATTACCGGAAATAGGAGATTTACAAGGGTATAAACAAGATTTTCTTAACCTTTTTGGTTTTGGATTTGAAGGAGTGGATTATCTAACAGACGCTAACGAAATGGTAGGTGTTTCGAGTATAATATAATGGAATAAATACTTTTCTAAAACATAAAAATGTTTAAAGCCACCACGATTTTAGTGGTGGTTTTTTTATAGATAAAGATTATCTTTGTTAAGAATTTGAGCGTAAAAGTCCTAACCTTAATACAATATTATGTTATTTTCTCTAATCATCCCAGTTTATAACCGTCCTGATGAAGTTGACGAACTTTTAGAGAGTTTGTCGCAGTTAGATTATAATGAAGATTTTGAAATTGTTATTATTGAAGATGGATCTACGTTACGTTGTGAAGACATGATAGAAAAACATCATGATAAACGGTCTATTTCTTATTATTACAAAGATAATTCAGGTCCTGGAGATTCTAGAAATTTCGGAATGAAAAAATCAAAAGGAGATTATTTTATCATTTTCGATTCGGATTGTATTATTCCAAAAAACTATTTGACAGAAGTTGCCAATGCTCTAAAAGAAAATTATGTAGATTGTTTTGGCGGACCTGATAAGGCTTTAGATAGTTTTTCCGATATACAAAAAGCCATCAATTTTGCTATGACTTCTTTTCTTACTACTGGTGGAATTAGAGGAGGTTCAGAGAAAATCGATAAATTTCAACCCCGAAGTTTTAATATGGGATTGTCTCGAAAAGCCTTTGAAGCTTCCAATGGTTTCGGAAATATTCATCCTGGAGAAGACCCTGATTTAACAATAAGATTATGGGAATTGGGTTTTGAAACCAAACTTTTTTCAAAAGCTTTCGTCTATCACAAAAGAAGGGTTAACTGGGGAAAATTCTCAGTGCAGGTAAATAAATTTGGCAAAGCCAGACCAATTTTGAATAGCTGGTATCCTAAATACAATAAACCTACTTTTTTCATCCCCTCTATTTTTATAATCGGATTTGCAGTTGCTCTTTTTCTGTCGTTAATTCTCAACCACGATTTATTGCTTCAATTGTATTTTGTTTATTTTTCATTATTGTTTTTGGTATCAGCATACCAAAATAAAAGTTTCAAAATTGGATATCTATCTACAAAAGCGGTTTGGAAACAATTCTATGGTTATGGAACTGGTTTTATGGAATCATTCATCAAAATCATTATTCTGAAACAAAAGCCCCAAGAAGCTTTCCCAGAGTTATTTTTTAAAAAATAATATGACAAAAACAATTGGTTTAACCGGAGGAATTGGAAGTGGAAAAACCACAATTGCTAATCACTTTATGGCAGCTGGAATTCCTGTTTACATTGCAGATGATCAAGCCAGAAAAATTATGCAATCTTTAGAAATTATAGCTGATATTAAAAAAATATTTGGTGGTGAACTTTTTGAAAATAATATTTTAAATCGAGAAAAACTAGCTGCAATTGTATTTAACAATCCCGAAAAATTAGAACAACTTAATGCCATTATTCATCCTGCTGTAAAGAAACATTTTGGCAACTGGATTTTAGAACATAAAAACGCTCCGTTTATTATTTATGAAGCAGCAATTTTATTCGAAAGTGACAGTTATAAAAATTGTGATTCGATAATTACTGTTACTGCGCCACTAGAATCTAGGATCCAGAGGGTAGTTAAGAGAGATAACACTACTCGCGAAAATGTTTTGAAAAGAATGAATACGCAATGGGATGATGCGAGGCGAATTTCAAAAAGCGATTATGTTATTGAGAATATTAATTCTGAAATCGCAAAGTCAGAAATTAAGAAAATTATTAAAATTTTGCGTATTCAATAATTTTAGCCATTGTTGTTAATCTTTGGTTAAATTATTATTATTTATAGTGTTAAAATGCTAACTTTGAATAGATGAATAAATTTTTTTTTAGAGTACTTGTTTTGTTAATGAGTTTATCCTTAATTGGGATAATTTTAGTACAAGTTTATTGGTTTAATACTTCGTTTAAGAATAATGACGAACAATTTAAATTTCACGTTAAACAGGTTATGGGTAATGTGTCAGATAAAATTCAAAGACAGGAAGCTTACAGTTTTTATGACAAATACAATCAGTATAAAGATAGTACAGGTAAAATACCTCAAAAAAACGATTTATTGGAGTTTTATTACATTCAAAAAAACAACAAAACCAATAAAACAATTATTTATTCGAACAGTATAATAAGTGAAGATTACGGCATATCATCTACGTTCTTTGATAAAAAATTAGATAGTGTAAAATTTAAAAGTTTTAATTCTAAGAGAGTCACTGAAGTTTACAATAATAATCAATTTGACAATTCAAAAAATCAGCATAAATTAACTCCTGATATCAAGATTGAAAAGTCCGGAAATTTGGACGTTTTAGATAATGCTCAATTTCAAATATTTTTTAAGGACCTTGCTACGACAATGCCTATACAAGAAAGAGTTTCGAAAGAAAGTTTGGCTAAACTTTTAAAGAAAGAATTAGTAGAATACGGTGTAAAAACTCCTTTTGAATATGGTATTTATAGTAATGGATTGGCAACTAAAGTCAAATCGGAAAGGTTTAAATATGATAAAAACACAACCTATTCCATTTCAATATTTTCTGATAATGAAGGAAATAGTAAATATCAATTATTAGTTTCATTTCCTCAAAAAAAGAAATTCTTGATAACAGACCTAATTGGAATTACACTATTGTCGATTATTTTTACCTTGATCATTATTATTGCCTATTCAAGTGCTTTGAATCAATTGATTCGTCAACGTCATATCTCTGAAATTAAATCTGATTTCATCAACAATATGACGCACGAGTTCAAAACTCCAATTGCTACAATAAACTTAGCTTTGGATGCCATAAAAAACCCAAAAATTATTGATGATAAAGAAAAAGTTTTGAAATACATTCAGATGATTAAGGACGAAAATAAACGAATGCATGCCCAAGTTGAGAATGTTTTAAGAATTTCAAAACTTGAAAAAAAAGAATTGGATATTGCCAAGGAATCTAGTAATATTCAGGAAATTATTGAAGTTGCTATTGAGCATGTAAATTTAATTTTAGAAGACAGACACGGAGAAATAACGAAACATTTTGATGCAGTTCGAACTGGTGTTTTATTAAATGAAGCTTATTTTATAAATGTAATCGTAAACATCTTAGAGAATGCCATTAAATATTCACCGGATGTACCCAAGATTGATGTTTTTACAGAAAATGTAAAAGATTTTGTCATTATTAAAATAAAAGACAAAGGAATAGGAATGAGTAAGATTGCCCAGAAAAGGGTTTTTGAAAAATTTTATCGTGAGCATACTGGAGATATTCATAATGTGAAAGGTCACGGATTAGGGTTGGCTTATGTAAAAAAAATTATAGATGATCATAATGGTCAGATTTTTGTAGAAAGTGAAAAGGGAAAGGGAAGTGCCTTCATAATAAAAATACCATTAATAAATTAAAATATGGAAAATGTAAATAAAAGAATTCTTTTAGTAGAAGATGACCTGAATTTTGGCGCAGTCCTAAAAGATTATTTAATGCTAAATGACTTTGATGTTACTTTAGCAAAAAACGGAATGGAAGGCTTCGAAAAATTCAAAAAAGACACTTACGATTTGTGTATTTTAGACGTAATGATGCCTTATAAAGATGGCTATACATTGGCAAAAGAGATTAGAGAAAAAAATCAGGAAGTCCCAATTATTTTTTTAACAGCAAAATCTATGAAAGAGGATGTATTAAAAGGATACAAAGCTGGCGCTGATGACTATCTAAACAAGCCTTTTGATTCAGAGGTACTGTTGATGAAAATCAGAGCCATAATCCAAAGAAAATCTTCTGGTGTTAAAACGGAACCGGTTCAATTTGAATTTAACATTGGTAAATTTCATTTGAATTCAAAACTTCGTTTTTTGACATTTGATGCTGACGAACCTGTTAAATTATCTCCTAAAGAAAACGAACTTTTAAAGATGTTGATTCTTCACGAGAATGATTTGATGCCAAGAGAACTGGCTTTAACAAAAATTTGGAGAGACGACAACTATTTTACTTCAAGAAGTATGGACGTTTATATTGCTAAATTAAGAAAATATCTCAAACCAGATCCAAATGTTGAAATTCTCAACATTCACGGAGAAGGATTTAGATTAGTAGTAAAAAATAAAGTACTTGCATAAAAAATAAAGTAATTGTATCAAAAAATAAAGGCTTTGAGTAATTGAAGCCTTTTTATTTTAAATTTAGTTGCAATGCAAAACAAGTTTTATCTTCTTTTGTTATGCTATAAATCGTTGAGTCATCATTCAAATTTTTGTGAATAACAACTTTATCTTGAAGTGATAATTCTCTTATAAAATTCATTTCAAAACTTTCAATTTTTTGATTCAAAATTAATTCTTCGTTCATCAAATCGAGACACCATTCCATATATTTTACGTTATTCACATGATTTACATTGTCTAAATCTGACAGAACAACCCTTTTTTCTGCCATAAATTTCTTCTCATTACGTAGATTAATTTTTGAAAAAGATTTATTTGTTGCTTTATTTTCAGGAAACAATTCAAAATGTGAGAATGGCAAATTCAATGGTTCCAGACTCCTTGTATTCGTATTGAAAACCGCCCAAAAAGTTTCGCAACCCACAATTTTATTCCCATTTACATACATTTCCAAGGCACGTATCGAAAGGGAATTTTCGAGTGTGTTAATCCAAGTTTTTACCGTTACAATATCTTTCAATCTTGGTAATTCAGTAATTTCGACCCTCATTTTACTCAAAATCCAAGCTTGATTGAATTCTTGCATATCCGAAAAGCTGATTCCACCAATTTCAGAATGTGAAGCTGCTGTTAATTGCAGAAGATTGCATAAATCAGTATATTTTAAATACCCATTTGGCATACATTGCGTAAAATTGATTTCCCAATCTTTGCTGAAACTTGATGTAAAATTTGGTGAAATTGGCATATAAATAATTATGAATTATGAATTATGAATTATGAATTATTTCTGATATATAATTTCTGATATCATTCTTATCTGCAAGATAATCAAACCACTTTGTTTCCTCATTTCTTTTGAACCAAGTAAGTTGTCGTTTAGCAAATCGTCGGGTGTTTTTTTTGATTTCTTCAATAGCAAATTCTAATGAAATTTCACCATCAAAATAGCTGAATAATTCTCTATAACCTACAGTTTGTAAAGCATTCAAGTATTTGTAGGTGAATAAATATTTAGCTTCGGCCAATAAACCATCATTTACCATTACGTCAACTCGCTGATTGATTCTGTCATAAATTACACTTCTTTCTGCCTCCAATCCGATAAGAATAGGAGTGAAGTTCCTTGTGTTTTTCATTTGATTTAAAAACGAAGAATAGGGTTTTTCGGAACCAATACAAACTTCTAAAGCGCGCATCATTCGTTGTGGATTTTCTTTGGCTACAACTTCAAAATAGTTTGGGTCACGTAGTTTTAATTCGGTTTGTAAATAGTCTAAACCTAATTTTTCGTAGTTTTGTTTTACGGCTAAACGAATGGCAATATCAATTTCTGGAAACGCATCAAACCCTTTCAAAACGGCATCCACGTATAATCCAGAACCACCAACCATCACAACAAAATCATGGGTTAAATATAATTCATCCAGTTTAGAGATAGCTTCTTTCTCGAAATCGCCAACCGTATAATTTTCAAAAATGGATTTGTTTTGGATGAAATGGTGTTTTGCTCCAGCCAATTCTTCAGAGGAAGGAACTGCAGTACCAATTTTCATTTCCTTGAAAAACTGCCTGCTGTCGCAAGAAATAATATCGCATTTGTAATGTTGTGCTAATGCAATACTCAAGGAAGTTTTTCCTATAGCTGTTGGGCCGACTATCGTAATTAGGTATTTAGCCATTCTAGAAATTTACTACTTTCAAATACTTATTTTTTCTTAGATAAGCCTGAATACTATTCCGAGTATCGCGATTGCTTTGCATCGGAATGATAATGTTTCGCAATATTTCGATCGTGTTGATTTGGTAATTCAAATCATAAAAAGCATATCCTTTGTAAACGCCATTTTCAATCAAAATAGCACTGCGCTCTGTAACTGTTCGCCCTTTGTCTAGAATTGCCAAAGATTTATTTTCAAATATGTTTTTTTCTATAAAAGCATGAACCCGTTTATTATATTCTAAGGTTGAAATTTTTCCACTGCAAGCACCATCGCATTTGTTGGTGGAGTGTTGAAAACAATGTGTTTTGGTTTCATACAAACCAGTTAATTTTTGACATAAACTATATTGCGAACTTATTCGAAATAAAGCATCTTTTCCTTCCTGCAATGAGGTATAGGATTTAATTTCTTTTTTTCTGCCGTCCGCTTTTTGCAATTTTAAATTGAGATATCCATTAGCATCCTTTTCGGCATAAATTGCCCAAGAAAAGTTGCTTTTTGGGGACATTCGATTATAAATGGGTCTGTTGATTTTAATTTCTTCGGATTCTTTTAATAGCGCAATTAATTCGCTTCCGGTTTCTTCATAAGTTACTGTAAAAACTTCATTTTGAATTTTCTTGGCACTTCGAGTAATTCCGGTAAAATGCTGATTGACCCGCTTTTTGATGTTTCGGCTTTTACCAATAAACATTAGGCTGCCATCTTCCCGATGAATGTAATAAACGCCCGTTTTTGAAGGTAAACTTTCAACAATATCCATTAATTTAGGCGCTATTCCCTTTTGAATTTCAAATTTGATGAGCTCTTTAACAATCTCTTTATTTAAATCTTTATCCAACAGCATTTTGAATAATTTCACTGTCGCCATGGCATCACCACTTGCGCGATGTCTCTCTGCCATTGGGATTCCCAAGGCTCGAACGAGTTTTCCTAAACTGTGCGAAGGTTGTTCTGGTAATAATTTTTTGGATAATTCGACCGTACAAAGTGTTTTTACATTGAATTCATAGCCCAAACGGCGAAATTCCGTGCGTAAAATTCGATAATCGAAATCAGCATTATGAGCCACCAAAACACAATCGTTGGTCATTTCGATAATGCGTTTGGCTACTTCAAAAAACTTTGGAGCAGATTGCAACATCGCGTTATTTATGCCGGTAAGCTTTACTACAAAAGGCTGGATTGGGATTTCAGGATTGACTAAACTGATGAATTGATCCACGATTTCGTGGCCGTCAAATTTGTAAATGGCAATTTCGGTGATACCTTCTTCGTTGAATTGTCCTCCAGTAGTTTCTATGTCAAGTATTGCGTACAAAATAAGTGTTCAGTGTTTAGTATTCAGTCATTGCGAGGAACGAGGCAATATCATTATCATTCAGCTTCGAACCACTAT
This sequence comes from uncultured Flavobacterium sp., assembly GCF_963925185.1. Classification (GTDB taxonomy): domain Bacteria; phylum Bacteroidota; class Bacteroidia; order Flavobacteriales; family Flavobacteriaceae; genus Flavobacterium. Next base: position 6,473 of record NZ_CAWURC010000031.1, on the reverse strand, counting down.
CTTCCTCCAAAGATACGACTTCCTATCCGAACCATCGTACTTCCGCATTCAATTGCGAGTTGATAATCGCCAGACATTCCCATAGAAATGGTTTTGGGTAGTGGTGCCAATTTATAAAAAATAGATTTCAAATGGGTGAATTCTTTCCTGATTTGGTTCTGATTATCTGTAAAAGTCGCCATTCCCATTAACCCAACGATTCGAATGTTTTTCATTTCCTGAAATGCTGCGGAAGCTAGGAGCGAGTTGAGTTCTTCTTCATCAAGACCAAATTTATTTTCTTCTTTGGCAATGTATATTTGAAGCAAACAATCAATGATTCTATTGTTTTTTTGAGCTTGTTTGTTGATTTCTTGCAAAAGTTTTAAACTATCCACACCGTGAATCAAGCTGACGAATGGCGCCATAAATTTGACTTTGTTCGTTTGCACGTGACCAATCATATGCCACTCGATGTCTTTTGGCATTGCTTCCCATTTCTCGGCCATTTCCTGGATTTTGTTTTCGCCAAAAATGCGTTGACCGGCATCGTAAGCTTTCATCAAATCAGGAATGGGTTTGGTTTTAGAAACGGCAACAAGAGTTACGTTTTCTGGTAATGAGGATTTTATTTTGAGGAGGTTTTGTGCAATTGACATTTTAAATAAATTGTTTCGAGATTTTATCCGCTTTCTTACTTTCGCTATAATCATAAAAACCTTCGCCAGATTTCACGCCTAGTTTTCCTGCTCGAACCATATTGACCAATAAAGGACAAGGCGCATATTTTGGGTTTCTGAAACCGTCAAACATCACATTTAAAATTGCCAAACAAACGTCTAGCCCAATAAAATCTGCTAATTGCAATGGTCCCATTGGATGCCCCATTCCGAGCTTCATCACGGTATCGATTTCATAAACACCGGCTACTTTGTTATATAAGGTTTCGATGGCTTCGTTTATCATTGGCATCAAAATTCTATTGGCAACAAAACCAGGATAATCGTTTACTTCAACTGGAGTTTTGCCTAGTTCTTCAGATAAATCCATAATGATTTTCGTTACTTCGTCGCTCGTGTTGTAACCACGGATGATTTCAACTAGTTTCATAATAGGCACTGGATTCATAAAATGCATCCCAATAACGCGTTCCGGATGAGCAACAACAGCGCCGATTTGCGTAATGGAAATGGAAGAAGTATTCGTTGCCAAAATCGTATTATGGGAACAAGCTTCGTTTAATAGTTTGAAAATATTTAGCTTTAATTCGACGTTCTCAGTAGCAGCTTCAACTACCAAATCAACTCCCACAACACCATCTTTAATGTCGGTATAAGTGATGATATTGCTTATGGTTTTGAATTTGTCTTCTTCGGTAATGGTTCCTTTTGCAACCATTCGGTCTAAATTTGAGGCAATGGTGGCCATTCCTTTATCCAATGATTTTTCGGAAACATCAATTAATTTTACGGCGAAACCACTTTGTGCAAATGTATGCGCAATTCCGTTACCCATTGTTCCTGCTCCGATTACTGCTATTGTTTTCATAATTCTTTATTGAAAGATTTAAAGACTGGCTTAATTGAAAATTACTTCTTAAAACACTCTATAATTTGATAAGCAACTCTTAGTGCTTCCGTCGCTTGTTCCAATGTTACAACGGGAGTTATATTGTTGTTAATCGCATCGGCAAAGGATTCCAATTCATCAAGAATGGCGTTTTTTTGCTCCACATCAGGATTCGAAAAGTAGATTTGTTTTTTTACGCCTTCGGCATTTTGTAGAATTATATCAAAATCTCCTGGAATTTCTGGAGCATCTTTCATTTTTACAACCTCACATCTTTTCTCCAAAAAGTCAACTGATATGTATGCATCTTTTTGGAAGAAGCGTGATTTACGCATGTTTTTGAGTGAAATTCGACTAGCAGTTAAATTGGCAACACATCCATTTTCGAATTCAATTCTAGCATTAGCAATATCTGGCGTATCGCTAATCACAGAAACTCCGCTGGCATTGATATTTTTAACTTTCGAATTTACAACACTTAAAATCGCATCAATATCGTGAATCATCAAGTCAAGAACTACGGGAACATCGGTGCCGCGAGGATTAAATTCTGCTAATCGATGGGTTTCTATAAACATTGGATTTTCAATCATATCCTTAGTCGCTTTGAACGCAGGATTAAATCTTTCGACGTGGCCCACTTGCCCTTTTATATTAAATTCTTTTGCTAAAGCAATGATTTCTTCCGCTTCGGTAACAGTATTTGAGATGGGTTTTTCTATAAATACGTGTTTGCCGGATTTTATTGAAACTTTGGCACATTTATAATGCGAGAGTGTTGGAGTTACAATATCAATCACATCGACAGCGTGAATAAGAGTGGCAATAGTATGAAATTGTTTGTATCCAAATTCTTTGGCAACTTTCTCTCCATTTTCTTGATTTTCATCATAAAATCCGACCAATTCGTATTTATCGGATAGTTGCAATAATCTTAAATGTATTTTTCCGAGATGACCAGCACCTAAAACACCTACTTTTAACATAAAATGTATTTTTAACAAAAATATAATTTATTTGCTTAAAGTAGGAAGTTTAAGGTTTAAAGTTTTGGAAATTGTTATTTGATTTTTGAATTATTAAAGGTTATTTTTACCGAAATATATTAATTTACACTTTGAAAGATACCGCCAAACATCAAGGACTTCGCAATCAATTAGTAAGCCTTTTGAAAGAAAAAGGGATTACTGATGTGACTGTTTTGGAAGCCATCAAGAAAATTCCGAGACATCTTTTTTTGAATTCCAGTTTTGCCGATTATGCTTATCAGGATAAAGCATTCCCAATTGGTGCAGGACAAACCATTTCGCAACCGTATACTGTAGCTTTTCAAAGTCAATTATTAGAAGTAAAAAAAGATCATAAAATTCTCGAAATAGGAACGGGTTCGGGCTATCAAACCGCAGTTTTGTGTTTGATGGGTGCTAAGGTTTATAGTGTTGAAAGGCAAAATGAACTGTTCAAACAAACATCTATTTTGTTGCCGAAATTAGGTATAAGACCCAAACACCTTTCTTTTGGGGATGGTTATAAAGGGTTACCTAATCACGCCCCTTTTGACAGCATAGTTGTTACGGCTGGTGCGCCAATAATTCCGCAAGCCCTAATGGCACAACTAAAAATAGGAGGTAGGCTGGTAATTCCGCTTGGCGAAGAAAACCAAATTATGACATTGCTAATCAGAAAAAATGAAACGCAATTTGAAAAACACGAGTTTGGAGATTTTAAATTCGTGCCGTTGTTGGAAAATAGAAATTAAAGTTAATCCATCAATTGCTAGTACGTTTTACAATAAAAACAGGTTAGTCACTAAAGGTAAAGCGCTACCATTTTTATTAATAAATTTGTAAAATTTACAAATATTCCTTTAATAGTGTTGCGTCAATATCACTATGGGAAACATTATAAACTAATTTCTCGCTTTTTATCAACAACACTTGTGGCGATTGATGATAAGCATTAAAACGAGAAGCAATTTCATTCGAAATGTCTCGATATTCCAATAAATCTAAAAAATAAGCATCTACCTTATCATCTAAATCAAATTCATTTTCAAACTGCTTCAAAGCAAACCTACTAATGCTACAACGGGTGCTATGCTTGAAAATCACTACTGGTATTTCATTGGAAAGTGTTACTATTTGATCCAGTTGATCTAAGTTTGTTAATGGAATCCAATTGATTTTACTGTTGGATAGATTCTGATTCTCTGAACTTCCAAAAACAGTTGAAAATAAACTCATTAGGTAATTTTTAATTAATTATATAACTTTTAAACGCTACATTATCTGTCATTTTATCGTAACTTTATCAATAAAAAGACTTTTTGAATATTACCTGCCAAAGGTACAAAAACTTTAAACTCGACACAAGCGTCTGTAAACTGGCGTTGCAAACATTAAACTTTAAATAAAAGTAAAATGGCCATCAATAAATTTACTATCAAATCGCGGGAAGCCATTCAGCTTTCCCAAAAATTGGAACAAAGTCACGGACAGCAACATTAGATGAATATCAAAAATATTTTGAGTAAGATAAAACGCTCGAAAGACGTTTCCAAGAAATCATAATCGAGGAACCCATAAAAAACGAACTTTCTAATATAGAATTCTAATGTGGAAAAAAGATTTTATCAATCAACTGGAAAACACCGAGAAAAAGATAAATAAAAATCAAGAAATCAATCTCAATCATATTCAAACTTTTCCAATCCTCTTTACCGCTACTCTTTATAAAAATTCTTATTTTTGCAATCTAAATTTTGCCTTATGCCAAAGAATAAATACAAAATAGCGGTTATTCAATTGAATTTGAATGATGTTGCTGAAAACAACTTAAAAAAATGTTTGTCTTGGGTTCGCGATGCTGCCAGTCAAGGTGCCGAAGTAATTTCATTGCCCGAATTGTACAGCAGCCATTATTTTTGTCAGAGTGAAGATGTAGATAATTTTGAGTTGGCTGAACCATTGTATAGCACTTCTTTTATTGCTTTTAGTGCTTTGGCAAAAGAATTAGGCGTGGTAATAATTGTTCCTTTCTTCGAAAAAAGAATGGCTGGAATTTACCACAATAGCGCTTACATCATCGACACTGATGGATCCGAAGCTGGATTGTATCGTAAAATGCACATTCCGGACGATCCACATTTTTACGAAAAATTTTATTTTACGCCTGGCGATATTGGTTTCAAAACTTTCCCAACCAAAAAAGGAAAAATTGGAACGCTCATTTGTTGGGATCAATGGTTTCCTGAAGCGGCTCGTTTGACGGCTTTACAAGGTGCTGAAGTGCTGTTTTACCCAACGGCAATCGGCTGGCATCCATTGGAAAAAGACGAATATGGTGAAAACCAACACGGCGCTTGGATGAACGTAATGAAAGGTCACGCTGTTGCCAATGGCGTTTATGTTGCCGCTGCAAATCGAATTGGTTTGGAACAATATATCGAAGGAACAGCTGGGATTCAGTTTTGGGGTTCTTCCTTTATTGCTGGACCGCAAGGCGAAATTTTGGCGCAAGCCTCACACGACAAAGAGGAAATCTTGATTGCCGAAGTTGATTTAGATTTACAAGAAAATGTGCGTCAGAATTGGCCGTTTTTTAGAGATAGAAGAATCGACGCTTTTGGTGATATTACGAAAAGAGCAATCGACTAATTATGAGCGCAAACACGAGAAGATTCCCCGCCGAATGGGAAAAACAACAAGGGATTTTGCTTTGTTTTCCGCATAATGGCAAAGATTGGCCAGGGAAATACGAACCGATTCAATGGGTATTTGTCGAATTCATCAAAAAAGTTTCCTCTTTTGAAACTGTTTTTTTGATTGTTGCCGATGAAAAACTAAAAGCAAAAGTCATTGAAATGCTGGAAACAGCTGCTGTAAATATGGCGAATGTTTCTTTCATTATCCATAAAACCAACAGAAGTTGGATGCGGGATTCGGGTCCGATTATTGTGAAAAACGGAACTAAAAAGGAAGCGTTAGACTTCAATTTTAATGGTTGGGCAAAATACAACAACTATCAATTGGACAAATGGGTTCCAACGAAAGTAGGCGAATTTCTAAATATTCCTGTCACCCCAGTTTTACACAACGGAAAACCAGTAATTGTTGAAGGCGGTGCCATTGACACTAACGGAAAAGGTACATTGTTGACTTCTGAAGAGTGCTTGCTACATCCCAATATCCAGGTTAGGAACCCCAATTTCACTAAAACAGATTATGAAGCCGTTTTCAAAGAATATTTGGGAATTACCAACGTGATTTGGTTGGGCAACGGAATCGAAGGTGACGATACCCACGGACATATTGACGATTTATGCCGATTTGTAAACGAAGATACTATTATCACGATTGTGGAATCTGACCCAAAAGACAATAATTACAAACCTTTGCAAGACAACTTAAAACGCTTGCAAAACTCCAAACTGGAAAACGGCAAATCTCCAAAAATCATTCAACTTCCAATGCCAAAGCGCATCGATTTTGATGGAGTTCGTTTGCCGGCGAGTTATGCGAATTTCTTGATTTTGAACAAATGTGTTTTGGTTCCTACTTTCAACGATTCCAATGACAGAAACGCATTGAACATACTTGCAGATTGTTTTCCGGATAGAGAAATCATCGGGATTAACGCTATAGATTTGATTTGGGGTTTCGGAACCTTGCATTGTTTGAGCCAACAAATTCCGGAATAAAATTTTAGCATAAAAAAACACCAACAAAACTGCTGGTGTTTTTTTGTATAATTTTAGACCGAAATTAGTTTACAATTATAGTCTTGGTTGTTGATTGATTATCAGATGTCATTTTCAATAAGTAAAACCCTTGCGGTAAATTATCCAAAGTATAACTTTGGTTTTCTAAAATAGGTTTTTTGACAACTTGAATTAACTGTCCATTGATGTTGATTAAATCAATTTC
>NZ_CAWURC010000030.1:0-137840 GCF_963925185.1 uncultured Flavobacterium sp. | reverse complement strand
CTAATTTCGCCATGAGTGACTTCGAAACGGTGAATATTTTCCCCAATGGCTTTTAATAATCTTTTGGCGTGTTGTGGTGTCAAGACAATTCTTGATTTCACTTTAGCTTTTGGAATACCAGGCATGATAGATACAAAATCCAACACAAACTCCGATGAAGAATGATTGATTATAGCCAAGTTGGAATAAATTCCTTCGGCAGTTTTTTCGTCCAACTCAATATTAATCTGTTCTTGTTGATTTGAATTATTCATATCTGTTTATTTTCTTCTCATTAGAGATGATTAATAAATATATTCTTCTTTATTCGCCATCATTTCATTGTAATCTTCATTCGAACCTACAATGGTATTGTCATATTCTCTCATACCGGTTCCGGCAGGAATTCTATGACCCACGATTACATTTTCTTTCAATCCTTCCAAGTAATCGATTTTACCTGCAACAGCAGCTTCGTTCAATACTTTAGTAGTTTCTTGGAAAGAGGCAGCCGAGATGAACGATTTCGTTTGAAGTGATGCTCTCGTGATCCCTTGTAAAACTGGAGTTGCTGTTGCAGTGATAACATCACGAGCCACAACTAGATTATTATCGGTGCGTTTCAATAGTGAGTTTTCATCACGTAATTCACGAGGAGAAATAATCTGACCTGGTTTTAAGCTACTAGAATCTCCAGCATCTTCAACTACTTTCATTCCGTATAATTTATCATTTTCGACGATAAAATCTTTGGTGTGAATTAATTGTTCTTCTAGGAATAAAGTATCTCCAGGATCTTGTACTCTTACTTTACGCATCATTTGACGTATTACTACTTCAAAGTGTTTGTCGTTTATTTTTACCCCTTGCAAACGGTACACTTCTTGAATTTCATTTACCAAATACTGTTGAACAGCAGCTGGACCTTGAATTCTCAAAATATCTTCCGGAGTAATGGCACCATCAGATAATGGCACACCCGCTCTTACAAAGTCGTTTTCTTGTACCAATATTTGGCTAGAAAGTTTAACTAAATATTTCTTAACCTCACCAAATTTAGATTCGATAATGATTTCGCGGTTTCCTCTTTTGATTTTTCCAAAAGAAACAACACCATCGATTTCCGAAACGACTGCTGGGTTCGAAGGGTTACGAGCTTCAAGCAATTCGGTAATTCTTGGTAGACCTCCGGTGATATCTCCTGATTTAGAAGAACGACGTGGAATTTTAACCAATACTTTACCTGCTTTAATTTTCTCCCCATTCTCTACCATTAAGTGGGCACCCACTGGTAAGTTATAAGAACGTATCAATTCACCGTCTTTACCGTAAACCAATAAAGTTGGGATTAATTTTTTAGCTCTAGATTCCGAAATTACTTTTTCTTGGAAACCGGTTTGCTCATCAATTTCAACCATGAAAGATTGACCTTGCTCTAAATCTTCGTAAGCAATTTTACCAGTGAATTCTGAAACAATAACTCCATTATAAGGATCCCATTTACAAATTGTTGTTCCTTTAGTTACTGATGCACCATCTTTAACGAAGATACTTGAACCGTAAGGAATGTTGTTTGCACTTAATAAAATACCTGTTTTTTCGTCAACTAATTTCAACTCCGTAGAACGAGAAACTACAATATCAACTGCATTTCCTTCGTTGTCTTCGCCTTTAACTGTTTTTAAATCTTCGAGTTCTATTTTACCACCAAATCTTGTAACAATACTTGATTCTTCAGAAATACCACCCGCAACCCCACCTACGTGGAAAGTACGTAATGTTAACTGAGTTCCAGGTTCTCCAATAGATTGAGCGGCAATTACACCAACTGCTTCTCCTTTTTGGGTCATTTTTCCTGTTGCCAAATTTCTACCGTAACATTTAGCGCAAATACCTTTCAATGCTTCACAAGTTAATGGAGAACGAACTTCTAATTTTTCAATTGGAGAAGCCTCTACTAATTTCGTGTAAAACTCGGTAATTTGTTCCCCTGCTTTGATAATAATCTCGTTAGTCATAGGATTGATAACATCTTGCAATGCCACACGTCCTAATATTCTTTCGCCTAAAGTTTCCACGATTTCCTCGTTCTTTTTCAATGCTGAAACTTCAACACCTCTTAAAGTACCACAATCTACCGTATTCACAATTACATCTTGAGAAACATCATGCAATCTTCTTGTCAAGTAACCCGCATCGGCTGTTTTCAAAGCCGTATCCGCAAGACCTTTACGCGCACCGTGAGTAGAAATAAAGTACTCCAGAATCGAAAGCCCTTCTTTAAAGTTAGAAAGAATTGGGTTTTCAATAATTTCACCACCTCCAGCAGTTGATTTTTTTGGCTTAGCCATCAAACCACGCATACCGGTTAACTGACGAATTTGTTCTTTAGAACCCCTCGCTCCAGAATCAAGCATCATATACACCGAGTTGAACCCTTGTTGGTCTTCTCTAATGTTTTTCATTGCTGTCTCTGTAAGCTGTGCATTTGTTGAAGTCCACACGTCAATAACTTGGTTGTAACGTTCGTTATTGGTGATAAGACCCATATTATAATTCGCAGAAATAGCTTGAACTTGCTCTCTTGCTTCAGCAATTAATATTGGTTTTTCATCTGGGATTCTAATATCTCCCAATGAGAATGACAATCCACCTTTGAAGGCAAATTTGTATCCCATGTCTTTCATGTTATCCAAGAAGGCAGCTGTTGTAGGTACATTAGTTACGCTTAAAACGTGACCGATAATGTCTCTCAAGTTTTTCTTGGTCAATACATCATTGATATAACCTGCAGCTTCTGGAACTACCTCGTTAAACAATACACGGCCTGCTGTTGTTTGAATAATTTTATAAACTAATTCACCCGCTTCGTTAAAATCTTTTGCACGAATTTTCACTCTAGCATTCAATTCTAAACGACCTTCATTCAATGCAATATTAGTTTCTTCAGCAGAATAGAACGTTAAGCCTTCGCCTAAAATTTTGTGTTCTGGAGTAGACAAACGCTCTTTGGTCATATAATATAGACCCAAAACCATGTCTTGAGAAGGCACCGTAATTGGCGCGCCATTTGCAGGATTCAGGATATTATGAGAAGCCAACATTAACAATTGTGCTTCCAAAATAGCTTCTGGTCCTAACGGCAAGTGAACCGCCATTTGATCCCCATCAAAATCCGCATTAAATGCAGTACACACTAAAGGGTGCAATTGGATTGCTTTTCCTTCAATTAATTTTGGTTGGAATGCTTGAATACCCAATCTGTGCAAAGTAGGAGCACGATTCAGTAAGATTGGGTGTCCTTTAATTACATTTTCAAGGATATCCCAAACAACAGGCTCTTTTTTGTCTATTATTTTCTTTGCCGATTTTACTGTTTTTACAATTCCTCTTTCTATCAATTTACGGATAACGAAAGGTTTGTATAATTCCGCTGCCATATCTTTAGGAATACCGCATTCGAACAATTTCAATTCAGGTCCAACAACAATTACCGAACGAGCAGAATAATCCACCCGTTTTCCAAGTAAGTTTTGACGGAAACGACCTTGTTTTCCTTTAAGGGAATCCGAAAGTGATTTCAATGGTCTGTTTGATTCTGTCTTTACAGCAGATGCTTTACGCGTATTATCGAAAAGGGAATCTACTGATTCTTGCAACATCCGTTTTTCGTTTCTCAAGATAACTTCTGGAGCTTTAATCTCCATTAATCTTTTCAAACGGTTGTTGCGTATAATTACACGACGGTATAAATCATTTAAATCTGAAGTGGCGAAACGACCCCCGTCAAGAGGCACAAGAGGACGTAATTCTGGTGGAATAACAGGTACCACTTTCATAATCATCCATTCTGGACGATTTTCGCGGTTCAAGTTAGACTCCCGGAAGGACTCCACTACGATTAATCTTTTTAATGCTTCCGTTTTACGTTGTTTAGACGTTTCGTTATTTGCAGAGTGACGCAAGTCATAAGACAATTGATCTAAATCGATACGAGCCAATAAATCCATAATACACTCTGCTCCCATTTTGGCAACAAATTTATTTGGATCAAAATCGTCTAGGTATTGATTGTCTGCAGGAAGGGTTTCTAAAACGTTTAGATATTCTTCTTCTGTTAAAAAGTCTAGTCTTTGTACTGGTTCTCCTTCTGGATTTTTTGCAATACCCGCTTGTATTACTACGTATCTTTCGTAGTAAATAATCATATCTAATTTCTTAGATGGTAATCCAAGGATATATCCAATTTTATTTGGAAGCGAACGGAAATACCAGATATGAGCAACAGGAACCACAAGATTAATGTGTCCTACTCTGTCTCTACGTACTTTTTTTTCTGTAACTTCTACACCACAACGGTCACAAATAATTCCTTTGTACCGAATTCTTTTGTATTTGCCACAAGCACATTCAAAATCTTTTACTGGTCCGAAAATACGTTCGCAGAAAAGACCATCACGTTCTGGTTTGTGTGTTCTATAATTGATAGTTTCCGGCTTTAATACTTCGCCTCTTGATTCTTTCAAGATAGATTCAGGAGAAGCTAGTCCTATCGAAATTTTGTTGAATCTTTTTACAGGATTCTTATCTTTATTGTTATTATTTCTATTGTTCATCATAGTTTTTACTATTGATTTATTTGCAATTAAAAATTAATTTTGTACTAACGTTGCAATGCAACATTTTTAATACCTCGGGTTACTTCTCTAAACTTCAAACAAAATTTTGAAGTGCTAATTATATAGACCATATAAAAAATCGGAACGATTTACGAGCATAAATCCTAAAAACTCTTATAAATGAGTAATCAGTTTTCAAATACTGCTATCTGAAAACTGAATACTGCAAACTTTTTTATTCTTCTAAACGAATGTCAAGTCCAAGACCTTTCAACTCATGCATTAATACATTGAAAGATTCTGGCAATCCTGGTTCTGGCATTGCTTCTCCTTTAACGATTGCTTCGTAAGTTTTAGCTCTACCTATTACATCATCCGATTTCACAGTCAATATTTCTCTAAGCGTACTTGATGCTCCATAAGCTTCAAGTGCCCAAACTTCCATCTCTCCAAAACGCTGACCTCCAAATTGAGCTTTACCACCCAATGGCTGTTGTGTAATCAAGGAATATGGTCCTATTGAACGTGCGTGCATTTTATCATCAACCATGTGACCCAATTTCAACATATAGATTACTCCAACTGTTGCTGCTTGGTGAAAACGTTCTCCTGTTCCTCCGTCGTAAAGATACGTATGTCCGAAACGTGGAATTCCAGCTTCATCAGTCAATTCGTTAATTTGGTCTAAAGTAGCACCATCAAAAATTGGAGTAGCAAATTTTCTACCCAAATTCTGTCCAGCCCAACCTAATACCGTTTCATAAATTTGACCAATGTTCATACGTGAAGGTACCCCAAGTGGATTCAATACAATATCAACTGGTGTTCCATCTTCTAAGAAAGGCATGTCTTCGTGACGAACGATACGAGCAACAATACCTTTGTTACCGTGACGTCCCGCCATTTTATCCCCAACTTTCAGTTTGCGTTTTTTGGCAACATATACTTTCGCTAATTTCAAAATCCCTGCTGGCAATTCATCACCAACAGTAATCGTAAATTTCTCTCTACGTAATGCTCCTTGTAAATCGTTCAACTTAATTTTATAGTTATGAATTAAATCATTCACCATTTTATTAGTGGCGTCATCTGCGACCCATTGTCCTTTACTTAAGTGAGCAAAATCTTCAACAGCATAAAGCATTTTTTGAGTATATTTTTTACCTTTTGGTAAAACTTCTTCACCCAAATCATTCATTACACCCTGAGAGGTTTTTCCGTTTATGATTAAGAATAATTTTTCTATTAATTTGTCTTTTAATTCAACAAATTTAGTTTCAAATTCTATTTCTAAAGCCGCCAAAGCGTCTTTGTCTTGGGTACGTTTGCGTTTGTCTTTTACCGCTCTTGCGAACAATTTTTTATCTAAAACAACACCGTGTAAAGATGGAGAGGCTTTTAATGAGGCATCTTTCACGTCTCCTGCTTTATCCCCGAAGATGGCACGAAGCAATTTTTCTTCTGGAGTAGGATCCGATTCCCCTTTTGGAGTAATTTTACCGATAAGAATGTCGCCAGGTTTAACTTCGGCACCAATTCTAATCATACCATTTTCATCTAAATCTTTAGTAGCTTCTTCAGAAACGTTCGGAATGTCGTTCGTTAATTCTTCGTTACCTAATTTAGTATCTCTCACTTCCAATGAATAATCATCGACGTGAATAGAAGTAAAAATATCGTCACGAACCACTTTTTCAGAAATCACAATCGCATCCTCAAAATTATACCCTTTCCATGGCATAAAAGCAACTTTTAGGTTACGACCTAAAGCTAATTCCCCATTTTGAGTAGCATATCCTTCTGACAATACTTGCCCAAGTGTCACTCTGTCTCCTCTTCTTACGATAGGTTTTAGGTTGATACTTGTCCCTTGATTGGTTTTTCTAAATTTAATTAGATTGTATGTTTTTTCATCTTCTTCAAAACTTACCATTCTTTCTTCCTCAGAACGGTCGTATTTAATTGTGATGATATTGGCATCTACGTATTCTACAACTCCAGGACCTTCGGCATTAATTAATACTCTAGAATCTGAAGCTACTTGACGTTCTAAACCTGTTCCTACAATTGGCGCTTCCGGGCGAATTAATGGTACGGCTTGACGCATCATGTTAGATCCCATCAAGGCTCTATTCGCATCATCATGTTCCAAGAAAGGAATTAATGAAGCTGAAATGGAAGCAATTTGGTTAGGAGCAACATCGGCATAATCAACTTTTGTTGGGCTGATTACCGGGAAATCCCCTTCTTGACGTGCAATTACATTGTCAGAAAGGATTTTTCCTGTAGCATCCATTTCAATATTTGCCTGAGAGATCATCATCCCTTCTTCTTCCTCAGCGCTTAAGTAAACTGGAGTAGAAACTAAGTCTACCACTCCTTTAGTTACTTTACGATACGGTGTTTCGATGAAACCCATTCCGTTTACTTTGGCATAAACTCCAAGTGATGAAATCAAACCAATGTTTGGTCCCTCAGGAGTTTCAATTGGACATAAACGTCCGTAATGCGTATAGTGAACGTCACGTACTTCGAAACCGGCTCTTTCTCTAGAAAGTCCACCTGGCCCAAGTGCTGATAATCTTCTTTTGTGCGTAATCTCAGCGAGTGGATTCGTTTGATCCATAAATTGAGACAACTGGTTTGTACCAAAGAAAGAGTTGATTACTGATGATAATGTTTTGGCATTAATCAAATCAATAGGTGTAAACACCTCGTTATCTCTAACGTTCATTCTCTCGCGAATGGTTCTAGCCATACGAGCCAAACCTACTCCAAATTGTTGAGACAATTGTTCACCAACTGTTCTAACACGACGGTTTGACAAGTGATCGATATCATCAATATCTGCTTTGGCATTGATTAATTCGATCAAATATTTTACTATGGTAATGATGTCTTCTTTGGTAAGCACTTGCTTTTCCATCGGAGTATCAAGACCCAGTTTTTTGTTAATTCTATAACGGCCTACTTCCCCTAAGTTGTAACGTTGGTCAGAGAAAAACAATTTATCTATGATACCACGAGCCGTTTCTTCATCAGGCGGTTCTGCATTACGCAATTGTCTGTAGATGTGCTCAACGGCTTCTTTTTCAGAATTGGTTGGATCTTTTTGTAACGTATTGTGGATGATGGAATAATCAACTACATTATTATCTTCCTTGTGTAACAAAATAGATTTTACGTTAGAATCGATGATTTCTTCCACATTATCTTTGTCGATAACAGTATCTCTATCAAGGATAATTTCGTTACGTTCGATAGAAACAACTTCGCCGGTATCTTCATCCACGAAATCTTCATGCCAAGTGTTTAACACACGAGCTGCTAATTTTCTACCAATATATTTTTTAAGTCCTGTTTTTGAAACTTTAATTTCTTCGGCAAGGTCAAAAATTTCAAGGATATCTTTATCACTTTGAAACCCTATCGCTCTAAAAAGAGTAGTTACAGGTAATTTTTTCTTTCTATCGATATAAGCGTACATTACACTATTAATATCGGTTGAAAATTCTATCCAAGAACCTTTAAAAGGAATTACTCGGGCAGAATACAATTTTGTTCCATTTGCATGGAAGGATTGACCAAAGAAAACCCCAGGAGAACGGTGCAATTGAGAAACAACAACACGCTCGGCGCCATTGATTACAAAAGTACCGGAAGGAGTCATGTAAGGAATTGTTCCAAGATATACGTCTTGAACAATAGTTTCAAAATCTTCGTGCTCTGGATCTGTACAATATAGTTTTAACCTTGCTTTTAAAGGCACACTATACGTAAGCCCTCTTTCAATACATTCTTGAATTGTGTAACGGGGTGGATCTACAAAGTAATCGAGGAACTCCAATACAAAGTTGTTTCTAGTATCTGTAATTGGAAAGTTTTCCATGAAGGTGTTGTATAAACCTTCGTCGCCTCTTTCGTCAGATTTAGTTTCCAATTGGAAAAAATCTTTAAACGATTTAACCTGAACATCTAAAAAATCTGGATAGTCAGGAATGTTTTTGGTAGAGGCAAAATTCAATCTTTCAGTCTGATTAGTTATCATCTATGGACAAAATTTTGATTAAAAAAAGTAATTTTTTGTGTAAAACACTATTTATTTTATAAAACAATCAATACTTTCTTTTTATAATCAATACCTCTTTAAAAATAATTCGAAAGTTTTACCCTTCTCCTTGATTTTCTTTCATCGTATTGATTTAAAAACCTTTTCGTATTTTAAACTATTTTATAATAAAATTGGATATAATTTTATTATACGAAAAAGGGTTTAGGTCATTGAAAGTATATTTCAAGACCTAAACCTAGTTCTCTAAAGCGAGTTGAATTATTTTAATTCAACAACAGCTCCAGCTTCTTCTAAAGATTTTTTAAGCCCTTCAGCTTCTTCTTTAGTTACACCTTCTTTGACGTTACTTGGAGCACTATCAACTACATCTTTAGCTTCTTTCAAACCTAAACCGGTAAGTTCTTTTACCATTTTTACAACAGCTAATTTAGAAGGACCAGCTTCTTTTAATACTACTGTAAATTCAGTTTGAGCTTCTTCAGCAGCGGCTTCTCCACCACCTGAAACTACTACAGCTGCAGCAGCTGGTTCGATTCCGTACTCGTCTTTTAATATTGTTGCTAATTCGTTAACTTCTTTTACAGTTAAATTAACTAATTGTTCTGCGAATTGTTTCAAATCTGCCATTTTTTCTATCGTTTTAAAATGATTTGTTAAATATAATTTATTTATTGTGCGCGTTTTAATACGCTTAATTCAAACTATTTCTAGTTTAATTAAGCTACCTCTTCGATTTTGTCGAATTGGTTTAGAAGAGCAGAAATAACTCTTTGAGCTGGTGATTGAAGTAATCCAATGATTTCGCCAATAAGTTCTTCTTTCGATTTGATAGTTGCCAAGGCATCTAGTTGATCGTCTCCAATATAAATTTCAGCATTGATGTAAGCTCCTTTTAAAACAGGCTTATCATTTTTTTTACGGAAATCTTTAATTATTTTTCCAGGTGCGTTAGCCACATCTGCAATAAAAATAGCGCTATTACCTGTCAATACAGATGGTAAATCACCATAATCATTAGCTGAAGCTTCCATTGCTTTTGCAAGCAAAGTATTTTTAACTACCTCTAATTTTATACCCGCTTTAAAGCAAGCTCTTCTCAGGTTTGAAGTTGATTCTGCATTTAGTCCAGAAATATCAGATACATAAACAATGTTTGTACCAGCTAACTGTGCAGTTAAATCTTCAATCGCGATTGATTTTTCTTCTCTAGTCATACTAAAAATTTTTAACTACCAATTATACTGCTTTTGGATCCAATGCAATTGCAGGACTCATCGTGCTAGTTAGGTAAATACTTTTGATGTAAGTTCCTTTAGCCGCAGTTGGTTTAAGTTTGATTAATGTTTGAATAATTTCGTGAGCGTTATCTACAATTTTATCAGCATCGAAAGAAATTCTTCCAATTCCTGCATGTATGATACCGGTTTTATCAACTTTAAAGTCAATTTTACCCGCTTTCACTTCTTGAACAGCTTTTGCAACATCCATAGTTACCGTACCTGTTTTAGGGTTTGGCATTAAACCTCTAGGTCCTAAAATACGACCTAATGGACCTAATTTACCCATTACACTTGGCATGGTGATAATTACATCAACATCTGTCCAACCATCTTTAATTTTCTGTAAATACTCGTCAAGACCTACATAGTCTGCACCAGCTGCTAAAGCTTCCGCTTCTTTGTCTGGAGTAACCAATGCAAGTACTTTTACGTCTTTACCAGTTCCATGAGGTAATGCTACCACACCTCTAACCATTTGATTCGCTTTTCTTGGATCTACACCCAAACGTACTGCGATATCAACCGACTCATCAAATTTTGCAGAAGCAACTAATTTTATCAATGCCGCAGCATCTTTTAAAGAGTATAGTTTATTCTTTTCAATTTTTGAAGCAGCCTCTTTTTGCTTTTTTGTCAATTTTGCCATGTCTTACGCTTGTTTTAGAGGAGATTCTCCTGATACAGTTATACCCATAGATCTAGCTGTTCCTGCGATCATGCTCATAGCAGACTCGATTGTGAATGCATTTAAATCAACCATCTTGTCTTCCGCGATTGCTTTAATAACATCCCAAGTAACGCTAGCTACTTTCTTACGATTTGGTTCTCCTGAACCAGATTTAAGCTTTGCCGCGTCCATTAACTGAACAGCAGCTGGTGGTGTTTTTACAACAAAATCGAAAGATTTGTCTTTATACACTGTAATTTGCACTGGGCAAATTTTACCTGGTTTATCTTGGGTTCTCGCATTAAACTGCTTACAGAACTCCATGATATTAACACCAGCAGCACCTAAAGCAGGTCCAACCGGTGGCGACGGGTTCGCAGCACCTCCCTTAACTTGTAGTTTAACTACTTTACTAATCTCTTTAGCCATTTTTTAAAAATTTAACACATTTTCGTGGAAGCGAAAATGCTACTTATTATAGTTGTAACAAAAATTATACTTTTTCAACCTGCATAAACCCTAGCTCCAACGGTGTTTTTCTTCCGAAAATTTTAACCATCACTTCTAATTTACGCTTTTCTTCATTAATTTTTTCAACAGTTCCATTGAAACCATTGAAAGGACCATCAATAACTTTGATAGTTTCACCTATATTGAACGGTATAGAACGCGTATCGGTATTTACGGCCAATTCATCTACTTTACCCAACATTCTGTTAACTTCAGAAAGTCGTAATGGTACCGGTTCTCCTCCTTTTATTTCACCTAAAAAACCAATCACACTTGTTATTGACTTGATAATATGAGGAATTTCTCCAACAAGATTGGCTTCAATCATTACATAACCAGGAAAATATACTTTATCCTTGGTTATCTTTTTTCCGTCTTTTACAGTAACTACTTTTTCGGTAGGAACTAGAACTTGTGAAACATAATCACCCATTGCTAGTCTAGCGATTTCGGTTTCGATGTAAGCCTTCACTTTGTTCTCTTGTCCGCTTACTGCTCGAACGACATACCATTTTTTCATATTATTATCTGCCATAACAAAAAAATTATGCTTTTAACCAGTTAAAAAATCCAGCAATTGATTTTGCAAAAAATTCATCTACGCCCCATGTTGCCATAGCGAGTATTACTGAAAAAACAGCAACAACAATTGTTAGACGTTGCACTTCGGCCCATTCTGTCCAAGTTACATTTGATCTTAATTCTTCAAATGCTTCTGATAGGTAATTAAAAACTTTTGTCATTATGATTTATTTTTTTGGCACGGGCGGAGGGATTCGAACCCCCATCAACGGTTTTGGAGACCGCTATTCTACCCTTGAACTACGCCCGTTCGTTAAAAACCAGTAACACCCACAAAGGCGTTACTGGCTTTATAAATTATTTTATAGAATTAAGCTACTATCTCAGTTACCTGACCAGCACCTACAGTTCTACCACCTTCACGGATAGCGAAACGTAATCCTACGTTCATAGCGATAGGACTTAACAAAGCAACATTGATTGTTAAGTTGTCTCCTGGCATTACCATCTCTACCCCTTCTGGTAAAGTAATAACTCCAGTTACATCAGTTGTACGAACGTAAAACTGTGGACGATAGTTGTTATGAAATGGTGTGTGACGACCACCTTCTTCTTTTTTCAAGATATAAACCTCAGCTTTAAATGTAGCGTGTGGTTTTACTGAACCTGGCTTAATGATAACCATTCCTCTTTTAATAGATTCTTTATCAACACCACGTAACAATAAACCTACGTTATCTCCAGCTTCACCTCTGTCAAGGATTTTACGGAACATTTCAACTCCAGTAACTGTAGAAGTTAATTTTTCAGCTCCCATACCAATGATTTCCACAGGATCTCCTGTGTTTGCAATACCTGTTTCGATACGACCTGTAGCTACAGTTCCACGACCAGTAATTGTAAATACATCTTCAACTGGCATCAAGAAAGGTTTTGCAATATCACGAACTGGTTCTTCAATCCAAGTATCACAAGCTTCCATTAATTCTAAAATTTTTGGAGTCCAAGCTGGATCGTTATTCAATCCACCAAGAGCCGAACCTTGAATTACAGGACAATTGTCTCCATCATATTCATAGAAATTTAATAAATCTCTAATTTCCATTTCAACAAGTTCCAACAATTCTTCATCATCAACCATATCCACTTTATTCATGAATACAACCATTCTAGGAATACCAACTTGGCGACCTAATAGGATGTGCTCACGTGTTTGTGGCATTGGTCCGTCTGTAGCAGCTACAACTAGAATTGCACCGTCCATTTGAGCAGCACCTGTAACCATGTTCTTTACGTAATCCGCGTGACCAGGACAGTCAACGTGTGCGTAGTGACGGTTAGCAGTTTCGTACTCAACGTGAGAAGTATTAATTGTAATACCTCTTTCTTTTTCTTCTGGAGCATTATCAATTTGATCAAATGATTTTGCTTGACAGTAACCAGCATCAGATAACACTTTAGTTATTGCTGCAGTTAAAGTTGTTTTTCCGTGATCGACATGCCCAATTGTTCCTATGTTAAGGTGGGGTTTGTTACGGTTAAAGGTTTCTTTTGCCATTTTACTTAGTTTTTAATCTTTATTAATTTATTAGTGTTCAATTTTATACTTTTTTTGAGCCAACTACGGGAATTGAACCCGTGACCTCTTCCTTACCAAGGAAGCACTCTACCTCTGAGCTAAGTCGGCAGAGAGTTTATTTTAAATTTATGAATTTAGATTTACGTAAATCTGAAATCTGAAATCTAAAATCTTAACTTCATACTTGTGGATTAGCTCCCAAAAGGTCGCTGATCCTGCACCGAAGTTTTCGGTGCTCAAACTTTTAACTCAAATTTACTCGAAAGCGAGCTTTCGGATAAACTATTGTTATTCAGGATTAGCTCCCAAAAGGTCGCTGATCCTGCACCGAAGTTTTCGGTGCTCAAACTTTTAACTCAAATTTACTCGAAAGCGAGCTTTCGGATAAATTTTCTTTAAAAGTTTGTGGGGAGAGCAGGATTCGAACCTGCGAAGTTCACACAGCAGATTTACAGTCTGCCCTCGTTGGCCGCTTGAGTATCTCCCCAATTTTTTATTAATACCTCGACAATTTTAGAGCCGGCGGAGGGACTCGAACCCACGACCTGCTGATTACAAATCAGCTGCTCTAGCCAACTGAGCTACGCTGGCAAAATTAATAAAAAAAGTCCGCTATTTCTAACGGACTGCAAATGTATATCTTTTTGTTTTTTAATCAAACTTTTTTTAATGAAAATTTATATTAAATATTTGATTTGATTTTTTCTTTCCTTTTTACCAACATACGCTCAAGCGATTCTGCTGATTGTTCTACTGCTTCTTCAAAAGTTTTACACTGCTTTTTGACGATAAAACCATCTCCAGGAACATGAACCTTCATCTCCACAATTTTATTTTCCTTGTCACTTGTTTTTTCTACTTTCAAAAAAACATCAGATGAAACTACCTTGTCATAGTACTTTTCTAACTTATCCATTCTTTCCTGAACAAAATCTACTAATTTTCCGTCAACTGTAAAGTTAACCGCATGAACATTTACTTTCATAATCAAAATTTTTATTGGTTAAACATATTAGAATTATTTTTGATTTCTTGGATGAGCCACTTCATAAATTTTTTTTAACTCTGACAGACTGCTATGCGTATAAATTTGCGTTGACGCCAAACTTGAATGTCCCAATAATTCTTTTACTGAATTTAAATCGGCTCCGTTGTTTAATAGATGGGTAGCAAATGTATGTCTTAATATATGAGGACTTTTCTTTACTTTCTCGGAGACTTTACTAAAGTACGAATTAATTAATCGATACACAAAGGAATCGTTTAACTTTAACCCTTTTTTTGTGAGAAAAAAATAGTCAATATCCGTAACATTCTCTAAACGTGCTCTTTCGTGAAAATACAAAATTAACTGCTTTACAATAATTGGCAACACCGGAAGAATTCGCTCTTTGTTTCTTTTACCAAGAACTTTAATCGTATTATTGAAGGTGTTAACGTTGTTGTTTTTTAGATGAATTAACTCCGTTCTCCTGACTCCCGTAGTATAAAACAAATCGATTATAAGCTTGTCTCTTATAGCTTCAAAACCTTCTGGATTTTGAATTTGACTTAACACTTCGGCAACTTCTTTTTCGGAAAACGGAATTTGAAGCGTTTTGGGAGTTTTTAACGCTTTGTGTTTAATAAGAGGACTTACTTCTATTTGTTTTGTTTTTAAAAGAAATTTATAAAACGCTTTTAAAGAGGCAATCTTTCTATTGACTGAAACATTCGACAAATTATCATCTACAAGCGAAACAATCCAAGTCCTGATTTGGCTGTAGTTTACACCTTCTATATTTTCCTCGTTGAATTGATTTTTGTTGAACGACTCGAAGAATCCTATGTCAGTCAAATATGCATTTATGGTGTGTGGAGAATACTTTTTCTCCAATTGAAGATAATATTTAAATGCATCTTTATTATTAGTCATAAAAAAAACCGTTAGTATCAAAGGTATTAAACTTTAATGACTAACGGTTGTATTTTGAGTAGTTATTATCTAACTTTCTAAATTATCTCTCATATTTTGGATATAAGCCGCTTTTTGAATTTTCTTTCTATTTATAATAGAAGGTTTAATAAAAGCAGTACGCGCTCTTAGTTGACGAACCGTTCCTGTTTTATCAAATTTTCTTTTATAGCGCTTTAATGCTCTATCGATATTTTCTCCGTCTTTAATTGGTATAATTAACATAATATTGACACCCCCTTTCTTTAGGCTGCAAAAGTAATCAAACTTTTGAATTATGAATTATAAATTACGGATTATTTTTGGAAAAATTTGAAAAGAGGAGAGACAAAGAGATAAAAGACTAAAATAAAGAGTTAAAAAAAAACCAAGATGCAATTTCTCATTTCTTGGCTTTAGATCCATTATCTATCCGTCTATTTCAATATATTTCTCGCAATAACTACTTTTTGAATCTCAGTAGTTCCCTCGCCAATAGTACACAATTTCGAATCTCTGTAGAATTTCTCCACTGGATAATCCTTGATGTATCCATAACCACCATGAATTTGCACTGCTTCGCTGGCCACTCTTACACAAACTTCTGAAGAATACATTTTGCTCATAGCCCCGAGTGTAGTCATATTTCGGTTGTTGTTTTTCAAAAAAGCCGCTTTGTGCAACAGCAATTCCGAAGCTTCAATTTCGGTTGCCATATCGGCTAACTTAAACGAAATTCCCTGGAATTCACTAATTGGTTTTCCAAATTGATGTCTTTCTTTTGAATATTTTAATGCCGCTTCATACGCTCCTTTTGCAATTCCGAGAGATAAAGCTCCAATAGAAATTCTTCCTCCATCTAATATTTTCATGGATTGAACAAATCCCTCACCCACTTCGCCTAATCGATTCGCATCTGGAATTCGGCAATTGTCAAATATCAATTCGGCGGTTTCGCTAGCGCGCATTCCTAATTTATTTTCTTTTTTTCCGGAGGTAAATCCCGGCATCCCTTTTTCGAAAACAAAAGCCGTCATTCCTTTCGAATCCCCTTTTTTTCCAGTGCGAACAATAACCACGGCGATATCGCCAGATTTTCCGTGCGTGATGAAATTTTTGGCTCCGTTTACAATCCAATGATCGCCATCTTTAACTGCGGTGGTATTCATTCCGCCAGCATCAGAGCCCGTGTTGTGTTCAGTTAATCCCCAAGCACCAATATGCTCGGCTGTAGCCAATTTTGGAATCCATTTTTTCTTTTGTTCTTCGTTTCCAAAAGCCAAAATATGATTGGTACATAACGAATTATGAGCCGCAACAGATAAGCCAATTGATGGGTCTACTTTGGAAATTTCTTCGATAATGGCTATATATTCATGATAACCCAATCCAGAACCCCCAAGTTCTTCTGGGACCAAAACCCCCATAAAACCCATTTCGCCCAGTTTTTTGAATAAGGGAATCGGAAAAGTTTGCGCTTCGTCCCACTCCATTATATAAGGTCTAATATTTATTTCTGCAAAATCCCTAATAGATTGTGCAATCATTGCTTGTGTTTCGCTGTAATCGAAGTTCATCAGAATAGGATATTATTTAAAAATTCAAATATAAGGCTATAATGTTTGCCTTATCAATAGACAAACCTTTAATTTTTGTTAAATCGTCAATGTTTTTGATATCTCCATTCATACTCCGAAAAGTAACTATATTTTTTGAAATCGGATATTTGAAATACGGAAACTGAGAGAGTTCCTTAATTGATGCGTTGTTAATGTCTATTTTTTTGAAGTTTGGAAGCACTGAAACCTTGAAATGCGAATTCAAATTATCGATAACCTCAGGCGAAAGCCCCCAAACCTCATTCATTTGTTCCATCGAAACAAGGACCCCTAGACTTTCCTTAAATTTTAAAATCCGAAGCGAAATAGCCTCGCCGATGCCATAAATTTTGATTAAATCTTCTTGAGTCGCTAGATTGATGTCGATTAGGACTATTTTCTCTTTTTTAGCGAAATCTGTATAGGGCGCCTTTTTATAGTCCTTAAATTCCTTTCTATTATTTACCCAATCCGGAAATTTGAAATAAGGCGAAATGGCGTTCAACAAGGAATCAGAAACTTTTGTGACGGCTTGAAATTCTTTTGGTGAATTCACATATTTATTTTCTTTTCGAAAAGCAAGTAGTCGGTCTATTTCGGATACCGACATTCCGAGTTTATATCCTTTAAAATCGGTGATAAAATTTGGATTAAAAGGATAAATCTTTGGGACATAATCCCGCTTATCCTGTTTCATTGAATCAATTTTTGATTGCAGCGAAAGCCATTTTTCTTTTTCAGGAGAAGCTGAAGAAAAAGAACTGAAATCAGCAAAAAAATAAACCAATTGCAAGGCGATGATAATAAAAAATAATAGAAAAATTCCCGCTCGCTGGCCTCTAGAAAAGTTAAAATAGGACTTTATTGTTTCAAAATTCATTGAAAAAGTAATTTAGAAACTCTAAAAATAAGAAATATTACATGAAATAGCCCTTTCTTTTATAGAAATGTAAAAAGACAAAAAAGAAATTTAAAAAAATTCGGATTTCTATATTGTCGCAACATTAAAAAAACAATACATTTGAAAACTAATAACAATAAACCATAAATATATGTCAATTTGGAAAAGAAAACCATTAGCCCTGCTTTTAGCTGAAGCGGATGATTCTGAAAAAGGATTAAAGAAAACATTAACTGCGCCAGGGTTAGTCGCACTTGGAATTGGTGCCATAATTGGTGCAGGATTATTTTCAATAACAGGGTTGGCGGCAGCAAATAACGCTGGCCCAGCAATAACTATTTCATTTCTTGTAGCTGCTTTAGGTTGTCTTTTTGCAGGATTATGTTATGCTGAATTTTCTTCGATGATTCCCGTTGCAGGAAGTGCTTATACTTATTCCTTCGCGACAATGGGTGAATTTGTTGCTTGGATAATTGGTTGGGATTTAGTTCTGGAATATGCAGTTGGGGCCGCAACAGTTTCTATTAGTTGGTCCCGGTATTTTGGTAAATTTCTAGGAGGCTATGGAATTCATATTAATGACGCCTATATGCTTTCTCCGTTTGAAGGCGGAATTATAAATATTCCCGCCGTTTTAATCGTCATGATTATGTCCTTTCTTTTAATTCGTGGAACACAAGAATCGGCTTTTGTAAATGGAATTATCGTTTTGTTAAAAGTGACTGTCGTTTTGGCGTTCATTGCAGTAGGATGGCAATATATAAGACCCGAAAATTACACGCCTTACATACCGGAAAATACTGGAAATTTTGGAGAATTTGGATTCTCAGGAATAATTAGAGCGGCCGCCATCGTATTTTTTGCTTATATAGGTTTTGATGCTGTTTCGACTGCAGCACAAGAAGCCAAGAATCCTAAAAGAGATATGCCGATCGGTATATTATTGTCATTGGCAATATGTACGGTTCTTTACATCCTTTTTGCTCACGTTATGACTGGAGTAGTAAATTATCAAGCATTTGCTGGAAAAGATGGAATTGCACCCGTTGCAATTGCAGTTGAAGCAATGGGAACAGTTGGTCCAAATGGAATGATAACACCGGCTTATCCGTGGTTGAACAACGCTATTTTATTAGCTATTTTAGGTGGGTATTCATCCGTGATTTTAGTGATGCTAATGGGACAAAGCAGAGTGTTTTTCTCGATGAGTAAAGACGGTTTAATGCCAAAAGTGTTTTCAGAAGTACATTCTAAATTTAGAACTCCTGCCAAAAACAATATGCTGTTTATGGTAATTGTAAGTGTTTTTGCAGCTTTTGTTCCTGCAAGAGTTGTTGGAGAAATGACAAGTATTGGAACTTTATTCGCGTTCATCTTAGTTTGCATAGGGGTATTAATTATGCGTAAGAAAATGCCTGAAGCTCCTAGAGGTTTCAGAACACCATTAGTTCCTTTTGTTCCAATTGCGGGAGTAGTTGTTTGCTTATTTATGATGGTGTTTTTACCATTAGACACTTGGATTCGTCTAATCGTTTGGATGATGATTGGTTTTGATCTTTACTTATTCTACGGAATGAAAAACAGCGTCTTAAACAAAGGGGAATTCAGTTTGAAAAGTTATAAAATCGTTTCCGCTTCTGGCTTAGGAATGGTGCTAGCGCTAATTATTGTAGCCTATATCAACCATTTAAACGTGAATGTTGAGGAAACTTTCTTGTTTTATTTCTCTATTGTTTTTGCATCAATACACGCATTAATTTATACTTATGGTTTCAAAAAAATGAAGTAAATACTCTTTTAAATAAAAAGAGGGATTATAAAGTTTAACTTTATAATCCCTCTTTTTATTTATAGTCATTCCCTACAAGTCAAAAACCGAAGTGCGTTTTGCTCTAACTAAGTCTTTAAGACGAATCCAAAAAGCTAATGTTAAATAAACCCCAAACCATAACCCAGCGGTAACAAATGAAATATAAATAAAAAATAAGCGAACACTGGTTACACGCATTCCCAATTTATCTGCAAGTCGTGAGGAGACATGAAAACCATGTTTTTCGAAAAAATATTTTAATTTTATAACTGCAGTCATTTACAAAAGTTAGTTGTCGTCTGTAAAATTACTACATTTTCTAATTCTTTTTCAATAATTCCATCCCAATTCCACATTCAAGGCAGCGACTTTTGTTGCAATATTCACTTTTGAGCTGTAGCAAAGATTGGGATTCGAAAGCGTTTTTGGGCTTGATTCCAAAGGAACTGAACTTATCCATAATTGTATTTTTCTCGGAATTGACTTCATTCATTAATTGAATCAACACTTCGGAGATTTCCTCACCCTTGCTTTTGGCATATGCAAATTGAATTGGAATCAGTGTGTTTATAATTAATAAATCGATAAATGACTTAGATAATTTTTTGGTTTTCTTCGGGTTTTCTTTATCAAACTGATAGTGATTTTTCCAATAACTTGATACTGAAACATCAAAGAATTTATAAATACTCTTGGCTGAATTTGGGGTACCTATTTTTGAAAATAAATTTTGGTGAGTGTGGTATAAAAAGGCCAATTGCGACAATCTAATCGTAGGGAAATTATCAGGACGGTGTTTAAAAAACTGCACAGGAGCTACTATTCCTTTGTCTATTTGGTATTTGTGCAGCAAGTAAAAATGCCTAAATTTTAAATCCTTGAAATAATTATCTTCCTTTTCTAATTCTAGTAATCCCGCATTCCCAAGAAGCAAAGCTTCCAAGTTTTCAACCTCGAAACTTTCTTTTCTAATGATGGAAAACGGAATCGATTGTGCAATTTTTAAAAAAGTTTCGCCATTGGTGTTCAATCCAAAATTTTTAGCCAAGAGGCAAAACAACACTGCTTCCCAATCGTTATTGGTTTGTTCTAACAACTCGTAAATGGGTTTCGATTTTCTTTCTAATCGTTCAAAAAATAAACGTTCTTGCCAGTTTATCAAGGCAAACTTATCTATTTCTTTTAGTTGTTTTTCGCAAAAAATCCAAGATTTAGGTGTCATTAAGGATTGATAATCCGCTATTATTGATGTATCAACAAATTTCTTGAGCACTAGAACCGGAATTTCGGTATTGTTGGTTCTGAAAATTTCGGTGTCGTGTTCCCAAACCACGTGAAGAATCACATTTTCGTAAGCTACATCTCTTTCGTGATGATGAACATACCAATCAGATGATTTGAGATGAATTTCAACATTTCCTGCCCATTTTTGGTCTCCAATAACAATTTGAGCATTAAAAAAATCGGGGCCAGCGAGTTCTAGGTATTGCCCAACATTGACAATGGTAATTTCCTCTCCAATGGAAGTTTTTAAATTCAAGGTATCAAATTTCTTGAATTTCCAAAGGTAATGAAGAAACTCTTCTTTCATTTTCAAGCTTTTAGATTGATGACTAAAGTAGTGAAAAATTGTAACCGTAAGTAATTTATTGCATCAAATACAATTTGGCGCAAGCACGAGCATCTGACAACGCTTCGTGGTGGTTCAATTCAACTCTCATTTCACGGCAGCAATCGCTCAATTTGGTTGGTTTTAATCCTTTGCCTTTATAAATTTTTACGGTACATTGCCATCGAGAGCCAATATTCAAATCCTCATAATTTAAACCATAAAGGGCCATCGATTTAGCAAGCACATTTCTATCAAAGCTTTCGTTATGTGCAACAATCACTCGGTTTTGTAGCCGTTTTTGGATTTCAGGAAATACCTGTGGAAACGTTTTTGCTTTCTCCGTGTCGCGTGGATAAATGCCATGAACCGCAATTGTAAAAGGGGAATATTCGTTTTTAGGGGGTTTGATTAATGTGACATATTCGTCAACAATTACTCCATTTTCGACGGTCACAATCCCGACGGCACACGGATGGAATGATATTGCTGTTTCAAAATCTATAGCTGTGAAGGTCATTTTGATTAATTATTTTATAGACCCAATGATATCATACTTTGTAATAATGTGATGGCTTCCGTTTTCTAAATCGACCAAAACGGCTTCATTTTCCTTGGTAAACAACCTGGAGACTTCTTCAATTGTGGTACCGAGTTTCACAATAGGATACGGTTTTCCCATAATTTCGCGAATGGGTCTTTCGGCAGAATTAGTGTCGTTCACATAACTTTCGAACAAATCCGTTTCGTCAACTGAACCTACAAAACCCGTAGTATCTATAACCGGAATTTGCGAAATTTTGTATTTTCGCATTCGTTCTATAGCGTGCGAAACGAGTTCTTCGGTACGAACCACTATCAATGGTCTGGAAAGGTTTTCCCTAATAATATCTTCCGCTTTTGTAATTTTTTCGTCTAAAAAACCACGTTCTCGCATCCAGTCATCATTAAACATTTTGCCCACATATCGGCTTCCAGAATCGTGGAATATAACCACAACAACATCTTCGGGTTTGAAATGTTCCTTGAGTTGTAGCAACCCTTTTATAGCTGCGCCAGCAGAATTCCCAACAAATATTCCTTCTTCGAGTGCTATTTTCCGAGTATAAACAGCGGCATCCTTGTCGGTTACTTTTGTAAATCCGTCGATGAGTGAAAAATCGACATTTTTAGGTAAAATATCTTCGCCAATACCTTCGGTGATATAGGAATAGATTTCGTTTTCGTCGAAAATTCCGGTTTCGTGGTATTTTTTAAACACAGAACCATAGGTGTCAATTCCCCATATTTTAATATTTGGATTTTTTTCTTTCAAGAATTTTCCAACTCCAGAAATCGTCCCGCCAGTACCAACACCAGAAACAAAATGGGTGATTTTACCTTCGGTTTGTTTCCATATTTCAGGGCCAGTTTGTTGATAATGAGCCAATGAATTAGATAAATTATCGTACTGGTTTACATACCAAGAATTAGGCGTTTCTGCCGCTAATTTTTTAGAAACGGAATAATACGAACGTGGATCATTTGGTTCTACATCAGTAGGACAAACGACAACTTTAGCTCCGACAGCGCGAAGAATGTCCATTTTTTCCTTGGATTGTTTGTCAGAAATCACGCAAATCAATTTATATCCTTTGATAATCGCGACCAATGCCAGTCCCATTCCGGTGTTTCCAGAAGTTCCTTCGATAATGGTTCCCCCTGGTTTTAGTCTTCCATCAGCTTCAGCATCTTCAATCATTTTTACGGCCATGCGGTCTTTTACGGAATTTCCTGGATTAAAAGTTTCTACTTTGGCAAGAACCAAAGCCTTAATTTCCGAAACGACCTTGTTTAGTTTTACTAAAGGTGTTCCTCCAATTGTGCCTAAAATGTTTTCTGAATATTCCATTTTTTATTAAATTTAAATTTATTCAAAGAAATTCCAAACCAAACCGAACCGAATCATAAAATCACGATAAGGATTATTGGGTGCCGAATAAAAATTATTTCCAGAAAAAGAAGAATTAAAATGTTCGGCAATCAGGTAAATCCTGGTTCTTTGAATTCGAGCATTAAAGAAAAAATCGAGATTTGGATAATTTCCTATTTGTTTTTTATTTTGGACGAAAAACTCGCCAATCACAGGATTATAATCATTGGCATAATAATTTGTAAAATAGTTAAGCGTTACTCCTGTTTGTAAAAATAAGGCTTTATGAAACATGTTGTCCGAATAATAAAATGTGTTTCTGCTGACAATTTCGGGTACATTTAAAATAAAATCTTGTTGGTCAGCCTTTTGATATAAAAGGGTATTATCTAAGGCAAACTTTCCAAATTTTAATTCTTTACTTAGCTTAACCGACAAATAATTTATGGTACTATTATATTGTTTGGGAGAAACAATCTGCTGATTTTCATCAGTAGCTGTATTTTCAAAATACAAATGATCCTTAAAAGTGGAAACCTGAAGTGATGCATCAAACCAGGGTGTGATAGCATTAGCACTAATCGAATTTATTTTTTCGTTGTTAAAATTATTCGACCAATTGTAGTTTACATAACTACTTTGATATAAATTATAATTATTGTTGGCTAATTTATTTATATTTTGGTATCGAAAAAACAGTTGTATTTCCTCATTCCAATCATATTGCAATTTGGCATCTAGATTCGACAAAGATTGATTGGTAACCGATCTTGAGAGAATGAATTTACCATTCCATTTGTTTTTTTGATAATCATATTGTCCTCCTACGCTATTTATTCTTTGACTTATTGAGCTAGGAACACTTTGACTGTCTAAAATTAATATTTGGCTGTAGTAATAATTACTAAAGAAGTCATCGGCAAAAAACTGAAATTTCCCTAAAGTCGTGTTTTCATAAATAAGCCCAACCCTGTTATAGGTTTTATTGTAACGGGTTTGGTCATTTATTCTACTGGTTTTGTAGGAATCCCCGAATCGATAAACGGTTCTTCCATTAACGGATGAAGGAACTGTTGCTTGATTGTATTCGAAAAATTTATTTTCGTAATTAAACTGATGCGTTACATACAAATTGTTTTTTCCTTCAACTGAATTTATTCTAAAAGAATGATCTAAAAATACCCGTTTCCCTTTTAAAAATGATTTTGCATCCGTTAAATAAACTTCTAATCTTTCTCGATTTGCATAATCTGGATTATCACTTTCGAAGTTCTGAATAGCGGTAATCCCACCATTTTCTCCATTTAAAATATCCTGGGAAGTGAAATGTGCATTGACTAAATATTGCCCTTTTTTTGTACTGTAACTAGTTGTAAACCTGAAATTTCCAGTACTTGACAATTGGTTAATATATTTTCCAATAGAACGCAAACCTCTATAAGCAATCGAAAAGTTTAACCTTGGAGAGGTGTTCAATGTAAGAAAAACATCTGTCGATTGTCCTTGTTTCATTACGGTTTTAAAATACAATTCGGTAACTGGTGTTGCTACAGAGCAATATCGAATTTGGTTTGCTTCCAGGAAATTAAAGTGTTTAGCCTTAAATCCAAATTCGGGATAGGGAGAAAAATCGGTTAAGCTATATTGCAAGGTATTGTAGGTTTGCCCTTCATTAGGGAAAGCTAAAAGCCCAAAAGTGTCTTTGCGCAAATAATTAAAACTGTATAATTTTTTTATGGTTTGAGAAGTATCGATATAAGTAGTGTCTCGTTCCAAGGTAATCACTCGATACATGTCTAATGTGGCAATCTTTGCTTTAGGCTTTGCAATAGAATCAGAGCTGTTGTATTTGCTGTTAAAATCTATTTTATTAAGCTTCTTCACTTGAGAAAACAGGAGTGTTGGCAATACTAAAAGATATAAGAAAAAGAGAATCCTCATTTTGAACGATATATAATTAAGCAATTATTCTGAAATTTTATTCAAGCAAAGGTAAATGAAAAAACATATAAATAAAAAAACGATTCAAATTATGGGGGTGTTTTGGTAAAGAGAAAAAATATACGTTTTTTGGATATTTTTTTTCAATATTTGTATTCCAATAAAAACCAATATGCTACTTAATAATTTTTCTAAATTCATCCTTGAAGCCGGAACTGACGAAGCTGGTCGTGGCTGTCTTGCTGGCCCAGTTACGGCTGCAGCCGTAATTCTTCCACACGATTTTGAAAACATGATTTTGAATGATAGTAAGCAATTATCTGAAAAAACGAGAGCAAAATTAAGACCTATCATTGAAAATCTATCAGTCTCTTTTGCCGTAACACATTTACATTCAAAAGAAATTGATGAAATCAACATCCTGAATGCTTCGATGAAAGGAATGCAAGAATGCGTTTTGAAATTAAACAAAACCCCCGAATTTATTATTGTGGATGGCAATCGATTATTGAACGCCAAATTAGGTTTGAAAAGTACTTTTGGCAAACAATTTTCCAAGACTGAAATCGAATTTTTAAAATCGATTCCCAATCAAAGTATTGTAAAAGGAGATTCAAAATACCTGAGCATTGCCGCTGCTTCGGTGCTAGCAAAAACGTATCGGGATGACTATATGAACTTGATTCACGAAGAATTCCCAATGTACAATTGGAAAAAAAACAAAGGCTATCCCACCAAAGAACATCGAGAAGCCATTCGGAAATATGGCGTGACGAAATACCATAGATTGACATTTCGATTGTTGCCAGACAAAGATTTATTTGATTTATGATTGTAGATTAACAATTTTAGATTGCAGATTTATTCAAACTCCGCTTCAAAAAGAATTGAAAAATGTTTCAGAATTTTTTCTTTAACTTCCTCTTCATCTACTTTTTCGACACCTAGTTCTACATTTAAAGAAGTCACCGTTTTGCCGCGAATGCCACAGGGAATAATATTATCAAAATACCCCAAATCTACATTCACATTTAGCGCTAAACCGTGCATGGTTACCCAACGAGAAGCACGAACGCCAAGCGCACAAATTTTTCTAGCGAATGGCGTTCCAGCACCCAGCCAAACTCCGGTTTCGCCGGGACTTCTGGCGGAATCGAGTCCATATTCGGCCAAAGTGAGAATTATAGCTTCTTCGAGAAAACGTAAATATTTATGAATATCGGTAAAGAAATTTTCCAGGTCCAAAATAGGATAACCCACGATTTGTCCTGGTCCATGATAGGTAATATCGCCACCACGATTGATTTTATAGAAAGTGGCTCCTTTAGCTTCCAGCTGCTTTTCGGATAAAAGCAGATTGGATAAATCACCGCTTTTACCTAAAGTATATACGTGTGGATGTTCGACGAAAAGAAAATAATTAGGCGTTTTGAGATTGAGTGCCTCTCTCCTATTCCTGATTTTTAAATCGACAACTGCTTTGAACAATTCTTCTTGGTATTCCCAAGTTTCTTTGTAATCTTTGAGTCCTAAATCTTGAAGTTGGATGGTTTTATTCATGTCATTACGAAGAACGAAGCAATCTCACTTCATTCGTTTATTTGTGAAATGCAAATGTACAAAGTTTTAGAGGATGAAATTGTATTTCGACTTTTTTTGAAACGTCTTTAAGAATCCAAAAATTGATGAATAGCCCCGATAGCCTCGGAAATCCTTTAGTGGCGGTGTTCGCCTCAAAAGATTGTAGCGAATAGCGGGACAACTAGTGATAAAACAAGCGAAATTTCTGCTCCTAAAAAATCTGAAATCTACGATCTGCTATCTCTAATCTTTTATTATCTTTGCACTCTTAAAATAAGAATCCAATGGCATTATCCGAACAAGAACTATTACGTAGAGAAGCACTTACCGAATTACGCAATTTAGGCATCGAACCTTATCCTGCAGCCGAATTTATCACCACCTCCTATTCTAGCGAAATCCTAGCCGATTTTGAGAAGTTTGATGGAAAAGAAGTGATTCTTGCGGGTCGTTTGATGGGAAAACGTATTATGGGAAAAGCCTCATTTGCGGAGTTGAAAGATGCTCAGGGACGCATACAAATTTATGTTTCGAGAGATGATATTTCTACGGATGAGGAAAAAACGATGTACAATGTAGTTTTCAAAAAACTATTGGATATTGGCGATTTCATTGGGATTCGCGGTATAGTTTTTAAAACGCAAGTGGGCGAAATTTCGGTTCATGTTTATGGTTTGACGGTTTTGGCGAAAGCTTTGAAACCACTTCCAGTAGTAAAAACGGATGCTAACGGAAAAACACATGATGCTTTTTCGGATCCAGAACAAAGATACCGCCGTCGTTACGTGGATTTAATTGTGAATGATCACGTTAAAGATACTTTTATAAAAAGAACAAAAATCACCAATACAATCCGTACGTTCTTGAACGAAAAAGGATATTTAGAGGTGGAAACTCCTATTCTACAACCTATTCCTGGTGGCGCTTCGGCAAAACCATTTATCTCGCATCATAATGCTTTAAATATTCCTTTGTATTTAAGAATTGCCAATGAATTGTATTTAAAAAGACTGATTGTTGGTGGTTTTGATGGTGTTTATGAGTTTGCCAAAGATTTTAGAAATGAAGGAATGGACCGAACGCATAATCCAGAATTTACGGTTTTAGAATTTTATGTTGCCTATAAAGATTACCATTGGATGATGGATACCACGGAAGCATTGCTTGAAAAAATAGCATTGAATGTTCATGGAACAAGCGAAGTT
This sequence comes from uncultured Flavobacterium sp., assembly GCF_963925185.1. Taxonomy (GTDB): domain Bacteria; phylum Bacteroidota; class Bacteroidia; order Flavobacteriales; family Flavobacteriaceae; genus Flavobacterium. The sequence continues at coordinate 110,122 of NZ_CAWURC010000030.1, read as the reverse complement.
ACTGTTGGAGATAAAAAAATAGACTTTAAAGCACCTTATCCAAGAGTTCCAATTCTTCAGGCAATTAAAGACCATACTGGTTTTGATGTTGCTGGAATGGATCAAGAACAATTGCTAGAAGTGGCTAAGAAATTACATTTGGATGTTGACGCTTCGATGGGAGTTGGAAAATTAATTGATGCGATTTTCGGAGAAAAATGCGAACATTTATATGTTCAACCTACCTTTATTACGGATTATCCAAAGGAAATGTCACCTTTATGTAAATCGCACCGTGACAATCCCGATTTGACAGAACGTTTCGAATTAATGGTAAACGGAAAAGAATTAGCCAACGCTTATTCGGAACTAAATGATCCAATTGACCAACGCGAACGTTTTGAAGAGCAAATGCGTTTATCTGAAAAAGGAGATGATGAAGCGATGTTTATTGACCAGGATTTTATCCGTGCTTTAGAATATGGAATGCCTCCAACATCTGGAATTGGAATTGGAATTGATAGACTAACGATGCTGATGACCAACAATAGTTCGATACAAGAAGTTTTATTTTTCCCACAAATGCGACCAGAAAAAACACATGTTCAAATTGAGTTGGAAGATGATGAAAAATTAATTGTTACACTATTGCAAGCTAATGATAACCAAATGGATTTTGGTTTATTGAAAATTAAATCAGAATTGAGCGGTAAGAAATGGGACAAAGCAATGAAAAATTTATCTTTACTTGGAATGACTGAGGTTGTCGTAGATGGAGACAGTAAAGCTTGTCGATTGAAAGTAGTATAACTCAAAAATATATTCATACTAAAAAGGAACCTCATTTGAAGTTCCTTTTTTTATGAAGTCAAATATTAAAATTGATAATACTGGCACCATAGCTATTCCCAATCCAGCAATCGTTTTTCGCCTTCAATTTTCTTGATATCGGTGATGTCCTGAGATAATTCTATCACACCTTTGTAGTTTTTATAAGCAACCCAAACGGCAAAATAACGGATTTAAATCAATCTATCCTTGAAATAAAATTAATAAATACCCTGTTACTTGATTAAAATTTTGCCAATCTTCAGAGCACATTTTTCACCGTCAATTGCTGCCGAGATAATTCCTCCTGCGTAACCAGCACCTTCACCACAAGGATAAAGCCCTTTAATTTGGACGTGTTCGAGTGTTTCTGAATCTCTGGGAATTCTTACGGGCGAAGACGTTCGAGATTCCGGTGCGTGAAGTATGGATTCATTAGTTAAAAAACCACGCATAGATTTTCCGAATTCTACGAAACCTTCCCGTAATATTTGAGTAAGAAATCTTGGAAAAACTTCGCCCATGTCAACCGAAGTGGTTCCGGGTACATAAGATGTTTTCGGAATATTCGAGGAAATTTTATTTTGGGTAAAATCGACCATTTTTTGGGCGGGAACTTTTTGAGTTTCTCCAGCCAAATGCCACGCTTTTTGCTCGATGCTTTTTTGAAATTCCATTCCTGACAAAGCACCAAATTTAGCAAACGGTGCAAAATCTTCCAATTTTAATTCAATGACGATTCCTGAATTGGCAGTAGCCTGATCCCGTTTTGAGGGCGACCATCCATTTGTAACCACTTCTCCAGGACTAGTTGCACAAGGAGCAATCACACCGCCGGGACACATACAAAAGGAATACATTCCGCGTCCGCCCACTTGCTTCACAATAGAATAAGGAGATGGCGGCAAAAATTCTCCGCGATAATCACAGCTGTATTGGATGCTGTCGATTAAGGATTGCGGGTGCTCGGCACGAATACCAAGTGCAAAGGCTTTAGCTTCAATAAAAATTTGCTTTCTGTCGAGTAATTCAAAAATATCCCTAGCAGAATGTCCTGTTGCTAAAATTATTTTGTTGGCAAGAATCGTATCTCCATTTTGGGTGATAATTCCTTGTACTTCGTTGCTTTTGATAATAATATCGGTCAATCGGGTTTCGAAAAGAACTTTTCCTCCCATTTCGATTATTTTCTCCCGAATATCTTGGATGATTTGTGGCAATTTATTAGTTCCAATATGGGGATGGGCATCAACTAAAATATCTGGCGATGCTCCATAAGCAACAAATAATTCTAATATTCGAGTGACATCTCCACGTTTTTTTGAACGGGTGTATAACTTTCCGTCCGAATAAGTTCCTGCGCCGCCTTCGCCAAAGCAATAATTAGAATCTTCATCAACAATATGATCTACGTTGATTGCTTTCAAATCACGACGACGACCTCGAACCTCTTTTCCTCGCTCTATAATTATGGGTTTCAACCCCAATTCTATCAATTGCAAAGCGGCAAATAATCCTGCAGGCCCAGCGCCAACTACGATTACTTCTTGTGAATTTGAAACATTTTTGTAGTTAGGAAGGTTAATTTTGTTTTCCTGAAAAGTTTCTCCGATTAAATAAATGGCCACTTTCAAGTTAATTTTCACTGCTTTCTGGCGCGCATCAATCGATCGTTTCAGAATAGAAATATGCTGAATTCCTTTAGTTTCAATCGAAATTATTTTTGAAACATGTTGTTTGAGCAACAGTTCGTTTGTAGCTATTTCTGGAGATACTTGAAAGAGTAATTCTTGAGGCATTAAATTGTTTTTGGCAAAAGTTATGTATTCCAGTTATTTTTTCTCTTCAAAAGTACGCAAAGCAAAAGAAGCCAACCAATGTTCTCCCTCATAATTCCCATCAACTATTGACGGCAAAGAAAAATTAAAATGAGTATCAGCCAATAACTTTAAATGTGAGAACTCTTTTGGATACAGATTAATCAAATGATACATATTCCAAGCACGACTAAAATTTAATCCATCTAGATGCACTAAATGCCCGTCTGTTCTATCAGAAACTTTGGCGACTTCCCAAGCAAACTTTTTATCAAATAGCTGAGGAGCAAACTTTTTTAACCAAGCAAAAAACTCTTTTTGGGGCAAAACACCTTGCATTAAACCCATTTCTTCCATACAAGGCGAAAGAAAATCGGTACCACTCGGTTCCCAATTAAAAGGACAGTTTTGATCCTTTTGATACAACCGAATAGCATTTTCTTTTATTAGTTTTTCAGAACTTAAGTCCTTAGAAAAAATAGCGTAATCTAATGCAAATGATAATCCAAAAGCAGTATTGGCGTGTGTTCCAGCCCGAATTGGGTATAATAATTTTGGTAAAAACTCAGAATATCTTTGAACAAATAAATTAGATAAAGGTTTTAGATTTTGTGCTAATTCTTGAGCAAAAGGTTCATTGTAATTTTCTAATTCCAGTTGTAGTTTTAAAACCCAAGCCCAACCATAAGTTCTTTCGAATGATTTTTCATGATCTTTTGATAGATACTCAATTTCTTTTTTAATATTTTCTTTTGATAGGTTGATTTTGAGTTTGGCGATAATTTCTTCTTTCTTTTCTATATTTGGAAATCGCTTCAGTAAATAAACCAAACTCCAATGTCCATGAACAGAAGAATGCCAATCAAAACATCCGTAAAAAGCTGGATGTAGTTTTTTTGGCGATTGAATCTCGGTGCTATCTATAAGCATTTGTCCTAATTTATTAGGATATTCTTGTTGCAAACATTTTATTGGAAGTGAAGCTAAATGATTTGCTTGTTCAATAGTAAGTTCTTGTGAAAAACTAGTAATAGAGATAAGAAGAAAAAAGTATTTTAAATAATTCATTGCGATAAATTTTTTCCAAATTTAACAAAAAGTTACCTTTGAAAAAAATATTAATATACAATGTCTCGACTAATAAAACTAATATGGGATTTTCGTGGAGCGGTTTCGGCAAAAACTGCCGAACATCATGAAATTCATTTGAAAGAATACATTGCAGCCGAAAAATTAACACCGAACATCACGGGTTTCGATGTCCTTAGCGAAATGTATGCGATAGCTTTTATGGTGGTAACCGATGAAACGATGATTCCCGTTCGTGATGCTTTGAAGCCACATCGTGCCGAATTATTTGAGTGATTTTACTGTTCACTATGAGCCAATAATTACCGAATGAGACCGAATACTGCGACTGAAAACTTTCTAATTCGCCACTTCGCTAATAAACTTGATTCGCATCAAGCGCAATTCCTCAAGATCATAATCCCCCTCAAATTCCTTCAAGGCATCTTCAATATTGTCTGAATGGGATTCCATAAAATAGTCGTGAATTTCTACTTGTTGTTCGTCATCTAGCATTTCATCGATCCAGTATTTTATATTCAACTTGGTGCCCGAATTAACGATTTGCTCCATTTCTGTTATCAAGTCGTTCATTTTCATTCCTTTGGAGGAAGCAATATCCTCAAGAGGTAATTTTCTGTCAATATTTTGAATAATATACAATTTGTTGGCCGAGTTGACTCCTGTAGATTTCACGACCAAATCATCTGGTCGAATAATGTCATTTTCATCAACATAACGGCTGATTAACTCTAGGAATTCCTTGCCATATTTCTTTGCTTTTCCTTCTCCAACGCCATGAATGTTCACTAACTCTTGATTTGTAAAGGGATATTTCAATGCCATGTCTTCGAGAGAGGGGTCTTGAAAAACAACAAATGGTGGAACTCCCAATCGTTTCGCTGTTTTTTTGCGTAAGTCACGCAACATACTCATCAATACCTCATCAGCTACTCCGGTTGATTTTGCAGCAGTTACGATGGCTTCATCCTCGGTTTCATTGTATTCATGATCCTCGGACATCATAAAGGAACTTGGTTTTTTAATAAAATTTAATCCTTTTTGCGTGATTTTTACAACTCCATAAGTTTCGATATCTTTAGACAACAATCCATCCACAAGCACTTGCCTTAACAATGCCATCCAATATTTCTCATCGTGATTAGCGCCCGATCCAAAAAATGGTTGAACATCTGTTCTATGTGCCTTTATTATAGCGTTTACACGGCCAATAAGGGTAAAAACAACTTCTTTAGACTTGTAAATGTGTTTGGTGTCGCGAACGACTTCAAGTAGTTTGACCGCTTCATTTTGGGCTTCAATTTTAACTTTCGGATTACGAACATTATCGTCCATATCGCCACCCTCACCAGTTTCACTATTGAATTCTTCTCCAAAATAATGCAAAAGAAATTTCCTTCTCGACATTGAAGTTTCGGCATAAGCTACTACTTCTTGTAATAAAGCGAAACCAATTTCTTGTTCGGCTACGGGTTTACCTGATAAGAATTTTTCGAGTTTTTCTACATCTTTATACGAATAATAGGCCATACAATGCCCTTCGCCTCCATCTCGACCAGCACGACCTGTTTCTTGATAATAACTTTCTAATGATTTGGGAATGTCATGGTGAATCACAAAACGCACATCGGGTTTGTCTATTCCCATTCCAAAGGCAATCGTGGCAACCACTACATCAACATCTTCCATAAGAAACATGTCTTGGTGTCTAGCACGTGTTTTTGCATCTAAACCAGCATGGTAGGGAACTGCGCTTATTCCGTTGACTTGTAAAACTTCGGCAATAGCCTCTACTTTTTTACGACTTAAACAATAAATAATTCCAGATTTGCCTTTATGTTGTTTGATAAAACGAATAATATCCGATTCAATATTTTTGGTTTTGGTACGAACCTCATAATATAAATTAGGTCTGTTGAACGATGCTTTATATGTTGTTGCATCGGACATATCGAGATTTTTCAGAATGTCTTCCTGTACTTTTGGGGTGGCAGTAGCTGTTAATCCTATAATGGGAACGTCCCCTAATTGTTTGATGATGTGCTTTAAATTCCTGTATTCGGGTCTAAAATCATGTCCCCATTCAGAAATACAGTGTGCTTCGTCAATGGCAACAAAAGAAATGGGCACGGTTTGAAGAAAATTTACATATTCTTCCTTGGTTAATGATTCTGGGGCTACATATAGCAATTTAGTTAAACCGGAACTAATATCGGTTTTAACTTGGGTAATTTCAGTTTTGGTAAGTGAAGAGTTTAAAACATGCGCAATACCCCTTTCGGTAGACAGGCTTCTAATGGCGTCAACTTGATTTTTCATTAAGGCAATTAAAGGCGACACTACGATAGCTGTTCCTTCTTGGACCAAAGCAGGTAACTGGTAGCAAAGTGACTTGCCTCCGCCTGTTGGCATAATTACGAAAGTGTTTTCCTTGTTAAGGATACTTTTAATAACTTGTTCCTGTAAACCTTTGAATTGGTTAAACCCAAAAAATTTCTTTAATTCTTTGTAGATGTCAATTTCGTTTGAATTCATTCTTTATTAATGGTATTTTATCTAAATTTGCGACACCTAAAGATACTAATTTCTTTCATACACACAAATTTTATAATAATTCTATTTTGGATACAAAAGAAAATATATTGATTTTAGCAAAAAAGACCATTCTTTCCGAGAGTGAATCTATCGCTAAACTAATTGATTTTATTGACATTAACTTCGCCGAAGCGACACAAATTCTGTTTAAATCCAAAGGACGATTAATCGTTACAGGAATTGGAAAGAGTGCAATTATCGCACAAAAAATGGTTGCCACGTTTAATTCAACGGGCACTCCATCGCTTTTTTTACACGCTTCCGAAGCTATTCATGGCGATTTAGGTATGGTACAAACTGACGATGTTGTCATTTGTATCTCAAAAAGTGGCAACAGCCCCGAAATAAAAATTCTCATTCCCATATTGAAACGTTTTGGAAATAAAATAATAGCCATAACAGGAAACATAACTTCTTTTTTAGCAAAAGAATCTGACTTTGTTTTGAACACTACCGTTGATGCAGAGTCTTGTCGAAACAATTTGGCACCCACAAACAGCACCACCGCACAACTAGTTATGGGCGATGCACTTGCCGTTTGCTTGATGGAAATGCGTAATTTTACGAGTGAGGATTTTGCAAAATACCATCCTGGTGGCGCTTTAGGTAAAAAACTATTGCTCCAAGTAATCGATATGCTTGAGTATTCAATGAAACCAATGGTAGCTCCTGATGCGCCTATAAAAAAAGTAATTTTCGAAATCTCCGAAAAACGATTGGGAGTGACCGCAGTAATCGAAAATGAAAAAGTAATCGGAATAATTACTGATGGAGATATTCGAAGAATGCTAAACGATAATGATACTTTTACCCATTTGACCGCAAAAGATATTATGACAAGAAATCCGAAAATGATACAATCCACTACCATGGTGGCCGATGCTTTAAATATTCTTGAAGATTTTGCCATCACTCAACTTATTGTGGTGGACAATGGAGAATATAAAGGCGTATTGCATTTACATGATATTTTAAAAGAAGGAATTGTGTAATGGGAAAGAAAATGCTTAAAGAAATGTCATTTTTAGACCACCTTGAGGAATTAAGATGGTTATTAGTTCGAAGTTCGGCGGCAGTAATAATAATGGCTTTTGCAACCTATTTTATAAGTGATTTCTTGTTTGATACCATCATATTTGGACCTACAAGACCTTCCTTTTTTACTTATCGTTTTTTTTGTGATTTATCCCATCAATTAAATTTTGGCGAGAGTATATGTATTGAAGAATTGCCATTTATCATTCAGAATACCGAGATGGAGGGACAGGTAAACATGTTTGTGTGGATGTGTATTTTGGCGGGTTTCATAATGGCTTTCCCCTATATTTTATGGCAAATTTGGAAATTTATTAGCCCAGCCTTATATGAAAAAGAAAGAAAAAATGCCCGATTATTCATATTCATTTCTTCTTTATTATTCTTTTTGGGAGTGCTTTTTGGTTATTTTGTGATTATTCCAATGTCGGTCAATTTTGTAGCCACGTTTTCGGTGAGTGACATTGTAAAAAATCAATTTACACTAGGTTCTTATATTGGAATGGTAAAAACATCTATTTTAGCGGGTGGTTTATTCTTTGAACTACCAATTATTATTTACTTCCTTACGAAATTAGGACTTGTAACTCCAGCCTTTTTAAAAAAATACAGAAGATATGCCATAGTCTTGGTATTAATTGTTGCCGCCATAGTAACTCCGCCAGACGTGGTGAGTCAAACCATTGTAGCCATCCCGATGCTGTTCATTTTTGAATTAAGCGTCCTCATTTCTTCTATTGTATATAATAGACAAATAAAAAGGGAACAGGTTAGCTAATACTAATTGTTTAATTTTGAATACCAAATTAAAATGAAATTAAGAGCCGAAAATCTAGTTAAAACATATAAAGGACGTAGTGTTGTAAAAGGCATTTCGGTGGAAGTAAACCAAGGTGAAATCGTGGGTCTTTTGGGACCTAATGGTGCTGGAAAAACAACTTCTTTTTATATGATCGTGGGATTAGTAAAACCAAACATGGGAAATATCTATCTCGATGATTTAGACATAACTCATTTTCCAATGTACAAAAGAGCCCAACAAGGTATTGGTTATTTGGCACAAGAAGCATCCGTTTTTAGAAAATTAAGTGTCGAAGACAACATTTTGAGCGTGCTGCAATTGACCCAACTTTCGAAAGAAGAGCAAGAAGCCAAAATGGAAAGTTTAATTGCCGAATTTGGTTTGCAACACATTCGTACCAATCGTGGCGATTTGCTTTCGGGTGGAGAACGTCGTCGTACCGAAATAGCACGTTGTCTTGCTACCGACCCCAAATTTATTCTGCTTGATGAACCTTTTGCAGGTGTCGATCCAGTAGCGGTAGAAGATATTCAGCGCATCGTTGCTCAACTCAAAAACAAAAACATTGGAATTCTTATTACGGATCACAATGTTCAAGAAACTTTAGCAATTACTGACAAAACCTACCTTATGTTTGAAGGTGGCATTTTGAAAGAAGGAATTCCCGAAGAATTGGTTGAGGATGAAATGGTTCGACGTGTATATTTAGGTCAGAATTTCGAATTAAGAAAAAAAAAGTTGGAATTTTAGGAAAGCAGTTCGTTAAAAAAAATAGATTTTAATAGTGAGAAATCAAGAAAAGCCTAGTCAAGAAACCAAGGATAAATGGCACAAAGCCCCTAACAACTGGATTTGGGGAATGTTTTATTATAACAAAGAAGACAAACGCTTAATGCCTCCAAAAAGAGTGACACTTATGGGCTGGACTGTGAACTTTGCTAATAGAAATTCGGTGTTGTTGTTTGTAACAGTAATAATTGCTATAATAATTTTAATCTATTTTTTGCCAAATCACAAAAAATAGATTGTCATTTATAATTAATAAACCAAAATAAAGAATTAATTACTCTAACGTAATAAATCGCAACTGCTCTACATCACCATTAAAGATATTGACATCAACATTGCCTTTTATTCCTGAAACTGAAGCTTTTTCGGTAAATTGCCAAAACAACCAATCGCCTCCTATTTTCTCCCGATAAAAATTATAATTGGCTATCCAAAAAAGATAGTCCGAGAATTCTTCTTTTAAGAAGTCATCATAATATTTTTCGCCTGTATATATAATCGGTTTTACTTTATAATGCCCTTCGATTGCTTTTAACCATCGTTTTAATCCGATTTTGAGATTTTTTAAAGATTGTTCTTTGGGCAATTTTTCAATGTCTAAAACGGGAGGCAAATCCCCTTTTTGCAATTGAACCGTTTTAATAAAAAGCTTAGCCTGTTCCAATGAATTTTCGTTAGGACGGTAATAATGATAAGCACCACGAATCATCTTATTCTTTTTGGCACCAAGCCAATTTTCTTTAAATTTTTTGTCTTCACGGTCGCTTCCGGCAGTGGCGCGGATAAACACAAAATTAAGCGAATAAGCGTTTTCAATTGTTTCGACCAAGGTCCAATCGATGGTTCCCTGAAATTCGGAAACATCCAAACCAATGGCTTTTCCTTGATGATTTTCCAAAACCTGATAATTGCGAACATCAGAAATTCGTTTGGCTTCTGCTTTTTCGAATTGGATTTTATTGGATTTGAATCCAAAATAATAGGCAAGTCCTTCCCTATAATGGTAAGCAAACCCAAAAAATAATACAACAACAAAAGTAATTAGAGAAAAACGCAACAACTTCGCCGAGAAAAAAGAAGGTTTTTTACGGGGTTTTCGCTTGATTGTAGTTTTGCCTCTGCTGCTATTTCTCCTCATGGATGACAAGCTGCTTTTTAAAGAACTTGTTATTAATTAATGACACTAAAACGTAAGTAATGATAACCAATGGAATTCCCAAAAATTGAAAGAACACCAACAACAAAACTGATAGTGACAAGAATACAATTTGGAGACGATTTTTCTTGAAACTAAATTCCTTTATTTTAAGGGAAAACAAGGGTATTTCGGCATTCAGAATATAAGCGCTAAACAAAGTGATGGCCAATAAAACCAGCTGATTAGTCAGGATTTCAAATACAACCATAGAGTCCGAATATTTTAAAACCAAGGGCAAACTCATTATAAACAAGGTGTTGGCGGGGGTGGGCAAGCCAATAAAAGAATCGGTTTGACGGGTATCAATATTAAAATTGGCCAGGCGATAACAAGATCCCAGAGTAATAATGAACCCAAGAAATGGGAAAATTACCGAAGGAGATAAAGGGTCTTGGCATTTTTGCAACAAACAAAACATCACATAACCTGGAACAACACCACTGGTCACCATATCTGCTAAGGAATCCAATTGCAATCCCAACGGACTGGAAACATGGAACAATCGAGCGAAAAAGCCATCGAAAAAATCAAGGAATATGCCCAAACAAACGAAATAAAAAGCCATTTCAAAATTCAATTTAGAAACAAAAACTAAGGCAATGCAACCGCAAAAAAGATTGAGTAACGTAATTATATTTGGAATGTGTTTTTTAATTTGCATGTTTATTTAAATTAGATTGACAAAGTTCACAAATTTAGTATAATAAGTGAAGGAGAAGTGCGTTTTTTAATAGAGTTTTTTAATCGCTGGCCTAGTATTGGGTTTTATTTAGCCTAAGTGAGGATGAAGCTCATTAAAAAATTATATTTTTGGTAAAAATTAAACAGCCCTTGAGTTAGCAAAGTACTCCATGTTAAAAAAAACGCAATTATTCTTTATCCTATTGGTTTGTGTTATCTCGTATGGACAAGCAGTTCGGAAATATTCGAATGAATTTATGAATATTGGTGTTGATGCGGCAGCATTGGGAATGGCTAATGCGGTAACTTCTAGCACCAGCGACGTGAATTCGGTTTATTGGAATCCGGCAGGGTTGGTGCATCTCGAAGACCATCAGGTATCTTTGATGCATGCTAATTATTTCGCCAATATTGCCCAATACGACTACATCGCTTATGCCAAACCCATAGATGACCAAAGCGCTTGGGGAGTTTCCTTGATTCGTTTTGGGGTTGATGATATTCTGAACACGACTGAGTTGATCGACAGCCAAGGCAATATTGATTACAACAGAATCAGTCTTTTCTCTACCGCCGATTATGGTTTTACTTTTTCTTATGCACGAAAATTGCAGCTACCGGGATTTCAATATGGTGTCAATGCCAAAGTGATTCGTCGAATCATAGGTAAATTTGCAAGTTCTTGGGGTTTTGGATTGGATGCAGGCATCCAATTCGAAAAAAACAACTGGCATTTTGGCTTGATGCTTCGCGATATAACCACTACCTACAACGTCTGGAATATAGACGAGGCCGAATACAAAAAAATAGCCGATGCCATTCCGGGACAAAACCAGGTATTACCAGAAAGCACCGAGATTACAGCTCCAAAAGCACAATTGGGCTTATCCAAGAAGTTTATTGTTCGCTATGATTACAGTGTTTTGGCGGCAGCCAACCTCAATATGCGGTTTGCCAAGACCAACGACCTTATTTCGACCGATTTCGTAAGTATCGATCCAGCGTTGGGATTTGAATTTGGCTACACCGAATTGGTTTTCGTGCGGGCTGGCGTGGGTAATTTTCAAAACATTGAGCAATTAGACAATAGCCAGAGGCTAGGTTTTCAGCCCAATATTGGACTGGGATTCAAATACAAAGGCATCCAGATTGATTATGCATTGACGAATTTAGGAAATCAAAGTGCGGCCTTGTATTCGAATATATTTTCGGTGAAAGTGGATTTGGGACTCTTTAGAAATTAATTTTACATTATAAAATACCGCAATAAATGAAACTATTTTTAATTAAAAAAACACTCTTTATAACGCTATTGATTAGCTCTCTAGCCAACTGTTTTTCCCAAAATATAATATTGTCCGATAAAGCTAGTGTAAGCGTCATTACTTGTGATACCGGCAATGAATCTTATGCGCTGTTTGGCCACACTGCTATACGCATCACTGATTTGGACAATAATTTGGATGTTGTCTATAATTATGGAGCCTTTGATTTTGCCACGCCTAATTTTGTTGCAAAATTCATTAAGGGAGACCTGCAATATTTTGCCGTCGCCAATCGCTTTGCCGATTTTATGCAACAATATACCTATGAAAAAAGAAGTGTTTACGAACAGGAATTGATTGTCCCTCTCGTGTACAAACAAAAATTATTTAACAATTTGACTGCTGTACTTGCCTCGAGCGAAAGTTATTACACCTATAAGTTTATAGATAAAAACTGTACTTCGATGGTGGTAGATATCCTGAATAAAACACTGGGAGGCCAGATTATTGTTAAGAAAATTAACACCGACCTGACCTACAGAGCCATTCTGTATCCTTATTTTGACCATTCTTTTTATGAAAAACTGGGCACCAGCATCATTTTCGGAAAGAAGGTAGATGAATATGGAACTACGATTTTCCTGCCTCTGGAACTCCGTAAAAGTCTCCAATTAATCCAGTATGAAAACCACTTGCTTTTTAAGGAAAGCCAAACCCTATTGGACATCAAAAAAGAATCACCAAGCTCTAGCTGGAACCATTTTTATACCTATGCACTACTTCTGGGCTTGATCGTTCTAATGAACAATAGAGGAGTCGATTTGTTTTATTTTTTAATAATGGGCTTGCTGGGAATATTCTTCGTTTTTGTGGGGGTTTATTCCTATCATCAAGAGTTGGCTTACAACTATAATGTATTGTTGTTTAACCCTGCCCTTCTAGTGCTACTCTATTTTATGTTGACCAACAACAAGAAATGGATCATCCGTTTATGCGTGTTGAATGTGCTTTCGATTCTTGTTTACTTGATTGTCATGCTCAACAAAATACATTTAATGATTGTGCTGCCGATGGCGGCAACAAGTGTCATTTTATTGTTAAAAATGGCTTTTAGGAATAGTAAACGGATACCAATCAGGTTATAGAGTTTAAAGAAATAAACCGCAGATTATTTTTGTGGATTTGGCTTTCGGAATATAATTAAAAATCAAACAACAAATTGTTTACCTTCGCAGTATGCTATCTTTTTTTAGACCCAAAACCGTACTCCAAGATTTGATTCCCGATAATCATGTCGATATTCATTCGCATCTTTTGCCAGGTATCGATGATGGCGCAAGGCATTTTGAGGACAGCTTGCGACTTACGCGATCACTTCAGTCTTTTGGAATTGCACAATTTATTACCACGCCTCATATCATCCATCACGTTTGGGACAATACAGGTGCCACAATTAAATTAAAGGAAGCGGCTACGGTTCTGGAACTAGAAAAACACCAAATCACGATTCCGTTTCGTGCTGCCGCAGAATACATGATGGACGATCATTTTGTGGAACTTTTCAAAAAGGGTGATGTTTTGACACTTAAAGCCAATTATGTGTTGGTTGAAATGTCCTATATCAATCCACCCATCCACTTGTATGAAATCCTATTCGATTTGCAGGTGGCAGGTTATATCCCGGTATTGGCTCATCCGGAGCGTTATTTGTTTTACCACAATAATTTTGAAGAATACCTTAAATTAAAAAGAGCAGGTTGCTTATTCCAGCTAAATCTAGCAGCAGTAGTTGGTTATTATGGCGAAGAGATTACCAAAGTTGCGGAGAAATTACTCCAAAAAGGGATGTATAATTTTGTAGGTTCTGATGTACATCACGACAATCATGTTGCCGCCTTTGAAAAAAAAGTGCGATTGAAAGACTTGACACCACTCCGAGAAATCATAACCAATAACCAGTTTTTTAAATTAGATCCCTCCATCCCAACTTTATAATATCCTAAAAAAGACAAAAGTTCACAAAGAAAAAGGTGTTTCCTTTGTGAACTTTTTTTTGGAAATAGAAAAGGCAATTACAAAATGAAGTAGTCCTTTTAACTGTTTATAATTACTTATCCATTAGGGAATAAATAGAATTCATACTCCTAAACTCAGGGACAATTTTTTTCATTTTTGCTACAATATCATCATTGTCGAAGAAATCAGCAATGCCTATAAGCTCCTCAATTTCTGCGAGAAGGTTTTCGAAATCCTCTTCCAATTCTTGAGCAATCATGATTTTTTCATGATAAGTAGGCAAGGTTTTAGCAGTGTCGTTGAGTAATTCTTCGAATAATTTCTCACCGGGTCTCAAGCCTACAATTTGAATTTTAATATCTACGTCAGGAATAAATCCTGCTAATTTGATCATTTTTTTTGCTAAATCGATAATCTTAACCGGTTTCCCCATATCGAAAATATAAATTTCACCCCCGTTACCCATTGTCGCAGCCTCAAGAACCAGATGACAGGCTTCGGGAATGGTCATGAAATAGCGGATAATGTCTTGATGGGTAATTGTAATTGGCCCACCCTTTTGAATTTGTTTTGTAAACAAGGGTACAACAGATCCATTGGATCCCAAAACGTTTCCGAAACGGGTAGTGATGAATTTTGTCCCTTTGAAACCATTTTCATTTGTATTTTTTAAATGTAAAGATTGCACATATTTCTCTGCAATTCTTTTACTGGCCCCCATGACATTGCTCGGATTAACTGCCTTATCCGTAGATATCATAACAAAGTTTTCAACCTTATATTCAACCGACAAGTCTGCTATAATTTTAGTGCCTTTCACATTATTTAGAATTGCCTGTGAAGGATTTTCTTCCATTAACGGCACGTGTTTATAGGCTGCAGCGTGAAATACCACTTGGGGTTTATATAAATGGAACACCCTCTTCATTACTTCCTTATTTCTAATGTCGGCAATTACATTGTGGATTTTAGCATTATAAGAAAGACTATTTAACTCCGTCACAAGATGGTGTAATTCTGTTTCAGCTTGATCTAAGATTATTAGCTGTTTTGGATCAAATCTTAAAACTTGCCTCACAATTTCACTTCCTATTGATCCGGCAGCTCCTGTTATCAAAACAATTTTATTTTCTAATTGCTTAGTGATTGATTTATTATCTAATACAATGGGTTTGCGTTCTAATAAATCTTCAATTTGGATGTTTTTAACTTTATTGGAAATCTCTTTTTTATTTTCCCAATCTGAAATTTTTGGTACGGTATACACACGGTAACTGGACTCTAGACATTGGTCAACAATAATTAATTGATCTTCTCGCGACAAACTTTTATCGGCAATGATAACACCTTGGGCTCCCATGGCGCGAATTAAGGTGGATATCTTTTTCTTTTGAACAAGAATTGGTAAATTCAGCATACGTTTGGAAGCATTCTGATAGTCTCTACTTACAAATCCCACAATTTTAAATCGCATTGGTGTCTCAAACTTTAAAGCATTAGCAACCGATATGGCATTAGCATCAGTGCCGTAAATGAGTATTTTCATTAATTTGGCGTCACTTATATCTGAAAAATAGATTTCAAAAACTTGTTTTACCATTACACGGTACAAAAACAAACCACAAAAGGAAATCACAATGTAGATGAAAAGTGCCGAGTTATTAAACACTTTTTCTTGGAATAATTGAAAGTATATAAAATTAAAAATAAGGCCCAAAACCAATACCGAAATTTGCGAAAATAAAATTTTTATCGCATCAGTAAAAGAAGAATGTCGAATAATTCCAGAATAAGTTCTAAAAAACCAAAAAAAGAAAACATTAATTCCCAATAGATAAGCTACAAATGAGAAATCATAGACGGGATATACATAATGGGAACCTAATCCTTCAAATATAAAATAAGTGATTAAAAAAGAAATTCCTAAAATAACGGAATCAATCATCAAAATTATCCATCGAGGCAAATAGCTCAAATTATTAATATTGAAACTTAAGTTTTCTCTTGAAAAAAAATTTGTAAATTTTTTAGTCATACTTGTTTTATTAATAATATGAAAATTCACCACAAAAGTAATGATTTAAAGTGTAAGATAATTTTTTAAAACGACGTAAAGCATTTTTTATTGGGGAACTACACGAAAAATAACTAGATTTCACTAAATTGATGTGAATTTATCTTTCACCTATGTTTCCTTATTATAGCTTCTCTTCATTTTTAAGTACAAAAATGTTATTTCTTTTTTACATTGAGTTTATATCCCTTTGATTCGTATAAATTTTAGCGAAAAATAACCAAACACTAACAGATTATGTTTTTCAGATAAAAAATATTTTTCTTGTTTATAGAAAAAAACCGTCCCGATTAGCGGGACGG
Source organism: uncultured Flavobacterium sp. (assembly GCF_963925185.1). GTDB lineage: Bacteria > Bacteroidota > Bacteroidia > Flavobacteriales > Flavobacteriaceae > Flavobacterium. Next base: position 93,652 of record NZ_CAWURC010000030.1, on the reverse strand, counting down.
TTTTCATGTTTTAATGAATAGGTTTGAACATCAAACACGAATGAAAACTTCGACTATAAACTTTCTATTCCTTCTGTTTTGTGAAGTAATAAATTGGGATTCCTATCAGCATGATAAAAACACCCCAACCGCAAGTACTGGTTTTTGTAATTAATAGGGTAATAGAAATTATAGAAGAAATTACAATATACAACATTGGTAGAAATGGGTACCCAAAAGCCTTGTAAGGTCTTTCGGCATCGGGCATTTTTTTGCGTAAGATAAAAATTCCGTATATAGTGAGGATGTAAAATATCAAAACTATGATTACGACAAAGTCTAACAAAGCTCCATATTTCCCTGTCAAACACAAAGCCGAAGCCCATAGGCACTGTGCCCATAATGCCCATTCCGGAACGCTTGCACTATTAAGATTAGCGGCTTTTTTAAAAAATAATCCGTCTTTTGCCATCGTGTAATAAACCCTAGCGCCAGCCATAATCAATCCGTTGTTGCAGGCAAAAGTCGAAATCATAATCATCAAAGCAATGATTAAAGTTCCTATACCCCCAAAAATAACTTGGGATGCTACAACAGCAACCCGATCTGATTTGGCCGTAGCAATATCTTGCAAAGGAAGTACCGCAATATACATCACGTTTGCCATTGTATAAATAACGCCAACAATTAAGGTGCCTAGAAAAAGGCTCAAGCCTACGTTTCGTTTGGGATTTTTAATTTCTTCAGCAATAAAAGTAACACCTTCCCAAGCCACACTCGAAAATTGGGATCCCACAAATGCAGCTACAAATGCAGATAATAATGTCGCTCCACTAATTGGAAACCAAGAACCCGTTGTTGTGTCAAGTGACTTTGAACCCCAGGCGTCAGCCCAGTTAGCATCCCATACTTCAGCTTTGGCGGCCAGAATAAAGCCGAAAATAATTAAACCTAGAAGTGACGAAACTTTGATAACCGTTAATACCGTTTGTAAAATTTTACTGTTTTTTACGCCGCGACTGTTAATGTAGGTTAGCAAAATAATGGTAATTATAGAAACAATTTGAGCGGCGTTGAGTTTAAATGCACTCATTTCGAAAAGAATATTTTCATCGCTTAAAGGCGCATAAATATAGGCGGCAAACTTCGAGAATGCTACGCCCACAGCGGCAATTGTACCCGTTTGTATGACGGCAAAGAAACTCCAGCCATACAAGAAACCAATTAATTTTCCGTAAGCCTCCTTGATATAAACATATTGTCCGCCCGCTTTTGGAAACATTGCGCTTAACTCGCCATAACTAACGGCCGCAACTATGGTAAGCAAAGCAGTAAGTACCCATATTGAAATGAGCCAGCCGGCAGAACCTACTTGGCGTACCATATCAGAGCTTACAATAAATATTCCCGAGCCTATCATCGATCCCACAACGAGCATTGTTCCATCGAATAATCCTAGTTCTCTTTTAAAATGGTCTTGGTTGTCTTCTTGCATATTCTTTTGGTTTTTTTTGGTTGGCCAAAGATATACCTTTTTTATAAATAGAGAAATAATTGGTTTGTAAATTGGATGTGATAATTAGTGGGTGTTGACACTATAAATAAATTAAATATATTGTAAAATAATTGTGCTTTTAACCCTTGAGTAGGGTTCAATGCCACTCCTAAAAATTACCGACTTGAACTAAAAAACCCCAATTTGCTTGAGGGTTTAGTGAAATCTATTTTTTATTTGTTTAGTTTATAATACGCGATTAATTTGAGCAAAATTCCTCCCATAATAGGACTCTTTTGTTGAAGAAATAATCACCCCCTGACTAGAAGAGTGGATGAATTTAATTTCCCCATTACAAACTTCAACCACCATTCCCACGTGATTTATTTTTCGTCGACCTCGGGTTTTGAAGAAAATCAAATCTCCTTTTTGGGCATTTTCGGAATTAATTTTAGAACCACAAGAAGCCATTTCTATTGACGATCTTGGAAGTATAATATTATAAGTGGCAAAAGTAGTGTACATCAAGCCCGAACAATCAAAACCCTCTTTTGTGGCTCCCCCATAACGATACCGTATTCCAATGTTTTCGGATGCAGTAAAAACCAATTGATCTACAAAGACAGCGCCGTGATCTTTATTTGTATTTTGATTCGAATCCTCGATGAGCACTTCCTCTTTTGCAACAACAAATTCCTCAGTGGCGACCGTGGCTTCAATCACTTTTGAACTGCGAATTTTGAGGACATAACCAATAGGGAGTTGTTTCGAAATTTTTGGATTTTGCTTCTCTAATTCTTTTACTGAAATTCCATATTCCTTTGCTATGCTGTATTTGGTTTCTTTAGGTAAAACTTCATGAGTAGTTTCAGTTTCTACTGTTGGGTTTTTAAGTACTGTTTGTATTAAAGCATTGGTTTGCTTACTATCAATGCTATTGACTTGGACATTCTCATTTGTTGATGTATTTTCTTTATCGGCCAAATCTAAATTATTGTCTAGTTTTACAGGAATCGCAATCTTTTGACCCATTTGTAATGCTTTATTTCCTATTGTAGGATTTGCATTTTTCAAATCGATCACCGTGATTCCATATTGCTTGGCAATAGAATATAAAGTTTCTTTTGGCAAAACTACACGAACAATTACTTGAACTTTAGCTTCCCCTTTCTCGACTAATTTTGATAAAACTACAACTTCCTCTTTCGTAACGGTTTTGGTTGAAATATTTGGCTTTAGAATTTCGTTTGGATTTTCTGATGATGTTGTCACTACCAAGTTATCTGAATAATTTCGAGGAATTTTAATTATTTGTCCTTTTTTTAAGCCCTCTTTTTCTAACTCTGTGTTAATTTTATATAAATCTTCAACACTAACATTGTATAGTTTTGCAATGCCATAAACTGTTTCTTTAGTCAGAACTTCGTGTTTTTTTTCAGGTTGATTAATTGCGATCTCGGCAGCTAAAATTTTAGTTTTTTTAGCATTAGTAGGAATTAATAAAACCGAATGGGATTTTATTCCTTTCTTGGCTTTTGGATTTAATTCGTAAATTTCTTGGGGTTTTACTTTGTAATATTCTGCAATTTCGCTAATTGTTTCACCCCTTAAAACAGTATGTTTTATGTGCTTTTCTTGAGAAAAAGCACTCATACTAGTAAAAAAAATGAACAAAAATACACAACTAAAATACTTCATAAAATCCATTTAAATTTCATTACCCACCCGTCCATTTTTTAGTTTATAAAACCAAAAGGAATTTATAATTATTTAAAAATTTGTTTTACTTTAATGGCAAAATACTTCAAAAAAATATTGGTTAAATGCGAATTTAATACAAAAATACAAATGTCTTACTTTTTTAACAAGCCTTTATATCCAATTTAACAAATTCAAGAATAAAAAAAATGCTCTGTGAAAACAGAGCATTTTAATAGTATTTAAAAACTTAAAATTATGCTTTTCCGTCAGCTATCAAATTTAAAGCTGAACCTGCAACGAACCAGCCAATTTGTCCTTCATTGTAAGTGTGGTTTGCCAAGATGACATCTTTAGTTCCATCAGCGTGAACGAATTCCAACGTCAATGGTTTCGCCGGAGCAAAATCAACCAAATCAATGAAGTTAATCACATCATTTTCCTGAATTTTATCATAATCGGCTTCGTTAGCAAAAGTCAATCCAAGCATTCCTTGTTTTTTTAAATTCGTTTCGTGAATACGAGCAAATGATTTTACCAAAACTGCTTTTACTCCAAGGAAACGAGGTTCCATTGCGGCGTGTTCGCGTGAAGAACCTTCGCCATAATTGTGGTCGCCCACAACTACTGAAGCAATTCCGGCCACTTTATAAGCACGTGCCACGGCAGGTACAGCATCATACTCTCCAGTTAATTGGTTTTTTACTGAATTTGGTTTTTGGTTAAAAGCATTTACAGCCCCAATCAACATATTATTCGAAATATTGTCCAAATGGCCACGGAAACGCAACCAAGGTCCAGCCATAGAAATATGATCAGTGGTACATTTTCCGAAAGCTTTGATTAATAATTTAGCTCCCATAATATTATTTCCGTCCCAAGCATCGAAAGGGGCTAATAACTGTAATCTATCTGAAGTTTCACTTACAGCAATTACAACTCCTGAACCATCTTCGGCGGGCGCTTGAAAACCGTTATCATCTACATCAAAACCTCTTTTTGGCAATTCGTCGCCAAACGGAGCTTCTAATTTAACTGCTTCACCTTTGTCATTTAACAACGTATCTGTTAATGGATTGAAATCTAATCTTCCGGCAATAGCTAAAGCAGCTACCATTTCTGGTGAAGTTACAAAAGCGTGTGTATTTGGATTACCATCCGCTCTTTTGGAGAAGTTTCGGTTGAAGGAATGTACAATTGTATTTTTTTCGCCTTTATCCGCTCCGTCTCTATCCCATTGTCCAATACAAGGTCCGCAAGCATTTGTAAATACTTTTGTTCCCATTTTTTCGAAAGTTGCAATAATGCCATCTCTTTCGATAGTGTAACGGATTTGTTCCGAACCAGGATTGATTCCAAATTCTGCTTTTGGCGAAATTCCATGCGCAACGGCTTGCTCAACGATAGAGGCAGCACGAGACATGTCTTCATAGGAAGAGTTCGTACAAGAACCTATCAATCCCCATTCTACTTTAAGAGGCCATCCGTTTGCGGCGGCTTCTTCTTTCATTTTTGAAACAGGAGTTCCTCTATCTGGAGTAAAAGGGCCATTAATATACGGCTCTAATTCTGATAAGTTTATTTCGATTACTTGGTCAAAATAGTGTTCCGGGTTTGCATACACTTCGGCGTCACCTGTTAGATAACTTGCAACTGTATCAGCAGCATCTACAACATCTTGACGACCTGTTGCAGCTAAATATCTACGCATCGAATCATCATAACCAAATGTAGAAGTTGTAGCTCCGATTTCGGCACCCATATTACAAATAGTTCCTTTTCCAGTACAAGACATATTCAAAGCGCCTTCGCCAAAGTATTCGACAATAGCACCTGTCCCTCCTTTTACGGTAAGAATATCAGCTACTTTTAGAATTACGTCTTTTGGAGCGGACCAACCCGATAATTTTCCGGTTAATTTTACTCCAATCAATTTAGGGAATTTTAATTCCCAAGACATTCCAGACATTACGTCAACAGCATCAGCACCACCAACTCCAATAGCTAGCATCCCTAATCCGCCAGCATTTACAGTATGTGAATCAGTACCAATCATCATTCCTCCAGGGAATGCGTAGTTTTCTAAAACGATTTGGTGAATAATTCCAGAACCTGGTTTCCAGAATCCGATTCCGAATTTATTGGATACTGATGATAGAAAATCAAAAACCTCGCTTGATTGCGTTTTTGCAAAAGCCAAATCTTTTTCAGCTCCCACTTTAGCAAGAATTAAGTGATCACAGTGAACTGTTGTAGGAACAGCAACTGTTTTTTTACCAGCGTGCATAAATTGCAATAATGCCATTTGGGCTGTAGCATCTTGACAAGCTACTCTATCTGGAGCAAAATCTACATAATCAACTCCTCTATTAAAGGTTTGAGATGGTGCTCCTTCCCAAAGGTGGTTGTATAAAATTTTCTCTGTCAATGTTAATGGACGTCCAACTAATTCGCGTGCTTTGTCTACACGAGTTGTCATGTTTGCGTACACATTTTTAATCATTTCTATGTCAAAAGCCATAATATATAGGATTTTTTTGTTTTGTTCTGCAAATTTAAGAATTTAAGACGAGAATATAAAAAAAATAACAAAAGAGGACTTTGATAAAATTATTATTACCAAATAAGAATTTTACACTTTAAATATTGTGATATATGCAAAATTAAATTATTCTATTGCGCTATCAACAATATAAAATCTAATTATTGATAAAGATGAAATTCTGGTAAATAAAAAAATCTTTATTCCCAATAGAATAAAGATTCTTTTTAAATTATATGATTTCTAATTTAGATTAACTTATCAATAATCATTTCTTCGGTAATTCCTTCGGCGTCGGCTTTGTAGTTTTTGATGATTCTGTGACGAAGAATTCCTGTAGCGACAGCCTTTACATCTTCGATATCAGGAGAAAATTTTCCGTTAAAAGCGGCATGGGCTTTGGCTGCCAAAATCAAATTTTGAGAAGCTCTTGGTCCTGCACCCCAATCCAAATAGTTTTTCACAAATTCGTTAGACAGTTTATTGTCAGGACGTGTTTTACTTACCAAAGTCACCGCATATTCTATTACATTATCAGCAACTGGAATCCTTCGAATCAAGTGTTGGAAATCAATAATTTCTTGAGCCGTGAACAATGGATTTATAGTATTGTTTGTATCTGAAGTCGTTCGTTTTACTACCTGAACTTCTTCTTCAAAAGAAGGGTAATCGAGTTTAATGGCAAACATAAATCGGTCTAATTGCGCTTCGGGCAAAGGATAAGTTCCTTCTTGCTCAATGGGATTTTGTGTTGCTAACACGAAATACGGCAATGCCAATTTATAGTTATGACCTGCAATGGTAACGGAACGTTCTTGCATCGCTTCGAGCAAAGCTGCCTGCGTTTTTGGTGGTGTTCTGTTGATTTCGTCAGCCAGAATAATATTCGAAAAAATGGGCCCTTTTATGAATTTAAATTGGCGATTTTCATCTAGAATTTCACTTCCCAAAATATCCGAAGGCATCAAATCAGGTGTAAATTGGATTCTTTTAAAATCTAAACCAAGTGCTTGTGCTAGCGTATTGACCATTAAGGTTTTTGCTAATCCCGGAACGCCAACCAAAAGTGCGTGTCCACCAGAAAAAATACAAAGCAAAATTTGGTCAACTACAGCATCCTGACCCACAATAATCTTTGCGATTTCGGTTTTTAGTTGGTTCCTTTTTTGAACCAAGTTCCCTATTGCTGCTACGTCTGACATTTTAGAAGTTAGAGGTTAAAAGTTAGGAGTGTAATCTGTACTGTATAGTTTTCGGTACTGAACCCCGCTATCTGAACACTATTTTTTTAACCAATTATTAGTGTATTCACAGTCTCTATATTCACCAATTATTTTGATATAGGTCTCTCTAATTTTTTCGTCAAACCACTTTCCGATGGCTTTGATTTGTTTTTCTTTTAATGCTAATTCTTTTATTTTGGTATAATCCTTTGCGTAATCAGCAGTGTGTTCATTAATTCTGTTAGTTACCACAATTAACTTGAATTTTTTCTTACCTGATTGGTCTTCGTCCATTAAAGGTTGTGAAATTTCACCTTCCTTTAAATTTGAAACTTGGCTGTATAAACTAGGGTCCATTTTTGTTAATTCGAAACGGGTATCTTGGGTTTTTGGATTGATCAAGGCTCCACCATTAGCCCTAGTTTCCTTTTCGTCAGATTCTTTTCGTGCCGCTTCTGCAAAAGTAATTTCCTTGTCTTCGATTCTTTTTTTGATTAAGAATATTTTTTCTTTAGCTTCTTTTAAAGCTTCTTCGGTAACTGTAGGAGTCAATAAAATATGACGTAATTCTAAATCTTGGCCTTTAATTTTTTCAACATAAATAATATGAAAACCAAAATCTGATTCAAAAGGCGCTGAAATTTCTCCTTCGGCAAGGCTGAAGGCAACGTCTTTAAACTCTTTTACAAAAGGTGTTTTTCGATTCATTTTATAGAAACCTCCAGTGGCTCTTGAACCAGGATCCTGAGAATACAACACGGCTTTTGTGGCAAAACTTGAGCCTTCCCGGATTTCTATTTTAAACTGGTTTAGCTTATCAATCACTTTTTGTTTTTCTACCTCAGAAATTTTAGGTTCCACCACAATTTGTGCCACTTCCATTTCTGCTCCAAAAACAGGTAATTGAGTTGCTGGAATTGATTTAAAAAAATTACGAACTTCTTCAGGTGTGATTTCTACTTCGCCAACGATTTTATTTTGCATTTCTGAAGTCAATTTTTGCTCCTTCAAAACGTCAAAGAAATAGGTTTTGAACTCTTCTTCGGAACTTTTCTTATAGTATTTTATCACTTTATCCATAGAGCCTATTTGCTCTACCATATAGCTCAACCTGTCGTCCATCATGGATTTAATCTCTGAATCCGTCACTTTTAAACTATCTTGAATGGCTTGATGTGCATATAATTTATCTTCGAGTAATTTACCCAACATTTGACATCTTGAGATGTCTTTAACAGAACCGCCTTGACTCGAAATTTCCAAATAAGATTTGTCAATATCTGAATCCAATATGATATAATCCCCAACTTTTGCAATTACGCCATCAATTTTTTGTTTTTGATTTGATGTTTGTGTTTTTATGGTATCAATGACACTTTCCTTAATGATTTCTTGAGCCATAGCGATTCCGCTTGAAAAAAGTATTAGAAAAAATGGAAGCGCAATTTTATTGTTTAAGGATTTCATTTGTATTGTTTTTAAAAGCATCATTTTGAAATTATATTTTAATATTTATTATAAATTATAGTGAAACTAACATTGAATTCAATTTTAAAATAGTCCTGATAATTTCTGACCAAATATACACTTTATGAATCAAGGAATGGAATTGTTTTAATAACCAATTGATAAGTTTTATTTCTACTTATTGCTAACAAAAATAAGAATTCAATTATATAATACAAGTTTCCTTACTAGTATTAACAAAAATTTATATGCCAATATATACAATCGTGATTTTACCCATTAAACTTTCACTAATGCTTATCATATGCATAGATATATTAAAAATAAAATTTTTGTTTGTCAAAAATTTAAAATAACAAAAAAGAGCCGTTATAATTTGCAGCTCTTTTTATGAATATAAATCACTCGAAACTTTTAAATTTTCATATTACCAATAAACTGATCAAATAAGTAAGCCGAATCATGTGGACCGGGGCTTGCTTCGGGATGGTATTGAACCGAGAAACAGTTTTTGTTTTTCATTCGCATTCCGGCAACTGTTCCATCATTCAAATGAAGATGTGTGATTTCCATGTGAGGATGATTGTCTAATTCTTCTTTGTTTACGGCGAAACCATGGTTTTGAGAGGTGATTTCTCCTTTTCCGGTTATGATGTTTTTGACAGGATGATTTATTCCTCTGTGCCCATTAAACATTTTATAGGTAGAAATTCCGTTTGCCAAAGCAATTACCTGATGTCCCAAACAAATTCCAAATAATGGTCTGTTATTTTCCAAAATTTCTTTTGCCACTTCAATGGCGCTGAAAAGTGGATCTGGATCTCCAGGACCGTTAGACAAGAAAAAACCATCCGGATTGAAAGAGTCCAATTCTGAATAATTTGAATCGTATGGAAATACCTTTATGTAGCAATCTCTTTTGGCAAGGTTGCGAAGAATATTTTTTTTAATTCCTAAATCAAGAGCTGCAATTTTGTAGGTTGCCTTCTCGTCTCCAAAAAAGTAAGGTTCTTTGGTAGAAACTTTGGAAGCCAATTCCAAACCTTTCATATTAGGAACTTTTGCCAAGGCTGCTTTTAATTCTTCTATAGGTGTTCCATCGGTACAAATAACGGAATTCATTGCTCCATTGTCGCGAATGTAACTTACGAGTCCGCGCGTATCTACATCTGAAATACAGATTAGGTTTTGTTTTACAAAATAATCTTCTAAACTAGCTGTAGCGTCCTCACGAGAGTAATTGAAGCTGAAATTTTTACAAACCAATCCTGCTATTTTAATGCTTTCGGATTCGACTTCCTTGTCGTTTACTCCGTAGTTTCCAATGTGAGCATTGGTTGCCACCATAATTTGTCCAAAGTAAGATGGATCAGTAAAGATCTCTTGGTAACCCGTCATTCCGGTATTAAAGCATACTTCGCCATAAGTAGTTCCTGAAATTCCGATGGATTTTCCGTGGAAAATGGTTCCGTCGCTTAATAGAAGTATGGCACTTTGTCGAGTTGTGTATTTCATGTGTAGTTAATTGTTTTGCAAATTTAATTCAAATTATGGTCTTGAAAAAATTAAGTTTTAAAAGAAATCGAAAAGTTCTGATCTAGCCCCGATTACAGTGGAAATCCTTTTTCTTTTTCTTTAAAAAGAAAAAGATTGCAACGGAAAGCGGGAGCAATGATTATTGAAATCTCAAATGTTTTGCTCCAAAAAAAAAGGACAAACTAGTAAAAGTTTATCCTTTTTTTTATAGAATGATTATTTTCATAATTATTCGGCAGTCTCTGTTGGATTTTCATCTTCAGCTGGAGTTTCAGGTTCAGCAGCCGGAGCTTCTGTTTGAGCAACAACTGGAGCTTCAACAGCTTCATCTTCTTTCTTAGCTTTTCCTCCACGACGGCTTTTTGCTTTTTTCACTTCTTTTTTACCACCATTGTAAAGTTCGTTAAAATCTACTAGTTCGATCATTGCCATATCAGCATTATCTCCTAAACGATTTCCAACTTTAATGATACGTGTGTATCCCCCTGGACGGTCACCTACTTTAGCAGCTACGTCTCTGAACAAGTCAGTTACGGCATATTTGCTACGCAAGTAAGCAAAAACGATACGACGATTGTGCGTTGTGTCATCTTTAGATTTTGTTATTAATGGCTCAACAAATTGTTTAAGCGCTTTTGCTTTAGCAACAGTAGTATTAATACGTTTGTGCTCAATAAGAGAACAAGCCATATTAGCCAGCATCGATTTTCTATGGGCTGTCTGTCTGCCTAAGTGATTGAATTTTTTTCCGTGTCTCATTGTGTTTTATCAAATTTAACCCCGATTAATCGGGATTAGATTACTCTTTATCTAGTTTGTATTTTGCTAAATCCATTCCGAAGTTTAAATTTTTAATTGCCACTAGTTCATCTAGTTCAGTTAAAGATTTTTTACCGAAATTACGGAATTTCATTAGGTCATTTTTATTGAATGATACTAAATCACCAAGTGTATCAACTTCGGCTGCTTTTAAGCAATTTAATGCTCTTACAGAAAGATCCATATCAACCAATTTGGTTTTAAGCAATTGTCTCATATGCAATGACTCTTCGTCATACGATTCTGTTTGTGCAATTTCGTCGGCCTCAAGAGTAATTCTTTCGTCAGAAAACAACATGAAATGGTGAATTAAAACTTTTGCAGCTTCAGTAAGGGCATCTTTTGGATTGATAGAACCATCAGTTTTTATTTCGAAAACTAATTTTTCATAATCTGTTTTTTGCTCTACACGAAAGTTTTCTATTGCATACTTAACATTTTTTACCGGAGTAAAAATAGAGTCAGTAAAAATAGTTCCAATTGCAGCATTTTGTTTTTTGTTTTCCTCAGCAGGAACATATCCTCTGCCTTTTTCGATAGTTAAATCGAAGTGGAGTTTGATTTTTGGATCTAAATTACAAATTACAAGTTCTGGATTCAAAACTTGAAAACCTGAAATAAATTTCTGGAAATCACCAGCTGTTAATTGATCTTTACCTGTTACTGAAATAGTAACAGATTCATTATCTATATCTTCAATTTGACGTTTGAAACGTACTTGTTTAAGATTAAGAATGATTTCGGTCACGTCTTCAACAACTCCAGGAATAGTAGAAAACTCATGATCTACACCGTCAATACGAACGGATGTAATTGCATAACCTTCTAATGCTGAAAGCAAAACTCTTCTAAGTGCGTTACCAACTGTCAATCCGTAACCAGGTTCTAAAGGTCTAAATTCAAATTTACCTTCAAAATCGGTTGAATCGATCATGATAACTTTATCGGGTTTCTGAAAATTAAATATTGCCATAAATTTCGACTAAGTCAATTATTATTTGTTGTACAACTCTACGATTAATTGTTCTTTAATGTTTTCCGGAATTTGGAGTCTAGCGGGTACTGAAACAAAAGTACCTTCTTTAAGGTCGTTATTCCAAGTAATCCATTCATAAACATGACTTGAATTAGACAAAGAACGTTCGATAGCCTCAATAGATTTAGATTTTTCACGAACAGCAACTTTATCACCAGGTTTAAGGTGGTAAGAAGGAATATTCACGTTTTCACCATTTACGGTTATGTGTCTGTGAGACACGATTTGACGAGCACCTCTTCTAGAAGGAGCAATACCCATTCTAAAAACTACATTGTCTAATCTAGCTTCACACAATTGTAATAAAACTTCACCAGTAACACCTTTTGTAGCTGATGCTTTTTTAAACAAACCTCTGAATTGTTTTTCTAAAATTCCATAAGAATATTTAGCTTTTTGTTTTTCCATTAATTGGATAGCAAACTCAGATTTTTTACCTCTTTTTTTAGCCATCCCGTGTTGACCGGGTGGATAATTTCTTTTTTCGAAAGCTTTGTCGTCTCCGAAGATTGCTTCGCCGAATTTACGAGCGATTCTTGTACTAGGACCAGTATATCTTGCCATTTTAAATTGTTTAAGATTGAGATTATGAATTCAGGTCTTATCCTTCATTAATCGATATTCAATCTAGGTTATACTATAAATATTTTGAGTATTAAACTCTACGTCTTTTAGGAGGACGACATCCGTTGTGAGGCATTGGAGTAACATCGATAATTTCGGTCACTTCAATTCCACCGTTATGCAAAGAACGAATCGCAGACTCACGTCCGTTTCCTGGTCCTTTTACATACACTTTTACTTTTTTAAGTCCAGCTTCTAACGCTACTTTACTACAATCTTCTGCTGCCATTTGGGCTGCGTACGGAGTGTTCTTTTTAGAACCTCTGAAACCCATTTTACCAGCTGAAGACCAAGAAATAACTTCACCTTTTTTGTTTGTCAAAGAAATGATGATGTTATTGAAGGTAGCAGAAATATGAGCTTCTCCCGTTGATTCAACGATAACTTTACGTTTTTTTGCAGTTGCTTTAGCCATATTACTTATTATTTAGTTGCTTTTTTCTTGTTGGCAACAGTTTTTCTTTTTCCTTTTCTTGTTCTAGAGTTGTTCTTCGTTCTTTGTCCTCTTAATGGAAGACCAGATCTATGACGGATACCTCTATAACATCCAATATCCATTAAACGTTTTATGTTTAAAGAAACTTCTGAACGTAGTTCACCTTCAATTTTGAAAAATGATACGGCTTCACGAATTGCTCCGATTTCATCATCATTCCAATCTTGTACTTTTGTATCTTGGCTAACTTGAGCTTTTTCTAATACCTCAATTGCTCTACTTTTACCGATTCCGAAGATGTAGGTTAAAGCGATAACTCCTCTTTTGTTTTTTGGGATGTCTACCCCTGCTATTCTTGCCATAATTATCCTTGTCTTTGTTTAAATCTAGGATTCTTTTTGTTGATTACGTATAATCTGCCTTTTCTCCGTACAATTTTGCACTCGGCACTTCTTTTTTTAACTGATGCTCTTACTTTCATTTTGAATATCTTTAATATCTATAAGTAATTCTTGCTTTGGACAAATCATAAGGACTCATTTCTAGTTTCACTTTATCACCAGGTAATAATTTGATGTAATGCATACGCATTTTTCCAGAAATATGAGCAATTACTATATGTCCATTTTCTAACTCAACACGGAACATTGCATTTGACAATGCTTCAATTATTGATCCGTCTTGTTCTATTGCTGATTGTTTTGCCATAAGATTAAGCTACTGCTTTTCTATTTTTTCCACTTTTCATCAAACCATCATAATGTTTGTTCAACAAGTATGAATTGATTTGTTGTATCGTATCGATTGCGACACCAACCATAATTATCAATGATGTACCTCCAAAAAACATTGCCCAAGATTGTTGAACATCCATAATACTTACTATAATTGCTGGGAACACAGCTATAAAAGCAAGAAATAAAGAGCCTGGAAAGGTTATTAAAGACATCACTTTGTCTAGAAAGTCAGAAGTTTCAACTCCCGGTCTAATACCTGGAATAAAACCACCACTTCTTTTCAAATCATCGGACATTTTGTTTGTAGGAATCGTGATCGCAGTATAAAAGAAAGTAAAAACAACAATAAGTGTTGCAAAAACTAGGTTATACCAAAATCCGAACATATTACTAAAAGCACCAACGATCGATTGTGAAGCATCTGATTTAGACAATCCTGCCACTGCGGCGGGAATAAACATAATTGCCTGAGCAAAAATGATTGGCATAACACCAGCTGCATTTAATTTTAATGGAATCCATTGTCTGTTACCACCCATCATATCTTTTTCGAAATCACCTGATGTTGTACGACGTGCATACTGTACAGGTATTTTTCTAATTGCCATTACTAGCAATACACAAGAAATAATAATTAATAACCATATAATAATTTCGATAACCAATAACATTGGTCCACCGTTATTGTTAGTTACTCTGGCGGCAAATTCTTGGATAAATGCTTGAGGAAATCTCGCCAAAATACCCACCATTATCAATAGTGATATTCCGTTTCCGATTCCTTTATCGGTAATTTTTTCTCCTAACCACATGGCAAATATTGTACCTGTAACCAAAATAATCACTGAAGAAAATAAGAATTCGAATGAATTAAACCCCAACAAGAAAGCACTACTAGGTAATGTTCTATAAAGATTGTAGATATAACCTGGACCTTGAACCAATGTAATACCTATTGTTAACCAACGGGTAATTTGATTAATTTTTTTTCTCCCACTTTCTCCATCGCTTTGAAGTTTTTGCAAATATGGAATCGCAATTCCCATTAACTGAACAACAATCGAAGCAGAAATATAAGGCATAATACCTAATGCAAAAACCGAAGCTTGTGAAAAAGCACCACCAGTAAACATATCGAGAATTGAACCAATTCCTTCTTTTGTTTGTCCGGCTAGTCCGGCTAATTGTGTTGCATCAATACCTGGTAGAGTTACCTGAGCTCCAAAACGATACACTAAAAGGATTCCCAAAGTAATTAGGATTCTGTTTTTTAGTTCCTCGATTTTCCAAACATTAATTAGTGATTCAATAAATTTCTTCATCTTAATCGGAAATTAAATGGTTACAGCTTCTCCACCAGCAGCTTCAATAGCGGCTTTTGCAGTAGCAGTAAATTTGTGAGCGGTTACTGTTAATTTTGCTGTCAATTCTCCTCTTCCTAAAATCTTAACGATTTCATTTTTAGTGGCCAAACGATTTGCAACATACACAGTCATATCAACTGAATTCGTTACTATACCATTATCTACCAATAATTGAAGCGTATCCAAATTTACACCTTCGTATTCTTTACGATTGATGTTTGTGAAGCCAAACTTAGGCACACGTCTTTGAAGTGGCATTTGACCCCCTTCAAAACCAATCTTTTTAGAATAACCAGAACGAGATTTTGCTCCTTTGTGTCCACGTGATGCGGTACCCCCTTTTCCAGAACCTTCTCCTCTACCTAATCTTTTATTTTGATTGTGTGTTGACCCTTCAGCAGGTTGTAAGTTACTTAAATTCATAACGTATTTGTTATTTAGCTTCCTCTACGGAAACTAAGTGTTTAACTTTATTTATCATTCCAAGGATAGTTGGATTTGAATCATGTTCTACAACCTGACCCATTTTACGAAGACCTAAAGCTTCCAAACCTCTTTTTTGAGTAAGAGGACAGTTGATTTTGCTTCCAACTTGTTTTACTAATAATTTAGCCATAATTTCCTTGAATTAACCTTTAAAAACTTTTTCTAAAGAAACGCCTCTTTGTTTTGCAACAGTATAAGCACTTCTCATTTGTAATAAAGCATCAAAAGTTGCTTTTACTACGTTGTGAGGATTTGATGATCCTTGAGATTTTGATAATACATCATGTATTCCAACTGACTCAAGTACTGAACGAACAGCTCCACCTGCAATAACTCCTGTACCATGAGAGGCAGGAATTAAGAACACACGTGCTCCACCAAATTTACCTTTTTGTTCGTGAGGAACAGATTGTCCATTCAAAGGAATTTTCACAAGATTTTTCTTTGCATCTTCTACTGCTTTCGCAATTGCTTCAGAAACGTCTTTAGATTTTCCTAATCCGTGACCCACTACTCCATTTTCATCACCTACAACTACAATTGCAGAAAACCCGAAAGCTCTACCCCCTTTTGTAACTTTGGTAACACGATTTACACTTACCAAACGATCTTTCAATTCAAGACCACTTGGTTTTACTAGCTCTACATTCTTGTATTTACTATTAGACATACTATATTAGAATTTAAGTCCAGCCGCTCTCGCGCCTTCCGCTAATGATTTAATACGACCGTGATATAAATAACCTCCTCTATCAAAAGTGACTACTTCAATCCCGGCTTTTACCGCTTTTTCTGCAACTAGTTTTCCAACAGCTGTTGCAACTTCTACGTTTGTACCTTTTCCTATTTCTTTTTCTCTTGAAGAAGCAGCTAGAATAGTAACTCCGTTTACGTCATCAATAAGTTGCGCATAAATTTCTTTGTTACTTCTAAATACAGATAGTCTTGGATTAGTGGATGTACCACTAATTGTTTTTCTAATTCTGAATCTAATTCTTTGTCTTCTTTCAGGTTTTGTTAATGACATAATGTTATTTTTTAAGCTGATTTACCTGCTTTTCTTCTTAATACTTCACCTACAAATTTAACACCTTTTCCTTTGTACGGTTCTGGTTTGCGGAAACCTCTGATTTTCGCAGCAACCTGGCCTAAAAGCTGTTTGTCTATTGATGTTAACTTCACAATTGGGTTTTTACCTTTTTCAGATATCGTTTCCAAAACAACTTCTGGAGCTACTTCTAAAACAATATTGTGAGAATATCCAAGAGCTAAATCTAATTTTTGTCCTTGATTCGAAGCTCTATAACCTACTCCAACTAATTCCAATGATTTTGTAAAACCTTCCGTTACACCTATAATCATGTTATTGATTAAAGATCTGTACAATCCGTGTTTTGCTCTTTGATCTTTGTGATCAGATGATCTGTCCACTTGAACTAGATCTCCTTCAACTGTTACAGTAACATCTGAATATTCCTGTGTAAGTTGACCATTTTTTCCTTTTACTGTAATGATACCATTTGCAACTTCAACAGTTACTCCGGCAGGGATTACAACGGGATTTTTACCTATTCTTGACATCTCTTATAAGTCTTTTAATTAGTATACGTAACAAATTACTTCACCACCTACATTCAATTGTTTTGCTTTTTTTCCGGTCATAAGACCTTTAGAAGTTGAAACAATTGCTATTCCTAATCCGTTAAGGATTCTTGGGATGGAAGAAGAACCTGAATACTTACGTAAACCTGGTTTACTAATTCTTTGGATATCTTTAATTACTGACTCTTTGGTATCTTTATCATACTTCAAAGCAATTTTGATTGAACCCTGAACGGCGTTGTCTTCAAATTTGTAACTCAAGATATATCCTTGATCAAATAAGATCTTAGTTATTTCTTTTTTTAGATTAGATGCTGGAATTTCGACAACTTTGTGGTTTGCAGCCACGGCGTTTCTAATTCTAGTTAAATAATCTGCAATAGGATCTGTATACATGTGTATCAATTTGCGGTTTTGGTTTTCAATAAAACTATTCTATTGAACCTTAAACCAGTTTATAAATATTTATTACCAGCTGGCTTTTTTAACACCTGGTATCAATCCATTATTTGCCATTTCACGAAATGTTACACGTGAAATACCAAACTGACGGATATACCCTCTTGGTCTACCTGTTATTTTACAACGATTGTGTAAACGAACTGGTGAAGCATTTTTTGGTAATTTTTGTAATCCTTCAAAATCTCCAGCTTCTTTCAACGCTTTTCTTTTCTCAGCATACTTTGCTACCGTTTTTTCTCTCTTAACCTCGCGGGCTTTCATTGATTCTTTAGCCATGTCTTAATTCTTTTTAAAAGGTAAACCTAGTTCAGCCAATAACGATTTTGCTTCTTTGTCCGTAGCAGCAGAAGTTACAAAAGTAATGTCCATTCCAGATATTTTATTTACTTTATCAATATCAATTTCTGGGAAAATGATTTGCTCTAAAACACCGAGGTTATAGTTTCCTCTTCCGTCAAAACCAGTAGCTTTAATTCCACTGAAATCTCTAACACGTGGCAAGGCAGAAGTAACTAATCTATCTAAAAATTCGTACATTCTTTCTCCTCGCAAGGTAACTTTTGCTCCAATAGGCATCCCTTTTCTCAATTTGAATGACGCAACGTCTTTCTTTGAAATAGTAGATACTGCTTTCTGTCCAGTGATCTTTGTTAACTCATCGACTGCATAGTCAATTAGTTTTTTATCAGATACAGCTGCACCAACTCCTTTACTCAAAACGATTTTTTCCAATTTTGGAACTTGCATTACGTTTGTGTATCCGAATTCCTCTTTAAGAGCAGAGATTACTCTGTTCTTATACTCTTCTTTTAGTCTAGGTATATATGCCATTACTATAGTACTTGATTAGATTTTTTTGAAAATCTTACTTTCTTATCTCCTTCAATTCTAATTCCAACTCTAGTTGTTTCCTTTGTTTTAGGATCAATTAAAGATATGTTAGATATTTGTATAGAAGCTTCTTTTTTTACAATACCACCTTGAGGGCTTTTTGCACTTGGTTTCGTGTGTTTTGAAACCATATTTACGCCTTCAATAATTGCTTTATTTTTCTCGCGGTATACACGTAGTACTTTACCTTCTGATCCTTTGTGATCTCCAGCAATTACTCTTACAATGTCACCTGATTTTATTTTTAGCTTTATCATCTTAAAATAATTAAAGCACTTCGGGTGCCAATGATACAATTTTCATGAATTGTTTTTCACGAAGTTCTCTTGCTACTGGACCAAAAACGCGAGTTCCTCTCATTTCACCAGCAGCATTTAACAATACGCAAGCGTTATCGTCAAATCTAATGTATGAACCGTCGGCTCTTCTCACTTCTTTTTTGGTACGTACAACAACTGCAGTTGAAACTGATCCTTTTTTAACGCTTCCGTTAGGAGCAGTATCTTTGATAGAAACTACAATCTTGTCACCAACAGAGGCATACCTTCTTTTGGTACCTCCTAAAACACGGATAGTTAAAACTTCTTTTGCTCCCGTATTATCTGCTACTTTTAGTCTTGATTCTTGTTGTACCATAATTATTTAGCTCTTTCAATGATTTCAACTAACCTCCAACATTTTGTTTTACTCAAAGGACGTGTTTCGCTAATCCTTACAGTATCTCCAATGTTACAGTCGTTCTTTTCGTCGTGTGCGTGATACTTTTTAGTTTTCAACACGAACTTACCGTACAGTGGGTGTTTTACTTTTCTAACTTCCGCAACAACAATAGATTTATCCATTTTGTCTGAAGTTACAACACCAACTCTTTCTTTTCTTAAATTTCTTTTTTCTTCCATCTTTCAGCAGATTACAGTTATTGTAACTCTCTTTTAGTAAGTTCTGTGGCTAATCTTGCAACTGTTCTTCTTACACTTCTAATTTGAAGTGGATTCTCAATTGGAGATATAGCGTGAGCCATTTTTAAGTCAGCATAGGCTTTCTTAGTTTGGTTAAGTTTTTCTTGCAACGCAGTTGCAGAAAGATCTTTTATTTCTGATTGTTTCATAATATATAATTAATTATGCTTCGAAATCTCTAGCAACGATGAATTTAGTTTTACATGGAAGCTTTTGGGCTGCAAGACGTAATGCCTCTTTTGCAACTGATAAAGGAACTCCTCCAACTTCAAACATTATTCTTCCGGGTCTAACAACGGCAGCCCAATATTCGACTGCACCTTTACCTTTACCCATACGTACCTCAAGAGGTTTCTTTGTGATCGGTTTGTCTGGAAATATTTTGATCCATAATTGTCCTTCTCTTTTCATGTAACGAGTTGCAGCAATACGCGCAGCTTCGATTTGACGTGAGGTTAAGAACATTCCATCTTCATGTACAGATTTAATACCAAACATTCCATTAGAAAGTTCGTGCCCTCTCTGAGAGTTTCCTTTCATTTTACCTTTCTGTACCTTTCGGTATTTTGTTCTTTTAGGCTGTAACATTTTTCTTTATTTTAAAAATTTACTTTCTCTTGCGAGCGTCTGGTTTTCCACCTTTATTGAAAGGTTTTCTATCTCCTCTCGGAGAATCGCCACCTTTGCCACCACCAGGTTGTTTTTTATCCATTCCTGCAAGTGGAGAAAGATCTCTCTTTCCATAAACTTCACCTTTCATGATCCATACTTTAATACCCATTCTACCATAAGTAGTGTGAGCTTCAGCAAGAGCATAATCGATGTCGGCTCTGAAAGTTGATAAAGGAACTCTACCTTCTTTGAAACCTTCTGAACGTGCCATCTCTGCACCATTCAAACGACCAGAAATCAAAACTTTGATGCCTTCTGCGTTCATACGCATTGAGGCAGCAATAGCCATTTTGATTGCACGTCTGTAAGAAATACGGCTTTCGATTTGACGACAGATGCTTGTAGCAACTAGATACGCGTCAAGTTCAGGTCTTTTGATTTCAAAGATGTTAATTTGAACCTCTTTGTCAGTAACTTTCTTAAGTTCTTCTTTCAACTTGTCTACCTCTTGGCCACCTTTTCCGATAATAATACCAGGTCTAGCAGTAGTGATAGTAACGGTTACAAGTTTCAAAGTTCTCTCGATGATTACTTTTGATACACTAGCTTTTGATAAACGAGCATGGATGTACTTTCTGATTTTATAATCCTCGGCAATTTTATCACCGTAATCATTTCCACCATACCAGTTTGAGTCCCATCCTCTGATGATACCAAGTCTATTCCCAATTGGATTTGTCTTTTGTCCCATCTTTATTAAATTGCTTGTGTGTTATTAATTGCTCCCAACACGATTGTTACGTGATTTGAACGTTTTCTTATTCTATGTGCGCGACCTTGTGGAGCTGGACGAAGTCTTTTCAACATCATACCACCATCTACTCGTATCTCTTTAACAAATAAACCAGCTTCTTCCATATTAGCGTCAGGGTTTTTTGCTTGCCAGTTGGCAATAACAGATAAAACCAATTTTTCTAATTTTCTTGAAGCTTCTTTAGAACTAAATCTTAATATGTTAAGTGCTCTTTCTACCTTCTGACCTCTTACTAGATCTGCTACTAAGCGCATTTTTCTAGGTGAAGTAGGGCAGTTATTCAATTTTGCAAAAGCCAATGACTTATTAGCCTCTTTTCTTGCATCTGCTGTTTCTCTTTTACGAACTCCCATTGCTTCTTATTTTTTACCTTTATTTTTTGCTCCAGCATGACCTCTAAAAGATCGAGTTGGTGAAAACTCTCCTAATTTGTGACCTACCATGTTTTCTGTTACGTAAACTGGTACAAATTGACGACCGTTATGAACTGCGATTGTTTGCCCAACAAAGTCCGGAGTAATCATAGAAGCTCTAGACCAAGTCTTAACTACTCCTTTATTACCTCCTGCAATGTTTTCTTGAACTTTCTTGTCTAACTTATAATGAACGAAAGGTCCTTTTTTTAATGAACGTGCCATATCTTAATTATTTCTTTCTACGTTCTACAATATACTTGTTACTCGGGTTTTTCTTAGAACGTGTTCTATAACCTTTAGCAGGTATACCGTTTCTAGATCGTGGATGCCCACCAGAAGAACGTCCTTCACCACCACCCATTGGGTGATCGACTGGGTTCATGGCTACTGGTCTTGTTCTAGGTCTTCTACCTAACCATCTTGTTCTACCTGCTTTACCAGATACAACTAATTGATGGTCTGAATTAGAAACTGCTCCAATTGTAGCAGCACAAGTCAACAAGATTAACCTTGTTTCACCAGATGGCATTTTGATTGTTGCATATTTTCCATCTCTTGCCATTAATTGAGCGAATGTTCCAGCCGAACGAGCGATTACTGCTCCTTGTCCTGGTCTCAATTCGATACAAGAAATTACAGTTCCTAATGGAATTCTGCTTAATGGTATAGTATTCCCTATTTCTGGTTGAGATTCTGGACCAGAAACTAATTTCTGACCTACCTTCAATCCGTTTTGAGCAATAATGTATGTTTTCTCACCATCAGCATAAGCTAACAATGCGATAAACGCAGTGCGATTTGGATCATATTCGATTGATTTTACTGTCGCCGGAATTCCTTCTTTTGTACGTTTAAAATCAATGATACGATATCTCTGCTTGTGACCACCACCCGTATAACGCATGGTCATCTTTCCTTGACTATTTCTACCTCCAGAGTTTTTTATCGGCGCTATCAAAGAGCGTTCCGGCTTATCAGTTGTAATGGCGTCATAACCATTCACAACTCTAAATCGCTGACCTGGGGTAATAGGTTTTAATTTTCTTACTGACATTTTTCTATCTTAGATATTGTTGTAAAAATCAATTGTTTCTCCTTCTTGTACTTGTACAAATGCTTTTTTTGCAGCATTTGTCTTTCCACTGATAAGACCACTTTTAGTGTATTTTGTAGTTCTATCCGGTCTTACATTCATCGTATTGACACTCAAAATAGTTACTCCATAAGCAGCTTCAACAGCTTTCTTAATTTGTACTTTATTTGCTTTTTTGTCAACGAAAAATCCAAAGCGGTTTAAAACTTCACTTTCTTTGGTTACTTTTTCTGTTACTATAGGTTTAATTATGATGCTCATATCCTATTATTTGCTTAAATTATCTTCAATTACCTCTAAAGAACCTTCTAAAAGCACTAAACTATTAGTGTTTAAAATGTCGTAAGTACTTAATTCTGAGCTACTTATAACCTTAGATACCTTTAAATTGCGTGACGACAAATATACATTTTTATTCGAATCGCCCAACACAAATAAAGATTTTTTATCTTCCAACCCTAATGCTTTCAATACATTGATGAAATTCTTAGTGTTTGGTGTTTCAAAATTAAAGTCTTCAAGAACAATTATGTTTGCTTCTTTTGCTTTAATTGAGAAAGCAGATTTTCTTGCTAGACGTTTCAAGCTTTTATTCAATTTGAATGAATAACTTCTTGGTCTTGGTCCGAAAACTGTTCCACCACCTTTAAACAATGGATTCTTTGCACTACCCGCACGAGCAGTACCAGTTCCTTTTTGTTTTTTAATCTTACGTGTACTTCCCGCTACTTCAGCTCTTTCTTTTGCTTTGTGCGTTCCTTGTCTTTGATTAGCAAGATATTGCTTTACATCAAGGTATACTGCGTGATTGTTTGGTTCAATTGCGAATACTGAATCAGAAAGTTGTACTTTTCTTCCAGTATCTTTTCCGTTGAAATCTAATACTTTTGCTTCCATTACTTGTGAATGATTACATAAGAGTTGTTACATCCAGGAATACATCCTTTAATAACAAGTAGGTTCTTTTCAGACACTACTTTTAAAACTCTAAGGTTTTGAACGTTTACATTTTCGCCTCCCATTCGCCCAGCCATACGCATTCCTTTGAATACTCTAGATGGATAAGAAGAAGCTCCTACAGAACCCGGCGCTCTTAAACGGTTGTGTTGACCGTGAGTTGCTTGTCCTACCCCGGCAAAACCGTGACGCTTAACAACCCCTTGAAAACCTTTACCTTTAGATAAACCTTGTACATCTACAAACTCTCCTTCTACGAACATGGAAACATCTATGACGTCTCCTAATTTTTGTTCTGTTGCAAAATTTTGGAATTCAACGACTTTTTTCTTAGCTACAGTTCCTGCTTTCGCAAAGTGACCTACGGCCGCTTTTGTGGAATGTTTCTCGTTTTTGTCATCGAAACCAAGTTGCAACGCTTCGTACCCGTCAACACCTTTGGTTCTGACTTGGGTAACAACACATGGGCCAGCTTCGATTACCGTACAAGGAATATTCTTCCCGTTTTCGTCGAAAATGCTGGTCATGCCGATTTTTCTACCAATTAACCCAGACATAATTATTATTTATTAATTATTAAAAATTGCATATTATACAATGAAAACACATTAAGAAGACTCCTAATATAATTTACACTGTAAAATTGAATACAATATACCTATACTTTGATTTCTACTTCAACACCACTTGGCAATTCTAATTTCATCAAAGCATCAATTGTTTTTGATGATGATGAGTAAATGTCAATTAATCTCTTATATGACATTACTTCAAATTGCTCTCTCGCTTTTTTGTTAACGTGTGGAGAACGTAGAACAGTAAAAAGTTTTTTGTGAGTTGGTAACGGAATTGGTCCTGTTACTACTGCTCCAGTGCTTTTTACGGTTTTTACAATCTTTTCAGCAGACTTGTCTACCAACATGTGATCGTAAGATTTTAGTTTTATTCTGATTTTTTGACTCATTTTCTTAAAGATTATGCGTTTCCTTTTGCTTTTTTGATAACTGCTTCCGAAATATTGGAAGGTGTTTCTGCGTAGTGTGAAAATTCCATTGTAGATGTTGCTCTACCAGACGAAAGGGTTCTTAATGTTGTTACATATCCAAACATTTCTGATAATGGCACATCGGCTTTGATGGTTTTAGCACCAGCTCTGTCGCCCATGTCATTTACTTGACCTCTACGACGATTAATATCACCTACGATATCTCCCATATTTTCTTCTGGAGTTATAACTTCCATTTTCATTATAGGCTCTAGAATAATTGCTCCAGCAGCTTTTGCTACTTCTCTATACCCCATTCTTGCAGCTAACTCAAAAGAAAGTGCGTCAGAATCGACAGGGTGGAAAGATCCGTCTAATAAAGTTACTTTTAAACTATCTACTTGGTATCCTGCTAAAGGACCTGTTTTCATAGCTTCTCTGAAACCTTTTTCTACAGATGGGATATATTCTTTAGGAACGTTACCTCCTTTAACCGCATTCACAAATTGCAATCCAACCGGAGTTTTACCGTCAACTTCTTCAGCAGGTTCCAATCTAAATACGATATCACCGAATTTACCACGACCTCCAGATTGTTTCTTGTATGTCTCTCTGTGTTGAGCCACTTTTGTAAAAGCTTCTTTGTATTCCACTTGAGGCTCCCCTTGGTTCACTTCAACTTTGAATTCACGACGCATTCTGTCCACAAGGATGTCCAAGTGTAATTCTCCCATTCCTGAGATAATTGTTTGTCCAGAAGCTTCATCCGTTCTAACAGTAAATGTTGGATCTTCTTCGGCTAATTTAGCCAAAGCCATACCCATTTTGTCAACGTCAGCTTTTGTTTTAGGCTCGATTGCAATACCAATTACCGGTGCAGGGAATTTCATTGACTCTAAAATAATTGGGTGTTTTTCATCACACAATGTATCTCCAGTTTTTATATCTTTAAATCCAACTGCTGCGCCAATATCACCTGCTTCGATATAATCGATTGGGTTTTGTTTGTTAGCATGCATTTGATAAATACGAGAAATTCTTTCTTTATTTCCTGAACGCGTGTTCAATACATAAGAACCAGCATCTAAACGACCCGAATACGCACGGAAGAAAGCCAAACGACCTACGAATGGGTCAGTAGCAATCTTAAATGCCAAAGCAGCGAATGGTTCTTTAACATCTGGCTTACGCATAATTTTAGTTTGATCTTCTTCTAATAAATCCGCATCATCAGGATGAATTCCTTCAATACCTTCTTTATCCATTGGAGATGGCAAGTATTTACATACCGCGTCTAACATGAATTGAACTCCTTTGTTTTTGAAAGAAGAACCAGCAATCATCGGAATGATAGCCATGTCCATAACAGCGGCTCTTAAAGCTGTGTTGATTTCTTCTTCAGTAATTGAGTCTTCATCTTCCATGAATTTCTCAAGCAAATTCTCATCATAATCAGCAACTGCTTCAATAAGAATTGATCTGTATTCTTTTACTTCATCAAGCATATCTTCTGGAATAGGCACAATATCAAATGTAGCTCCTAAACCTTCTTCATGCCAAACAATAGCTTGGTTTTTTACTAAATCAACAACACCTTTGAAATCATTTTCTTCACCAATTGGCAAAGTGATTGCAACTGCATTTGATTTTAACATGTCTCTTACTTGTTGACATACCATCAAAAAGTTAGATCCTTGTCTGTCCATTTTATTAACAAAACCGATACGCGGTACTCTATATTGATCTGCAAGTCTCCAGTTCGTTTCAGATTGCGGTTCCACACCATCAACTGCACTAAACAAGAAAACCAACCCATCAAGTACACGTAAAGAACGATTTACTTCAACAGTAAAATCAACGTGTCCTGGGGTATCAATAATATTGAAATGGTATGGTAATGTTTCGGGTAATACTTTACCTTGTTCCGTTGGAAAATTCCATTCACAAGTGGTAGCAGCAGAAGTAATTGTAATCCCTCTTTCTTGCTCTTGTGCCATCCAGTCCATTGTTGCAGCACCATCGTGTACTTCACCAATTTTGTGTGATTTTCCAGTATAGAATAATATACGCTCAGTTGTTGTTGTTTTACCAGCATCAATGTGAGCAGCTATTCCTATGTTTCTTGTAAATCTTAAATCTCTAGCCATTTCTTATTAATTAAAATCTAAAATGTGAGAATGCTTTATTTGCTTCAGCCATTTTGTGAGTATCCATTCTCTTTTTAACAGCAGCACCTTCTTCTTTAGCCGCAGCTAAACATTCTGACGCTAGTCTTTGAGCCATAGATTTCTCATTTCTTCTTCTAGAATAAAGTATTAACCACTTCATTGCCATAGAAATTTTTCTGTCTGGTCTGATTTGCATTGGGATTTGGAATGTAGCTCCACCTACTCTACGACTACGTACTTCTACGTGAGGCATAACATTAGTTAAAGCATCTTTCCAGATGTCTAATGATAATTTTTCTGCATCTTGCTTTTTAGTTTCTATAATGTCAATTGCATCATAAAACACTTTGAAAGCTGTTGATTTTTTACCATCCCACATTAAGTTGTTTACAAAACGTGTCACCAGTTGGTCATTAAACCTTGGATCTGGTAAAAGTGGTCTTTTCTTTGCCGCTCTTTTTCTCATTTCTTGTTTTTTTGGCTTTTGGCTTTTAGCTTAGCTAACAGCTAAAGGCTTTTAAATTACTTTTTTACTTCCTTTGGGCGTTTTGCTCCGTACTTAGATCTTCTTTGTGTTCTTCCTGCTACTCCTGACGTATCAAGCGCACCACGCACAATGTGATATCTTACTCCTGGCAAATCTTTTACCCTTCCACCCCTAACTAATACTATCGAGTGCTCTTGTAGATTGTGTCCTTCACCAGGGATGTAGGCATTTACTTCATTACCATTAGTCAAACGTACACGCGCTACTTTACGCATTGCAGAGTTTGGTTTTTTTGGTGTAGTAGTGTAAACACGCGTACAAACCCCTCTTCTTTGAGGACAAGAATCTAAAGCAACCGATTTACTCTTCTTAGTTATCTGAGTTCTTCCTGTTCTTACTAATTGTTGAATTGTTGGCATAATTAATACTAAAAATTACTTATATATTAAATTTCCCGCTTTTTACGGGGTTGCAAATGTAAAAAATATTTTTTACTAAACAAATCATAATCCATTAATTTTTACACGAAGTAAATAATTGTTTTTTAATGGAATACCGAATAGCTATTTTGCAAACCATACTGAAAAATAAAACAACACATCTCTGACCATTTCAACGATGTTTTTCAACGTTAATTTTTTTATATGAAACCTTACTTTTTTGCGTTATATTTATTAAAATTTATTTAATTTGAAACATTCTCTATTCATTCTATTTCTTTTTTATTTTGGCCTGAATTGTTCCGCCCAAAATTTTCATTTGCAACTAATTGGAAGTGCCGATTCTGAAAGCAAAACCATTGATTCATTGGGTTACCATTCAAAACACACAAATGCTAAATCCATTAGTGACGAGGTAAATTCAGCAGCAGAAAAACTGTCGAAAATAGGATATATTGAAAACCAAATTCTTGAAAACAAGAAGATAAATGATTCTAGTTATGTTGCAAAATTGACTTTGGGGAAAAGGATCAAATTTATTCATATATATATAGGTAGGAATTCAGTTCTCAATGATATAATAGCATTGGAAAAAAAAGACACGCTAATTGTTCCATATAACGAAGTGGAAACCTTTTTAAATCATTCATTACAAAAACTGGAGCAAAAAGGATTTGCATTGGCAAGATTGAAATTAATCAACATCTACAAACAAGACCATTCCCTTTATGCCGATTTACAATTTGACACGAGCCAACAAAGAAAGCTGAATTCGATTGTTGTAAAATTTACCGAAGACGGCAAGAAAAAAAGTTTTCCCGAAGGACATTTAGCGCAAATCAATCGAAAATATCACACTATTACATTCAACAAGAATGTCGTTAGACAAATTCACAATGATTTCGAAAAATTTGGATTCGTGAACCAAATAAAATATCCCGAAATTTTATTCACAAAAGACACCACCAAAGTTTATGTCTATCTCGAGAAAAGAAAATCAAACACCTTTGATGGGTTTGTTGGTTTTACCAATACCGAAAACAACAAACTTACTTTTAACGGATACTTAGATCTAAGCTTAGAAAACTCCTTGTTATTGGGGGAGCAATTTTCTCTTTATTGGAAAAGCGACGGAAACAAACAGAAAACATTAAAAGCTGGCATTGATTTACCCTACCTATTTAAAAGTCCTATAGGTGTGAAAGCACAAATTCATATTTTTAAACAAGATAGTATTTATCAAAACACAAAAACGGAAATAGATTTAGGTTATTTTGTAGATTACAATACTCGAATTTATTTAGGCTATCAATCTACCGAATCCAGCGATATCCAAAACACAAACAACGCCATAATAAGCGATTACAAAAACAATTATTTGACTTCGAATTTAGAATATTCGAAATTTGATTATGTCAACACGACATTTCCAAAAAAATCAAATCTTTCGCTTACTTTGGGAATAGGAAAAAGAAACACTAATGACCTTATTGCAACTGCAGGAACAAGTGGGCAGTATTTTATAAACTTAAATGCAACTCATAATTTCTATTTGAACAAAAAAAACTGTATAAACATAAAATATCAAAATTATTTTCTAAAAAGTAAAACCTATATCGTCAATGAATTATACCGTTTTGGAGGCGCAAATTCCATCCGCGGCTTTACCGAAAATAGCCTGCAAGCGAATTACATGACTGCCGTTATTTCAGAATACCGCTATATCATATCTCCAGATTTACACCTCCATACCATAATGGATTACGCTCATTACCAAGACGATATTACAAATAAAAAAGGAAATTTATTAGGATTTGGACTTGGATTAGGAGTGCAAACTAATAATGGATTACTTAAATTATCTATTGCAAATGGAATTTCAAAAAATGAAAAGATGAAGTTTTATAACACAATAGTTGCCATATGTTATAATGTTAAATTTTGAGACTGGTGAAAATAAACTTTAATTAATTAGGAAAGTTAACAAATTATTTTGATTTTTGTTCCACTAATTCAAAATATTTAAAAATGAAACTAAAGTTAAATGGTTTTTTAACGCTTTTGTTAGCGTTTACAGTGCAAATAACATTTGCACAAGAAAAAACTGTTATGGGTAACGTGTCCGATGCAAGAGGACCCTTACCTGGAGTAACAGTTATGGTTAAAGGTATACAAACAGGTATACAAACTGATTTTGACGGTAAATATTCTATCACAACTAAATCTGGAGCTACGCTTCAATTTAGTTTCCTTGGAATGAAAACGGTTGAAAAACAAGTTGGGACTTCTAACACAATAAATGTTGTGATGGTAGAAGATGCCGAATCTCTAGATGAAGTTGTAATTACTGCATTTGGGATTAAAAGAAAACCTGATCAGTTAACTACCTCTAACCAAGTAGTAAAGTCTGACGAATTAATAAAGGCTAGTCCACAAAACTTAGCTAGCGCTTTAACGGGAAAAGTGTCAGGATTAGATATCCGACAAACTAATCCTGGTGTAAATGAGTCCTACTCTATCACATTGCGTGGTATGAGATCATTCTCAGCAAGTAATGAAGCATTAATCGTTATTGATAATGTTCCTTCTTCAACTGCTTTATTTTACGCATTAGATCCTGCAACTGTAGAAAGCATTAATGTTATGAAAGGTGCAAATGGTGCAGCTTTGTATGGGTCAAGAGGCTCTAATGGGGTAATTCTTGTTACTACCAAAAAAGGAAATTCTGCAACGGGTAGTAAGTTTTCAGTGAACTTTAAATCAACAGCGTCTTTTGAAGATATTGCATACTTACCCGAAAGACAAACACGTTATGGCCAAGGATGGGCAAGTGGAGGGGTTTTTAAACACTTTGTTTATGAAAATGGGGCTTGGGGTCCAGAACATGATGGCTCAATGGTTCCTGTAGGTCTTCCACTTGCAGACGGAACATATCGAATGTTCCCTTATGAAACTTTAGGCTCAGATAATATTAAAGCTTTTTTCAAAACAGGTTTAACAAAAGAAAACACTGTTTCAATTAGTGGTGGAAATTCTGAAGATGGGTTTGCCGTATTAACATTAGGCAATAAAAACCGCGCTTATGTTATCGATGGTGACGAAAACAAAAGAAATTCTGTGTCATTTAGAGCAGGTAAACAATTTGGCAAACTTAATTTAGAGGGAAGCATTACATATGTTAATTCTAATATTAAAACAGCTGGTGGGACTTTATATAGCGATTTATTGCAAGCAGCTACAAATATTGACATTGCTGCATTTAGTGCTCCAACCAATGAAACACACTGGAATGGGTATATGACAAGTCCATACTGGAAAGTAGCTAATGTTCGTAACTTTAGTTATACAGATAGAATAAACACTAATTTCACTCTTGGTTATAAAATTAATGATCATATTAATATAAAATCTACTGCTAGTTTGTATTCTTCAACTGGTCACGGATATAATTATAATAATGGTTATGAAGACCCTAGTAATGTTTCTGATTTATCTGGTTACACTAGAACCGAAACTTCTTCTTATGGTGCTAACACTAGCTCATTCAAAACTGCTTATGGAGATGTCATTTCAAATTTTGACTACCAAATAGCTGAGAATGTTACTTTTTCTGGTTCAGTCGGAGCTACTGTAGAAGAGACTTCTTCAACTAACCATGGATTAAGTGGTATTGGGTTAACTATTCCTGGTTTTTATAACATTTCTAACATAAGTGGTACGCCTAATACTACAGATAGTAGATCTCTTGAGAGAAGTCTAGCTTTATTTGCAAGTGCTTCATTTGGTTATAAAGATTATTTATTTTTAAATCTTACAGGGAGAAATGACTGGACATCTAAATTAAGTTTAGATGGTAATTCATTCTTTTATCCAAGTGCAGGTGTATCTTTTATTCCTACTAAACTAATTGAATCTTTAAAGGATAGTAAAGTAATAGATAGAATTAAATTATCATACAGTTATGTAAGAGTTGGTAACGCCAGTGGTGTTGGTGCTTATAATATAAACGATACTTATAGTCAAGCTAGTGGTTCATTTTATGGAAATTTCCCATTTGGAACACTAAATTCATTTATACCTAGCACAAGCGTTACAGATCCTATGATTCAACCAGAATTTGTTACATCAAACGAGGTTGGATTAACAATGGAGTTCTTAAAAAGAAGAATTAGATTAGACATGTCTGCTTATAAGGGCAATACAAAAAATCAAATTAGTCAAATTAGTACTTCATACGCTTCTGGTTTAACTAATAATAGAATAAATATTGGTGCTGCAGATACTGAAGGTATGGAAATTGATTTAGGTTTAACACCTTTTGATTCTGGAAATTGGAAATGGGATATCAATGCAAGTTATGCAACAAGTAAAATGACCGTAACTAAAGTTTCTGATCAAAGTGATGAAGTATCGTTAGAGGGTGGTGGTTCTACTATTGGAATTTTCGCAACTGTTGGAGAAGTATTTCCTCTTATAAAAGGTACAGATTTTGTATATGACCCTCAAGGACATGTTGTTATTGATGCCATATCAGGTAACCCACTTATAAGTCCTGAATTAGAAATTTTAGGGCGTTCAACCCCAAAATATATTTTAGGGTTTAATTCTTCTTTAAGCTATAAAAACTTTACCCTTACAGCAACAGCAGATTATAGAACTGGACATCAATTTTATTCTGGTGTAAAGGACCAATTAGCATGGTCTGGTTATTTAGTTGAATCTGCTCAAAATGGCAGAAAAGAATTTATATATCCGAACTCTGTAATTCAAACCTCTCCAGGAGTTTACGTTACAAATACTAATGTACCAACAGCTGGACGTAATGATTCTGCTTTTTTAAATTATTATTCTAATAATTATAGAGATATTAGTAGAAATTTAGTAATGGATGCAACTGCATTAAAAGTGAGAGAAATTACGCTTTCGTATTCTTTACCTAAATCGTATGCAGAAGCCATTGGACTTACTAATTTCAAATTAACTGCATTAGCAACTAATCCAATTACTGTTCTCTCTAAACAAAACAGAGGCTATGCAGATCCTGAGTCTTCTAACAGAGGAGGTAATGCAGTAGGACTTAGTGTTACTGGTAATTATCCGAACACTAGAACTTATGGACTTAGTCTTAATTTAACCTTTTAATCATTGAATTATGAAAATACTAAATAAATCGTTTTTAATTCTAATCATAATTACTAGCCTATCTGCTTGTAATAATTATTTAGATGTAAACACAGATCCTAACAACCCAACCGCAAATGTAGTTGGACCAGAATTAACTCTACCTGCAGCGCAAAACGGCTCTTACGCCGCATTAGTTGGTAGTCAAAATAGATTAGGACTTATTATGAGCAACCAATGGGCTGGAGATGTTACAAATTTTACCAGTGGAAATGAAGATGAGTATCGTTTTAACATTACTTCTACATTTTATGGTAGTGTTTGGAATAATCAGTATTTAGTTACTGATAAATTACAATCTATAATTAATAAAAATTCAGACGAAAACGTATATTATACTGCCATTGCTAAAATATTGAAAGTGCATAATATGCAATACGTTGTGGATTTATATGGTGACTGCCCTTATACTGAAGCATTTCAAAGAGGTGTAAATTATCAACCAGCTTATGATTCAGCCAGTTCTGTATATATAAGTATGTATGCTGAATTAGAAGAAGCAATAAGTTTAATTAGTTCTGCTACTGACGCCGCAATAAATCCAGGTTCTAACGATGTTATGCTAGGTGGGGCTATGGGTACATGGACAAAATTAGCAAATACATTAAGACTAAAATTATTAGTGCGCGCTTCATCATCATCTGACGCAACTATGCAGACTTTTGTTAATTCAAAATGGTCTGGTTTAGCATCCGCACAATTTTTAGATAACAATGTAACTATTAATCCTGGTTACTCTATAGATGCAGGTAAACAAAATTATTTTTGGGATACTTATGGTTATGATGCCACAGGTTCAAGAACACAAAGCAATAAGTTTTTTGTTGGATCTCAATATTTTATTGAATATTTAAAAGCTAGTGGTAATGTGTTACCTATAGGAAGTTATGATGCTCGTTTAGCAAAAATGTTTACAACTGCCTCTGGTAGTGGTGGAGATTTTCAAGGGGTTGTACAAGGTGCCGATGATCCAGCAAACCCTTCTATTGGACTTTCTTATATAGGTCCAGGATTGTTAGTTAGTGGAACACAATCAGGATTGTTTTTCACAGCAACAGAAAGTTTATTTTTGCAATCTGAAGCGGTCTTAAAGGGTCATTTAACTGGAAGTGCTGAAACTTTGTTTAAAGCTGCTATTACTAGCTCTTTTAGTAATTATGGTCTTAGCTCTACAACTTATTTAGCTGGTATTTCAAGTTTAAGTGGTATTGGTTGGACAAATTCAGCAAGTAAAGATTTAGAAGCTATTAGACGTCAAAAATGGGTAGCATTGCATGGAGTAGATGGTGCTGAAAATTTCATTGAATCTAATCGTGCTGGGTCTCCAAATTTACCATTACCATTAATAGCTTCAAAGTCTCATAGACCTTATCGTTTGCTATATCCAAGTTCTGAACTTAGTGGTAACACCGCAAACGTACCAGCTGTTTCTGACAGTCAGATATTTAGTCCAAGTATTTTTTGGCAAAATTAACTAGTATTAAAATTTAAATATATAAAGATTATGAAAAAAATAAAAATCATATTGTTTTTTGTCCTTATAGCTACCCTAGCTTCTTGTTCTGGGGGTATTGGGGATGATCTACCCGGAGCTGATTATACTAATAGTCCTACAATTATTGGTTGGGGAAAACCAATAGTAACTGAAAGTTATTTTACAGATTTAGGCATCTTAAATAATACGTACCCAGTAAATATACTAGGTGGTGGAGATGGCTCACCAACTACGACAGATATTTCGGTTACTATTAGTGTCGATCAAGCTAAAACAACGGCAATAAGTGGGGAATATTCTATTCCTTCTACAACTGTTACAATACCTGCTGGAAGTAAAATTGGTTTAGTGCCAATAAACGTTAACACAGCTTCTTTTAGCGCAACTGAACCTACCAAAGTAGTTCTTAATGTTACAACTTCTTCAAATGGCGCAGTTGTTTCGGCAACAGAAAATACGCAAACCATTAACTTTGTAGGGTGTAAATCAACAATTGCTAATTACACCTATCTAATGACGGTTACTAGTAGTACTGGTGCTGTATATGGTCCTGTTATTGAAACGGTGCTTATGGAAAGCGTAAATAGCTTTATGACCTATAGTGCAGGAACTTGGAATCCGCCATTAAATCCAGGACATGGTATTCGTTTTGAAGCTATTTGTGGTACTTTAAGTATGCCTGCTCATCAAGGATTAGTAGATGTCTATAGTAATGATGTTACTCCAATAGGCACCGCAACGGTTGATCAAAATGGTAATTTTACTTTAAGGTATACCATTGGCTTTGCCGCAGGTCCAAGAGATTATACAGCAGTTTATATTAGACAATAATTTTAAAATAATAATAAAATGAATAAAATAAATAAAATACTAAAATTAGGAATTTCATTCCTGCTAATTACACTATTTTTTGTTTCTTGTGATACAACAGATGAGGTAATAATGGCTAGAAGTGAAAAACCGGTAGTTAATGTTTCCACTACTGATGTATCAGTAATGGGAGAAACTAATAGTACAATTACATTAACAACTGATAAGATATCTTCAAACGCCCAAGTATTTACACTAATACAAGAAAGTGGAAATGCTGTTGAAGGGACAGATTATACTTTTGCAGAAAACTCTGCTCCAGATTATGGTGAAGTAGGTGGTAGAATTGTAATTCCTGCCTTTGAAACTAGTGGCTCTACAACTGTTACAGGTATTTCAGATTTTGTAGATGGTTCTAAATCAGCAACATTTAAACTAGTATCTATAGAATCTATGATAGGTATTGTTGGTAACTCAGGTTCGGTAAAAATAACTATATCTGACTTCTTTGACCCAGAAAAATTAAATATTTATTTCTCTTGGGATGCTCCTTATAATAAGAAAGATTTTGATATGGTTACTTGGAGTGCTACTTGGGGCGAATGGGGTGATGGCGGTGCTGGATCTGGTAACCCAGAACATGATGATTCTATTTGGACAGCGGATCCTGACGGAACCTATTACGTGAATGTTATGGATTGGGATGAAGGATTAGATTTTAATTATCATTTTGTTATCCTTAATACAAATGGTAGTATTCAAAAAATTAATGGGACGTTTAAAGGCACTGACAAAAGTATGTATACCAATGATATATGGAGAGCTTGGGGTGGTGGATATGATTCTTATAGAATGCTAAAAGTTGTTAAAAGTGGCTCTAGCTTTACAATAACTGCTTTATAGTTCATTAACTTATTAAATTAAAAAAAAGGGTTGTCTTTAAAAGGCAATCCTTTTTTTATTAAAAACATAACTATCAAACTATATTTTCACTATGGAAAATGAAGTTTCAAAAATAATTGGTATTAGGGTGGTTATAGAAACTATAAATTTAAGAAAAACAATTAGTAAATTTTTCCTTCAAAAAAAATAACTGGTCATTTATTTTATGAGCTAAATACACTTGTAAAAAAACATAGCAACAAGCTATATGCTTATAGAAAAACAAAAAAAATCTATAACAAGTGTGACCTAGGTGCTGGAACGACATTGTTTAATTTAGATCAAAAGAAGGCATATATCGAAACCGAATTAGGTTTACCGTCAGATATTATTTTGTATTTTTATCCCAATAAAAACGACGCTGCTTTAGGTAAAATGTATTAAAAGAATACTGTTTTTTAAATTAAAAGCGCTCTTTATTCAGGGCAAAAATAGCGAGGGGTGTTATGGTACCTGAAAAAAATTTTGGGTTACAGAACTGACTCTAAATACAATTCCAATTGAAAACAAGAAACTTTGTGAAGGGTATACTACTCTGACTATACTATTAGATTCAGGAATAATACCACCATCTATTTCTGGTGATTTTACTTATTTAAGATCAACAAATGAAACTACTACAAACATAACTTTAAATAATAAAGACGAATATACAGACATTATTAAAAATAAAACGAATGTACATCAATCATAAAAGTATTGTTATCTTATCCTCATTAGCAAAAACAAACAACATTTTTATCAAAGATTTGAAACCTGAAAATCAAATAACAGTTGATCTGATGAATACAAAAATTATTGATTTATAATAAAACATAAAAATAAATCCTCTTTACCATTTCAAAACTCACCTTGTTTTGTTATTTCTAACTGGAATTCATGAATTGATTATAAAAAATATTGATAGCTGTGGATAAATAAATTACTATTCTTGATGCTCCAAAATTCTTTACTCCAAACAATCATGGAATAAACGATTATTAGAATTTAAAAGGTGGTAATTCTAATGCATATTTAAACATATTAATTTTTATATACAACAAGTATGAGGAATTACTGAAACTATTAATTCCATCATCTAAGGGTGGAACGGAACTTTTAACACATTCTCTATGCCTACAAACGACTATTAGTACACCATAAAACTAGAAGACGGACGAGAAACTAGAGGGAATTTTAGTTAAAAAGTTAAAAATGGGTTATTATGTCCTAAATAAAAGCAGTCTGGTTTATTAGACAGCGTTTTTTTATTAAAATTTGTCCCTTATAAAATATAATAAAAAAATAGAAAAATATTAATGCAAAAGCTTTTTTAAAGTAGTGAATTAATACTATTATTAGTAGTGGGATATTTTAAAAATTACAAAAATTACTTAATAAATATTTTTTCTGTATAATTAATGGTTTCATTATTAATTCTAAGTATGTACATCCCTTTTTGCAAAAAACTAAGATTAATTATTTTATCCCCTGAGATTCTAGTCTCATAATTTTCGTTTATAGAATCAAAAACTAGTCTTCCGTTTAGATCAACAACTTGAATATTAATTTTTTCAACAACTTTATTGAAATGGATGTTTAGTATTCCTTTAGGAGCTGGATTAGGATATACCCTAATTAAGTCATCATTAATAAATTGATCTACCTTCAAAGTACAACTTACTAAAGGACTAGGTTCTGTAAAATCTTCAACTTGATCATTAATAGCTGCTATATTAGTTCTGTCTCCACTATTATCCCCCGAAGAAGCTTTAACTCCTAATCCTCTTCGAGCAAAAACTTTCCAAATCATGCAATAGTCTTGTCCACCTGTTGTTGCTTGATCCGCTGCGATTATAGCATCTCTTGCTTCAATATAGGAAGGATTACAGGGTTGTATTTTCATGGCATCTAAAACAAGTCGCATCACCTTATTATTTCCACCTGTTCCTGAATAAATATTTGAACTAAAACCATATTTACCTATATAAGACCATGTTAAATCCCATAATGTAGCTGCCCAAATTTCACCAGTGTTATGAGGTGAAACCTTTTCTATATTATCTTCTGGGTCAATAAAAGTTCTCCCATTTGTATCCGCAAAGGTTAACGGGTTAATTGCCATATCTGTAGAATAAGAGTAATTCCTAATACCTCCGCCAGTTGTTGCTTCATTAATAGCGTAAGTCCCAATTCCTTTAGCGGTATTCCCAGAATCTCCAGTTTTTAATTGCATCATTAAAGTGACCCAATCTGACCATCCTTCTCCCATTTGCTCAGGAGAAGTTAAACAGCTTGTGTTTGTTTTACCACCTGTCAATCTATTAGAAATACCGTGAGCATATTCATGTGCAATAATGCCATTATCAAAATCTCCATCAGCATACAAATATAAATTTGTTGGCACTTCTAATTTCACATTAACTACTCCATTAGCCAATTCTAAAATAAAAGAATCTCCAATTTCTTTGGTTATAAAAACTGCTGGAATTGTTATTCCCAATATCTCACTGGAACTCATGGAAAGTCTAGTTGGATTGTTAGGAATACTATCCATCATAATAACCGCAATTGCTCCAGCATCCTGAGCATTTTTTACTTTTAAATTAAAACTACATCCTCCTCTTTTTATTAATGCAATTTTACCAGCTAAGGCTGGCGCATTAATTGGGGACTGACAAGCTGAATTATATCCTGGAGAGATTGGTTTGTTTTTGTATAAAACTAAATCAGAAGAAATGCCATTAGGAGAGGCCGGTACAGGAACTCGATCGGTCCCTTCAAAGACATTCGTTGTTGCCGCTCTAGGGCCGGAAAGAGATTCTGGAGAATTTACAAAAATATATTCAGCAGGAGGAGCTCCAGCTGTCCATAAATACATTTGAAGCCTTGGACTAGTTCCATCACCTGGTGTAGCAAAATTAGCATTATTTAAAGTAGCATTAGCTTGTGAATAGCCATCTTGTGAGTCAGCGTAAACAAAATCTCCAGATGTGGGTTTAGGACCGTCTTTACCATAATTATTTTGTTGGAAATTTCCGGAGGCCTCATCAAAACCATATTGGTACCAAACATCGTGTAAAATGTTTACCATATAAAATAAATTGGTGGATGCTGCAGAAGTATACGCTGTAGGTAAAGATGTCGGACCAGGATATAGAAAATCAAAAATCAAAGAAGCGCCTCCATCGGGATAGTTACCAGTACCATTATTCCCATTAGCATCTTCCTGGACCAAAACGTTATTGCCTCTTGTATATGTATGTTTTAGAGAAGGATTAGTTCCCCCTATAGCATTGGTATCGTGCCAGCCATTAGGAGATGCGAGTGCATCACTTGGCGAGGCTATTAATTGAAATGGACTGTGATTAGGACTTTCATAATTATAAGGGATTACTCTATAGGAACCCGCATTAACCTGTACTAGAGAATTAGCATTGCTTGAAATCACATTATTATTAAAATTAAAAGGATAGTTTGGCGGGTAATAATTTGGGCTTGGTTTTCCAAAATTGCAACTTACAACTAAGTCTTGCTTTTCTAATATTAGTCCGTTTAGTGCATCTATTCTTAAGTCCCAAAGGTGCTTCCCATCAGGAGAATAAAACTGAAATGCCCAAGCTAGTTTTAATTTATTATCTACTGTAGATTGATAAACTAATTTAGCACTAATTAAGTCTTCCTGAATCCCATTACTTAGTTTAAAAGCTTTTTCGTCACTAGTTTTAACTATTGAAAAAGTAGCCAGATCTTTTATTCCTAAATGATAATAGGCGCTTGCTATAGCTTGTAAAACAGATAATCTGGGCACAATTGCATTTATTTTTTTGTCAATATTTTTTTTAAAATTATTGCTAAAACCTATGATATTTCCATCTTTCATTGAGATGTTAGATTGACTATTGAAAATTTCAATCCCTTTATATCGTTGATTTATATAATAATTAGTGATTTTAGTACCTTCAGAAGTGGCTTCGCTTTTAATTACCCAATCAGTAACATCCTTGTTTGATAATCCATATGTTTTCATGTCATTATTAAGCCTTGACTGGATCTTAAGCTTACTCGTTTGGGAAAACCCAGTAAAGGAAATGAAGAGGATAAATAACAGTGCGCTTCTTTTCATGATTTATTATTTTAAATACAAACTTAAATTATTATTTCTATTCAATAGTCATATATAAAACGAATAGAGCAATTATTTATAAAATAAGTTAGCGTGTCTAGTAACAAAAAATAAATTGTATGATTTATTTTTTAAAGTAATTATGTTTATAAAACATAATATATCACGCTATTCATAAATAAAGTAAAAAATGTTTGGTGATTTAACAAATTATTGTGATTTTTGTTGCACTAATTTAAAATCTTAAAAAAAAATGAAACTAAAGTTAAATGGATTCTTAGTACTCTTAGTAGTACTTGTGACGCAAATTACTTTTGCGCAAGAAAGAACTGTTTCGGGTGTTGTTTCTGACAATGCAGGATTGCCTTTACCAGGCGTGAGTGTATTGTTAAAAGGAACTCAATCTGGAACACAAACTGATTTTAATGGGAATTATTCCATTAAGGCCTCGACAGGAGCTGTTTTACAATTCAGTTCTGTTGGTATGAAAACCAGCGAAAAAACCGTAGGCACTTCAAACAATGTAGACCTCGTAATGCAAGAAAGTACAAAAACACTAGAAGAGGTAATAGTGGTTGGTTATGGTTCACAAAAAAAGAGCGAGGTTACAGGATCTATTTCCAAAGTGAAAGGAAGTGAAATTGCTACCTTAGCTACTCCAAGTTTTGAGTCTCAATTAGCAGGTAGAGCTGCTGGAGTTCAAATTACAACTCAAAATGGCGTTTTAGGAGAAGCTCCCCGTATTCGCATCAGAGGTATTGGCTCTATTTCTTCAGGAACGTATCCTTTAATTGTAGTAGATGGTATACCTATATTCACAGGAGACTTGGGTGGTTATGCTTCTACAAACTCATTAGGAGACATTAATCCATCTGACATTGAATCTATTGAAATTTTAAAAGACGGTTCTGCAACAGCAATTTACGGTTCTAGAGCAGCTAATGGTGTGGTTTTAATTACAACCAAAAAAGGAAAGGGTGGTAGATTTACAGTTAATTACAACAACTACGTTGGGGTTGCTTCTCCCGTAGGTTTATTTGACTTGCTTAAAACTCCTGATTTTACTACTATTTCTAATGAGAAAAGATCCAATAGAGGTCAAGCTGATTGGGCAGCGGGAAGTGTAACATTAAATACGGATTGGCAAAAAGCAGTTTTAAGAGACAATGCTTTGCAACAAGATCATTCCTTATCAATGTCTGGTTCAACCGATAAAGCAAATTATTATTTTTCTTTAGGATATTCTAGCCAAGAAGGGGTGACGCTTCCAAATGACATGACTCGTTATTCTATTAGAGCTAATGTTGATCAAAAAGTGAAAGATTGGTTAACTTTAGGTGCAAATATTTCTATCTCTAAAACACAATATGACGGCTTAAATACAGGGGGAAATTCACTGTCTGGAAATATTTTTAACGCGACTCGTCAACATCCAAACGTACCAATTTATGATGTAACTCATCCAACGGGATATAATATTGATTTAATAGATCCTTCAGTTGTGGGGCGTTGGGACAACAATACTACAATTGGTGATAATTTACCTAATATTATGTATGTTCTTGATAACAATGTGTTTAAATCTAATGTTAACAGAACTATTGCTAGTATGTTTGCTGATATAACCATTTTACCCTCTTTGAAATTTAAAACACAAGCAAGTGTAGATCAAGGCCTAACAGATGGTTTTTATTATTATAACCCAGTACACGGAGATGGAAGAGGTTCTCAAGGACGTGTAGGTAATAATTACTTAGATGCCACTCGTTGGAACTGGCAAAATATATTATCATTTAATAAAACCTTGGCAAATGATCATAATATAGCCGTAGTATTAGTTAATGAATATCAAAAACAAAAAATAAGCTCTTTCTATGGTGGAGGTTCCGGTTTAGCCAATGAGTTTTTTAATCAAAATTTAATTTCGGGATCTTATGGAACACAATCTTCTGGCGGTTCCGTTAATGAAAATGGATTTATTTCATACGCAGGACGTTTAAACTATAATTATAAAGGAAAATATTTTATACAAGGGTCTATGCGTTATGATGGAATTTCTTCTTTGCCAAAAGCTAATAAATGGGGAATGTTCCCAGGAGCTTCTGTAGGATGGACAGTGTCTAAAGAGTCATTTATGGAATCATTACAAAATGTTGTTTCTGATTTCAAATTAAGAGCGTCTTACGCTGAGGTAGGTAATACTTCTATCGGAAATTATCCATATTTAGGATTGTACAGTAATGCAAAATATGCTGACATCAATGGTATTGCTTACTCTCAAATGGGTAATGACCAATTAAAATGGGAAACAAGTACCAAATATGACATTGGATTTGACGCATCTTTTTACAATGGTAAATTTAAATTAAGTTTTGATTATTTCTTAAACAATCAAGACGGCTTAATTTTAGCCGCACCAACGCCTCCATCGTTAGGGATTCCAGGAAACTCAGTATCTAAAAACATCGGTAGTTTAGATAACCACGGTTATGAATTTACAGCTGAAGCTACTTTAATTAATAATGAAAATTTTAATTGGTCTATTGACGCAAATTTATCATTAGTCGGTAATAAAATTAAAACTTTAGTAGCAGGTCAAGATATAACATACGAAAATCAAATTCTTAGGGAAGGTGAAACAATGTATGCTTTGTATGGTTATAAATATTATGGCTCAAATCCAGCTAATGGGAATCCTGTTTATTACAAAGCAGATGGAACTTTAGTACAAGGAAACATTCCAACTTCTACTTACAAAGTATTTGATCCTGCAAATCCCGGTGATATAGCAACAGCTTCTTCTCTTGGTAGCTCAGATAAATCTATTTTAGGTGATGTATTACCAACTTATTTTGGAGCATTTAACACTAAAATGACTTATAAAAACTTTGATTTAAGTGCCTTAATTCGTTTCAGTGGAGGTAACGTCATTCATAATTCTACACGTAGAGATTTGTTGAATTTAAACTTTACCAATAACAGTACAGAGATTCTAGGTCGTTGGCAGAGTGTTGCTGCACCAGGAGATGGTATGACACCAAGATTATGGGCGTCAGGTAACACCTTTGTGAATTTAACTGGTAATGCTACTACACGTTTTGTGGAAGATGCAGACTATATAAAATTAGACAACATATCCTTAGGATATTCACTACCTAAATCAATTTTAGATCGTACAGGAATTAATAAATTAAGAATATTTGTTCAAGGACAAAACTTATTTATGATCACTGCTTATAAAGGAATAGATCCTGAAATG
The DNA here is from genome assembly GCF_963925185.1 of uncultured Flavobacterium sp. Taxonomy (GTDB): domain Bacteria; phylum Bacteroidota; class Bacteroidia; order Flavobacteriales; family Flavobacteriaceae; genus Flavobacterium. The sequence goes on along the minus strand of NZ_CAWURC010000030.1, from coordinate 50,532 downwards.
GAGTCTACCGGGGTTGATTTAAATGGTACTCCACGTCAACGTGTATTCACAATGGGTGTTAACTTAAGCCTATAATTAATAAAATTTTATCATGAAAAATATATTTAAATCGTTCAAAAATTTCCCTAAAAGGGTATTAATTGTACTTGTTTTAGTAATGGGATCTATGCTGTCTTCGTGTAATAACGACATTATTGAGCTAGAACCATTTACTAGTGTATCTGAGACCTCAGCGTTTTCGACTCCTTCCTTAATTGAATTAAGCGTGAATGGGATGTATAATGCAGCTGCAATAGGATTGTATAATGGTTCCGGCAGGGGTTATCCTTTTGGAGCCGCTCATGTTCAACAAGGGGACAATAGAGGTGAAGATGTAGTGAATACAGCTACATTCTATCAATTAACCTATACCGCTACTTACTCTACAACGACTGCGAATAATGTTTATATGTGGTTAGACACGTATCGTTTAATCAATAGAAGTAACATCATTATTGATGGAGTTACCAAAGCCGTTGCAAATGGTACAATTACAGCAGCAGTAGGAGATGATTATATAGGTCAAGCATTGTATTTTAGAGCAATTGCACATATGGAATTATTAATCCATTTTGCAAAACCATATAAATTTACAACTGGTGCGACACATGAAGGCGTTCCTTACAGAGCACTTCCTTATACTACCCAAGATAATGTTGACATAGGGACACTACAGGGAAGAAACTCGGTTAAAGATTGTTATGATTTAATTGTCAAAGATTTAAATGACGCAGAGGCTAAACTATTACCTAAATCATCGATTACAAGGGCCAGTAAAGAAGCTGCGATCGCAATGAAAACTAGGGCATTCTTGAATATGGGAGATTGGGACAAAGTAATTACTGAAGGATTAAAGTTAACTGGATTTAGCTTAACACCTTCCCCTAACGGACCTTTTGATAATAGTTATAGTAATACAGAATCCATTTTTTCTATGGCAATGTCAGCTACTAATAACCCTGGTGTAAATGCTGCTTTAGCATCACAATACAAAAGACGTAAATTAGTATGTATGAGTCCAATTATTTGGAGAGATTCTGAGTGGTTAGTAGATGATAAACGCAGAACTGACGGCGAGTTAATATTTAAGAGTGGAAGTGTTATATATACAAACAAGTATAAAGATGATGTAAACTATACAGATGCCTCTCCAATTATTCGATATGCGGAAGTGCTGTTAAATATGTCTGAAGCTTATGCCCGTAAATCTACTCCAGATTTAACCAATGCTTTAGCTAAGTTAAATTTAGTAAGAAATAGATCATTAGCCAGCCCTAGTACTCAAGCTTACACATCTGGTGTTTTAAGCACTCCAACGCTAATGGTAAATGCCATTCTTAAAGAGCGTAGAATCGAATTTGTTATGGAAGGTTTAAGATGGGGAGACATTCACCGTTTACAACACGAAACGATTGGAGGTGTCTCTGGCATCCCCGCTAAATTAGCTAACGGAACTCCATCGGCAGCTTCTTTTACTCTAGGAACTCCTTATTCTGGAGCATTAGGAACAACTGCTGTTCCTTATTCAGATTATAGATTTTTATGGCCAATACCTCAAGTAGAGGTAGATGCTAACCCTACCCTAGCGGCAGTACAAAACCCAGGTTATTAATCATTTAACATTATAATCTAATATTATTTAAACCACCTCAAACGAGGTGGTTTTTTTATATCTTTGCGCCATGGAAAAAGAACATCTAATATTCGGAATACGAGCCATTATTGAGGCCATACAAGCAGGAAAGGAAGTCGATAAAGTATTCATTCAAAAGGAAATTTCCGGCGAATTAATGAAGGATTTGATGAAAGTGATGAAACGTGCCAACGTGAATTTTTCCTATGTTCCTGTCGAAAAACTAAATCGATTAACTCCTAATAACCATCAAGGTGCTGTAGCCTCTATTTCACCTATTGGATTCTTAGACTTAGAGCATTTAGTAGAGGCTACGGTAGAATCCGGGAAAGTGCCTTTGTTTTTGATATTAGATCAAATATCGGATGCGCGTAATTTTGGTGCTATTATTAGAACTGCAGAATGTACTGGTGTAAATGGAATTATTGTTCAAAAAGCGGGTTCAGCACCAGTAAATGGTGACACCGTAAAAACTTCGGCTGGAGCAGTATTTAATGTGCCTATTTGCAAAGTAGAGCATATCAAAGACGCCATTTTTTACCTACAAGGTTCCGGAATAAAAACAGTTGCCGCTACCGAAAAAACAGACCAAAACATCTATGATGTTGATTTAAAAGAAGGAGTCGCCATAATTATGGGTTCCGAGGATAGAGGAATCAATCCTTCGGTTCTTAAAATCGTCGATGAAAAAGCAAAATTACCCATGTTCGGAACCATAGGTTCGCTCAATGTTTCTGTAGCTTGTGGTGCCTTTTTATATGAAGTGGTGAGGCAGAGAAGTTAATTGTAGATTTCAGAGTTCAATAAATATAGAAAATGAATTAGAGTTCTGGTTCCTTTTTTTTGTTTTCTACAATCTCATAATTTACAGGAAATCCAGAGGAATAATACTTAAGTAAATCTTCTTCAATCTCAATTATTGGAATATTCACAAAATTTCCATCTTCGTTAAAACGCCGCATAAACTTATCTTCCTGAGGGTTGAAATCAGGATGCTCCCAATCGTATTTGATAATTTTTTTATATTCGGGTGTTTTGTAGATTACGGACAATACAAAACCCGTAATTAATCCGGACAAATGTCCTTCCCAAGAAATTTGATTATCTCTTCCCATGGTATCGGGATTAGGAAAAACATACCAAACTAAGCCGCCATAAACCAAGACCACAGCCAATGATAAAGCAACCAATCGATAATACTTGGTTTGAATTCCTTTGAAAAAGATAAAACTAACCAAAACGTAAATTAAACTACTGGCTCCAATGTGATAGCTCCCCCTGCCAATTAGCCAAGTTATTACTCCCGAAAGTAAAATTCCGTAGCCTATAACTGCCATCGATTGTTTAGCATAAAAATAGCGTAAGGCAGCCAACAAAATCAACAACGGGATTGAATTGTTGTACAAATGATCCATATTAGAATGAATAAATGGACTGAAAACCACTCCTTGCAAGCCCGAAAATGTCCTGGGATAAATTCCGTTTTGGACAAAATCGTAACCAGACCGAACTTCTAGCCAATACACGAACCATAAAAACCAAACAAAGAATAGCGGAAGCGCTAATACGGAATTGGTGTATTTGAAATTGTTATCGTTCATTGAGGGGGTATCAGTTGTCGGTTATATAAATCAAAAATTTAACCAAAAGCAATTTAGTGCTATTTTGTCATATTTAGAAAAAGTATTGGAAATAAACAATTCCCTAGCCCAGATTGAAACGGCATCCTTTTGGGTCGGGGTTCGACCCAAAAGATAAAGTGTAAAGCTGGATTAGCTTCAAATAAAAATAGTATTTTTACAAAAAGATAATTTAGATTTCAGATTTTAAAAAATAAATGGAAGCACCATTAGCAGAGCGCATTCGTCCACAAAAACTGGAAGAATATATAAGTCAGTCCCATTTAGTAGGGCCAAACGGATCGTTGACACAACAAATTGCGAAAGGAATTATTCCTTCATTGATCTTTTGGGGGCCTCCAGGAACGGGAAAAACAACTTTGGCGCAAATCATTGCACAAGAATCGAAACGTCCTTTTTATATTTTGAGCGCGATTAATTCGGGAGTAAAGGATATTCGTGACGTGATTGAAAAAGCTAAGCAAAGTGGCGGACTTTTTACCACAAAAAATCCGATTCTTTTTATAGACGAGATTCATCGTTTTAGCAAATCACAACAGGATTCTTTATTAGCTGCTGTCGAAAAAGGTTGGATAACATTAATTGGCGCCACAACCGAAAATCCAAGTTTTGAAGTGATTCCCGCTTTATTGTCACGATGCCAAGTGTATGTTTTGAATGCTTTTACCAAAGAAGATTTAGAAACTTTATTGCACCGCGCCCTTAAAACTGATGTCTTTTTAGCAACGAAAAATATTACCCTAACCGAAACTGAAGCCTTATTACGACTTTCTGGAGGGGATGGACGCAAGTTGTTAAATATTTTTGAATTAGTCGTAAACGCTTCGGATGAAGATGAAATTTCAATCACTAACGATCGTGTTTTTGAACTTGTACAGCAAAACACGGTATTGTATGACAAAAGTGGCGAACAGCATTACGATATTGTTTCGGCATTCATAAAATCAATCCGGGGCAGTGATCCGAATGGTGCCGTATATTGGCTTGCAAGAATGATAGAAGGGGGAGAGGACGTAAAATTTATTGCCCGACGCATGCTAATTTTGTCCAGCGAAGATATAGGAAATGCAAATCCTACCGCTTTTATTATGGCAAACAACACATTCCAAGCTGTAGCCACTATTGGCTATCCTGAAAGCAGAATTATTTTGAGTCAATGTGCCATTTATTTGGCAACTTCGGCTAAAAGCAATGCATCTTATTTAGCTATTGGAACCGCACAGCAATTGGTTAAACAAACTGGCGATTTGCCGATTCCCATTCATTTAAGAAATGCTCCCACAAAATTAATGAAGGAATTGGGTTATGGTGACGAATATAAATATTCTCACGATTTTGCCAATAATTTTGCCGAGCAAGAATTTCTACCTGATGCTATAAAAGAAACGGTTCTTTATAACCCAGGAAATAATTCTAGAGAGAATAGCACGAGAGATTTTTTAAAAAATCGTTGGAAAAGTAAGTATGGTTATTAAATCAGAATTTAACCTCAATTTTTTCAGAAATTAACTGATCATTTTGGTAATGTTCAAAAAACCAATGATTTTCTTTAGAAACCAAAACCCCCTGAACACTTCCTTTTATTGCCATAAAACTGGCAGAATTAGAAGTTTTATATACTTTCATAACAACTTTTGGCTCTTTATCAATCAACTGATAGCCATACGATGTAGGTTGAGCGTAAAGCAGATCAGCACTTTTGTTTTCAACCATTACCGTTTTATTTACCTCTTTTTCACTAACAACAACGGGAACATACTCTGCAGGAACTGTTGCTGCCACTGGAACCACTGCCATCGGAACCGTCTCGGAAACTGATGGAGTAACTACTGGCGATTTTATCTTGTTTGTATTACCGTTGTATTTATAATTTAAGTCATAAACCGATTTAAAAGCTTCATTTAATGCCTCTGAATAGGCTAATCCCCATTCTTTTTCTTTGCTTTTACCAATTTCAGATTGAAAAATAATTGCACCATAACAATCTCTAAAAGCAATACGAAGTTTAGTTATCAAGAAGGCATTTTCCTTTATCACGTCAACATATAACATGCTGCATCTATCATTGAATTCCGCAGGCATTGTTTCATTGGCATAAAAAGCCCGAAACCCAGCTTTATCTAAATTGAATTTAGTTATCGTCTGAAGTCTATATTGATTATCCGTTTTTAGAAAATCATATTTCATTGGAATTATCACTGCTTTATAATCGTTAACCGATTGCGAAAAACTGTAACTTGCAATAAGAAGAAACAATATCAGGAATTTTTTTTTCATGACTAAAGGTATTTTTTAAGTTCTAATAAATGGTTTATTTGTTTAATGTTTTCTGACACTTGTTCATTACTTTCGGTAAACAATATGGCGTCTAATCCCGCATCTAAAGCTCCTTGAACATCTGCTTCAATACAATCTCCAATCATAATGCTGTTTTCTTTTTTGGCATTGGCCAAATCTAGAGCGTATTCAAAAATAAGAGAATTTGGCTTTTTGACTCCAGCCATTTCAGAATTTGTAATGGTTTTAAAGTACTGCGAAATATACGAATTGTTCATCTTATTTCCCTGAATTTCTGCAAAACCATTGGTTATAATATGCAAGTTGTATTTAGGTTTTAAATAGTCTAAAATTTCAATCGTTCCTTCAAATAAATGATTGTATTTTGGCAAATGGACAAGATATTGTTCCGACAAAAATACGATTGTATCATCGTCAATTACGAATTCCATCAAGTCAAAAGTATCTTTCAATCTTCCAAAACGCAGTTCTTTTTGGGTGATTTCATCCTTTCGATACTTTTCCCAATACTCCCTGTTTATGGGCACATAAAATTGGAGAAAGTTCGTCATATCTACAGCTATATCTTGGGTTTTAAAAATGTTTTCAAAAGCCAAAGCCGAGTTCTTTTCGAAATCCCAAAGGGTGTGATCCAAATCGAAAAACACGTCTGTTATATTTATATTCGTTGCTTTCATTTATTAAAAAATTCCGTCATCATTAAAACTGTAATATCCATTTTCGGCAATAATAATATGATCCATCACATTGATATCCATATTTTGTCCCGCTGCTTTTAATTTTTTGGTTATTTGCTTGTCGGCATCGCTGGGGATCAAAGTTCCAGAAGGATGATTGTGACACAAAATTAGTCCAGTAGCGCCCAATTCGAGAGCGGTTTTAAAAACCAATCTCACATCGACGATAGTTCCGGTAATCCCTCCTTTTCCCTGTTGGGATTTAGAAAGCACTTTATTCGAATTGTTTAAATACAAAACCCAAAATTCTTCGTGTGGCAGTTCGCCAATAATGGGCTGCATTATTTCGAAAATCATTTTACTGGAAGTGATTTTTTTCAATTCGACTGCCTCTTCTCCCCTTCTTCGTCTTCCTAATTCCATCGCGGCAATTATCGAAATGGCCTTGGCCTCTCCTATTCCCTTGAAGTTCATTAACTGCTGAAGAGTTAATTTTCCCAAGGCATTCAAATTATTGTCGACACTCGACAAAATCCTTTTGCTCAATCCCACCGCCGATTCATTGCGGCTTCCAGAACCAATCAAAATGGCAATCAACTCGGCATCGCTCAAAATACTTTTGCCCTTGAGCATCAACTTTTCGCGAGGCTTATCGTCTTCGTGCCAATTCGTTATCGGAAAATTATTTTGTTCCATTTATTATTATTTCATCAATTCTTTTACCTCATCAAAATTCAATCCACCGTAATTTCCTGAACTCATCAACAACAAGGCCGAGTTTTCAAAATTGAGATTGAAAAGATAGTCTTTAAAATCTTTTGGATTGGTATAAATAATTAAATCTTTTCGGTTGAATGCGCTCGCAATTTGTTCATAAGTAACTTCTTCGAGTTGTTTAATTTTTACTGCATCCGGAGAATAGAAAACCACAGCTACATCGGCATATTCTAATGCTCCTTCATATTCTTTTAGGAACTCGGCATTTAAACTGCTATAGGTATGTAATTCTAAACAGGCAACTAAAGTTCGATTTGGATATTGTTCTTTTACAGCTTTTGTCGTCGCAGCAACCTTACTCGGTGAATGCGCAAAATCTTTATAGGCAACTTTAGTTTTACTTTCTGCAATTTTCTCCAAGCGTTTGGAGGCCCCTTTGAAACTGGCAATGGCTTCAAAGAAATCGGCTTCGTCAACGCCCATATTTTGGCAGATCCATTTGGCTCCAGCCAAATTATTCAGGTTATGCGCTCCAAAAACCTCGATAGGCATAGCGCCTTCGGGAGTTTCCAGCAAGGTAACACCGTCTTTCACTTCGTATTTTGGCGTAGTATAAGGAATTTTTCGAATGGGATTCAAAGCTACTTCGGCAACGCGACGTACTTCAGAATCTTCTTCATTATAAACCAAGATTCCGCCATTCGTAATTTTATCAATGAAAATTTCGAATTGTTCTACATAGAAATCATAGGTTGGAAAAACATTGATATGATCCCAAGCTATCCCAGAAATAAGCGCAATATTCGGTTGGTACAAATGAAACTTTGGTCTTCTATCTATTGGCGAAGATAGATATTCGTCACCTTCAAGTACAATAAAATCATTCTCTTCGGTAAGGTGGACCATTGTTTCAAACCCTTCTAATTGTGCACCCACCATATAATCAACTTCGATATTATGAAAATGCATCACGTGTAAAATCATCGAAGTAATCGTGGTTTTTCCGTGAGAACCACCAACAACCACACGCGTTTTGTTTTTGGATTGTTCGTACAAAAATTCAGGATAGGAATATATTTTCAATCCCAATTCTTGCGCCTTCAACAATTCGGGATTGTCTGATTTGGCGTGCATCCCTAAGATTACAGCTTCGATGTCTTGAGTGATTTTTTCAGGAAACCATCCTAATTCTGCAGGCAAAATTCCTTTTTTATCCAATCGGCTTTTTGATGGTTCAAAAATAGCATCATCACTTCCGGTAACTTTGTACCCTTTGTTGTGTAACGCCAAAGCTAGATTGTGCATCGCGCTTCCGCCAATGGCAATAAAATGAGTTTTCATGTTTGTTTATATTTTAATTTTTGCCGCTTTTTCAGGCTGATTCATCTTGTTTATGTACAAATTTGTCAGCATTTGCGAACCTTTTTTTGTGCTCCCTGCTGCAATTGCTTTTTTATATTGTACTTCTGCAGAGGAATATCTTTTGAAATATTCTTCAATTTGTCCTTTGGATAAATACCCGTCAACAGGCGACAACTTATACAATTCATTTGAATGTTTTAGCGCTTTCGATTCGCTTCCACCAATGATTGAAGGAATTTGCAGGTACAACATAACTAATGCCCAATGAGCTTCGATATGTTTAGGATTGAGCGTTATTGCTTTTTCAAACGACTCTTTCACTTCGCCAATCATTCCAAGCGCCCTGAATTTGTTGACTTCCTTTGCTTTCATCCCAAGAGAACCACCGTATTTATAATAATAATTGGCTTCTGAAGGTTTCATTTGTTTTAGTTTTCGATAATACCCAATGGCTTTATCCCAAGATTTATCATGACCTGCAATGTCCCCTAAATATTCGATTGCTTTTAGATTGGAAGGGTTTTCTTTTAAATAATTTTCAAGAATCGGCTGGGCTTGTTCATATTTTCCGTCTCTGAATAATTTCTCCCCTTTTTCAAAATTAGTTTGAGAAAAAATTAGTGACGGTAATAATACTAAAAAGAATATAAGTCGTTTCATTCTCCAAAAATAAAGAATTTTTAAAAGAATTGACCTATTTATTCAGGGATAAAAACAACCTAAATCATAATACAAAATAAACATTACCATAACATGAAGCACTTAGTTTTGTCAAAACTGATTATGAAAAGAAAAAGAAAAATACCTTTAGTTGTAATAAGCGATGTGCATTTAGGAACCTACGGTTGCCACGCCACTGAATTACTTCAATACCTCAAATCTATCCAGCCTAAAACTTTAGTCTTAAACGGTGACATAATTGATATGTGGAGTTTTAGCAAGCACTATTTTCCTATTGCCCACATGAATGTTTTGAGGCAAATAATAAAAATGTCGAATCAAGGAACTCGTGTCATTTACATTACCGGAAATCACGATGAAGCTTTGAGAAAATATTCCGATTTTATTCTGGGAAATTTTGAATTGGTCGATAAATTAATATTGAATTTAGACGGCAAAAAAACCTGGATTTTCCATGGTGACGTATTCGATTCTTCGACACAAGGTTATGCAAAAATAATAGCCAAACTTGGCGGAAAAGGCTACGACCTATTGATATTGTTAAATAGTTTCATCAATTGGGTTTTGGTTCTTTTAGGGAAAGAGAAACGAAGCTTTTCTAAAATGATTAAAGACAGCGTAAAAAAAGCGGTTTCATTTGTTTCGAATTTTGAAACTACAGCCGCAGAAATTGCCATCCAAAAAAAATACAGCTACGTGGTTTGCGGACACATACATAAACCCCAAATGAAGGAAGTAAAGAATGATCACGGAAAAGTCCTGTATTTAAATAGTGGTGATTGGATTGAAAACCTTACTGCATTAGAATACAAAAAAGAAAAATGGTCGATTTACCGATACAAAAAATCAGACTATTTACAGCACGAAAACCAAGAGGACAAAATAATCAATGACATTGTTGACAAAATTTTATCTTAAAAATAATTAAAAAAAGTAGCTATCAGTTAATCAAAAAAAAATGAAAATATTTTACGCCATACAAGCCACCGGCAACGGACACATTAGCAGAGCTATGCAATTGTTTCCTTATTTAAAAAAATTTGGAACAGTAGATTTCTTTTTGAGTGGCAACAATGCCAGTCTAAATGCTGATTTACCTGTAAAATTCAAAAGCTATGGTTGCAGTTTGCATTACTCTAAATGTGGAGGATTGAATTATTGGGATATTGCCAAAAACGTTCGGCCTATCCAAATGTATAAGGACGCAAAATCATTGCCACTGAAAGATTATGACGTAGTCATAAACGATTTTGACTCCATCACTTCACTTGCGTGTAAAGTGCAAAAAATACATTCTGTACAGTTTGGACATCAAGCCAGTTTTGTTTCAGATGCTACTCCAAGGCCCGAAAAAAAGAGTATTATGGGCGAAATGATTCTTAAACATTATGCGCCTTCCGAGAAGCATATTGGATTGCACTTTGAAAAATACGATTCCTTTATTCATCCTCCAATTATCAAAGATGAAATACTGAATTCAAATCCAAAAAACTTAAAACACATCACTGTTTATCTACCTTCTTTTCAACAAGATTGTCTAGAAAAAGCATTCGGAAAACACAAATACATTGAATTTCATTGGTTTTTGAATGATGTAAAATCAAAATATACAGTTGGAAATATCACCTATTTTCCAGTAAATCAAAGTGATTTTAATGAAAGCTTGATCAACTGTCATGGAATTATTACGGGTGGCGGATTTGAAACTCCAGCCGAAGCATTATATCTTGGCAAAAAGATACTCAGTATTCCAATTCGCAAACATTATGAACAAGAATGTAACGCTGCCGCATTAAAAAAATTGGGTGTTCCGGTGGTTTATGAAGTTGGTGATAACTTTGACTTTATTATAGAAAATTGGCTGAATACGGAAGTGAAAAAGCCATCTATTCAAGCCAATAACATTAATGAAACCTTGCAGTATTTATTTGATACTTACAATAATAAATAGTTCCAATACATTTAAAAGTACAAAAAAAGGGTTCTATTTCTAGAACCCTTTTTGGTATATAAAATATCACTATTTAATCATTCAGCATTTTCCAAAGTTTGTCTTTTAACTCCGATAAACCTTGTTGAGCAACAGATGAAATAAACATATAAGGAATATCTTTAAATTCCTTATCTAATTCTACCTTCAATTCCGCCTTGAGTTCATCATCGAGCATATCGCATTTTGAAATCACCAATAAACGCTCTTTGTCAAGCATTTCAGGATTGTATTTCGTTAATTCATTTACAAGGATATCATATTCGGCTTTAATATCTGGAGTGTCAACAGGAACTAAAAATAACAAAGTAGAATTACGCTCAATGTGTCTCAGGAAATAATGTCCCAATCCTTTTCCCTCTGCAGCCCCTTCGATAATTCCTGGAATATCTGCAATTACAAAGGATTGAAAATCACGATACGCTACGATTCCAAGATTTGGTTTTAAGGTTGTAAACGGATAATCGGCAATCTTCGGTTTAGCAGAAGTCAAAACCGATAATAAAGTTGATTTTCCGGCATTTGGAAAACCTACTAAACCAACATCCGCCAAAACCTTTAATTCTAAAACAACGTCCATTTCTACTCCAGGCAAACCCGGCTGAGAATACCTTGGTGTTTGATTTGTAGAACTCCTAAAATGCCAGTTCCCAAGCCCTCCTTTTCCACCACGAGAAAGAATTTGTTTTTCACCGTTTTCCGTAATTTCGAATAAAGTTTCTCCAGTTTCTTTGTCTTTAACAACTGTTCCTAGTGGAACTTCGATAAATTTATCATCGCCATCTGCGCCTGTACTTCGGTCACCGCCCCCATCACCACCGTGACCGGCTTTGATATGACGTGCAAATTTAAGATGGAATAAGGTCCAAAGTCCTTTGTTTCCAACCAAATATACGTGCCCACCACGACCGCCATCACCTCCATCAGGACCGCCCTTTTCAATAAATTTTTCTCTATGTAAATGCGTAGATCCCTTTCCTCCTTTTCCGGATGAAACATATATTTTAACGTAGTCTACAAAATTTCCTTCTGTCATTCTAATTTTAGATTTTAGATCTTAGATTTTAGATTTCAATGCAAAACTGCAGCTGAAACCTGAAAACCGCTACCTGTTTTTAATTTTTCAAGGCTTTCACCATCACTTTATCAATCTTCACGCCATCCATATCAATGACTTCTAATTCAAATTTTTGCCAAACTAATTTTTCTCCTTCTTTTGGAATGTGAGAAAGCTCGGTCGTTATTAATCCACTCACCGTTGTCACATCATAATCATTTATCAACTCGTCCAATTCAAAATAGGTCAAAAAATCGTGCAACGAATAATGCCCGTCAACTAACCAAGTACCATCTTCTCTTTCGATTAAATGAAAGTCATCTTTGTAAAATTCGGATGCATCGCCAACCAACGCTTCCAGTATATCATTCAGGGTTATAATTCCTTGAAAAATTCCATACTCATCAGAAACAAATGCATAATGAATTCCTGATTTTTTAAATTTCTCCAATGCCTTGTATGCGGTAGTATGCTCCATCATAAAGGGCGCTTCTGTCATAATATCGGACAAATTGAAAGTTTCATTTTCAAAATAGGCAAAAATATTTTTCAAATTGACAACCCCAACAATATCATCGTGATTTTCTGCATAAACTGGATAAATCGAATGCAATTCTTTAAGCATGAATTCCCTAACTTGACTTTTATTTGAATGCAGGGGCAACAATATCACCGATTTTCGATGCGTCATTAAGGAGTTTATTTTTCGGTCTCCAATATGAAAAACACGCTCCACAATATCCTGCTCTATCTCCTGAACTTCACCTACTTCGGTTCCTTCCTTGATAATTGCTTTAATTTCTTCCTCGGTAACTTTGCCGTCAGCAGTGGGTTTTATTTTTAGAATGTCTAATAAAAAATCTGTTGAATGCATCAACAACCAAATAAATGGTGCCGTGATAATCGATACCATTTTCATAGGCAAAGCAACAGCTTTCGCAATAGATTCTGGATGATTTAACCCAATTCTTTTGGGTAATAATTCCCCCAAAACCAAAGAAAAAAATGTCAAAATCACTACCACTATCGCAACAGCAATTGAATGAGAAAATGGTTTTAACACTTCAAAAGCGCTAATAAAAATTTCTACATCTGTGGTTATTTTTTCGCCACTGTATATACCTGTAAGTATCCCGATGAGAGTTATTCCAATTTGAACTGTCGACAAAAATTTATTGGGTGAATTAGCTAAATTCAAAGCAACTTGGGCGTTTTTGTTGCCTTTTTTAGCTGAACTTTCCAATCGACTTTTCCTAGCCGAAATCAGTGCAATTTCTGACATAGAAAAAACACCATTCAAGAGAATTAGAAAAAATATGATTAGAATTTCCATAATTGTATTAGAAACGAATTTCCTTTTATAATCTTTCGACTACAGCACTAAGTCGTTCTGTAATTTCGGCAATTGTACCAATCCCATTTACAGGATAAAATTTGTTTTGTTTATTGTAATACTCCATTAAAGGAGCCGTTTTTTCATTGTATTCTTGGTACCGATTCCTTATTTTTACTTGATCTTGATCGTCTGGTCTTCCAGAAGTCTTACCTCTTTCTAATAGTCGTTGGATCAGAATTTCGTCATCGGCCTCAAGTGCAATTGTTGCAGCAACTTCCCAATTTTTGGTGGAAAGAAAAGCATCCAAAGCTTCGGCTTGGGCCAAAGTTCTCGGAAAACCATCAAACAAAAACCCTTTTGTATTCGGATTTTTATTTACTGTATCTTCAAGTATTTTGATTGTCACTTGATCAGGAACTAAATCGCCATTGTCCATATAGCTTTTGGCTAATTTCCCTAATTCTGTTTCATTTTTTATGTTGAATCTAAATATGTCGCCAGTAGAAAGATGGGTCAAATTGTATCTTTCTTTCAAAAATTCGGCCTGAGTTCCTTTTCCTGCACCAGGTTTCCCAAATAAAACAATGTTAATCATTTTTGTAGTTATAAGTTGTAGTTGTGTTATTCGCTTAATTGATATATTTCCGGCAAATTTCTTCCCAATCCATTGTAATCCAATCCAAAACCAACAATAAATTTATTTGGAATTCTGATTCCAATATAATCTATTTTAATTTGTTGTTTGTATGCTTCGGGTTTAAAAAACAAAGTAGCAATCTTAAAATGCTTCACGTTTTGTTTCTTAAATAATTCTTTTAAAGCCACCAAAGTGTTTCCTGTATCAACGATGTCTTCAATAACCACAACAGTTCGTCCAGTTAAATCCTGATCCAAACCTATCAATTGTTTAACGTCATTTGTTGAAGTAATTCCTTCGTACGAAGCCATCTTTATAAAACTCACTTCACAAGAAGATTTGTAATGTTTCATAAAATCAGAAACTACCATAAAGGCACCGTTCAAAACACCTATAAATATTGGTGTTTCATCAGCAAAATCATCCTCTATGAGTGCGGCTAATTTTGCAATGGCAAAATCTATTTCTTGGGCAGAAATAAATGGAACAAAATTTTTATCGTGTAATTGTATCACTTTTTTTAATTTTAAAATAATTGGCAAAGATAGGTATTTCTATACGTTTAAAAAAACCGAATTTGGACTTAAAATATATTTAAACCTTGAAGAAAACAACATCAAAAAAAGAGATTAAAGCAGCTATTATTTAAGGACTTTAATGATATTTAGAAGAAACTCAATTAGCATTTTTCAATTCAACCTTTATGAAGTATCTTTGCCTATAACAAACAACAAAACAATGAACTATTTTTCTTCCGATTTTAAATTGGGGATTCTCGGTGGCGGGCAACTTGGCAAAATGCTGTTATTTGACACTCGAAAATTCGACATTCAAACCTACGTTCTCGATCCGAGCGACGAAGCGCCTTGTAAAATAGCTTGTAATAAATTCTTTCAAGGTGATTTAATGGATTTCCACACCGTTTATACTTTTGGGAAACAAGTCGATGTTTTGACTTTCGAAATAGAATTAGTCAATATCGAAGCATTAGAAAAATTAGAAAACGAAGGTAAAAAAATTTTTCCTTCTCCAAAAACCTTGAAATTGATTCAAAATAAGGGTGTCCAGAAAGACTTTTATAAAAAAAACAACATTCCAACATCTGATTATAAAAGGTTTGATAATTTAAAAAAAATGGTGGTTCAAATTATCGACTCCAAATTAAAATTCCCTTTTGTATGGAAATGCACCCAATTTGGATATGATGGAACCGGAGTCAAAATTATAAGGAAACTTGAAGATTTAGATAATTTGCCCAACGTAGAGTGTATCGCTGAAGAAATGATCAAATTCAAAAACGAATTAGCTGTTATCGTTTGCCGAAGCCCTTCTGGAGAAATCAAAACGTATCCAGTTGTAGAAATGGAATTTCATCCCGAAGCAAACCAAGTGGAATACGTGATTTGTCCGGCACGAATTGACGACAAAGTAGCCGCAAAAGCTAGAGCAATTGCCTTGGATGTTTCCGAAAAATTCAACCATGTGGGACTTTTGGCAGTTGAAATGTTCCAAACTTACGATGATGAAATATTGATAAATGAAGTTGCGCCAAGACCTCACAATTCTGGGCATTATTCCATTGAAGCTAGTTATACATCTCAATTTGAAAATCATTTGCGAGCTATTCTTGATTTACCTCTTGGAAATACCAATAGCAAAGTTGCTGGAATTATGGTAAATTTAGTAGGCGAAGAAGGATTTTCAGGTGATGTAATTTACGAAAAAATAGAGGAAATTATATCCTGGAATGGTGTTACACCACACATTTACGGAAAAAAACAAACACGCCCTTTTCGAAAAATGGGTCACGTCACGATAGTGAATGAAGATATCAATAAAGCTAGAAAAATTGCAGAAGATGTTAAGAATACAATAAGAGTAATCAGTGTTCAGTAATCAGTGTTCAGTCGCAGTTTTGCAACTTTAAACTTTAAATTTTAAACAAAATGAAAGTAGCCGTAATAATGGGAAGCATATCTGATATGCCCGTAATGCAAGAAGCAATCGACATCCTAAAAGGTTTTGATATCGAAATAGAAGTTGATATTGTTTCGGCGCACAGAACACCCGAAAAATTGTTTGATTTTAGCAAAAGTGCCCATACTCGCGGAATTTCTGTAGTAATCGCTGGTGCTGGTGGAGCGGCACATTTGCCAGGAATGGTCGCCTCAATGTCACCACTTCCAGTGATTGGCGTTCCCATAAAATCAAGCAATTCTATTGATGGCTGGGATAGTGTTTTATCTATTTTGCAAATGCCAGGTGGTGTTCCTGTAGCAACTG
Organism: uncultured Flavobacterium sp.; assembly: GCF_963925185.1. Classification (GTDB taxonomy): domain Bacteria; phylum Bacteroidota; class Bacteroidia; order Flavobacteriales; family Flavobacteriaceae; genus Flavobacterium. The sequence continues at coordinate 34,182 of NZ_CAWURC010000030.1, read as the reverse complement.
TTGCTTTAAACGGAGCAAAAAATGCTGGGATTTTAGCGGCACAAATCATCGGAACATCAGACAAATGCGTTTTGGATAAAATCATCTTATACAAAACAGGATTGAAAGAAGCTGTTATTATTGCTTCTGAAAGTATAAAAAAATAAATCGACTACACAATTAAGAAATTAAGGTTCATTAAGAGTTACAACTTAATTTGCTTCATTTCTTAATGGTTTAAAATTAAAAATAAACTACAGGGTTTCAAAAACCTTGCAAAAAAAAACAAACCCAATGAGTGTCTTGACAAACCATTTCAATACAAAATACAATACTGCGCCTTTTTCAAAAATTAAAAACGCAGATTTTATTCCTGCTTTCCAAAGAGGAATCGAATTAGCCAAAAACGAAATCGATGCTATTATTAGAAACCCCCTCAAACCCACTTTCGAAAACACAATTGAAGCTTTGGCTTTCAGCGGTGCTGTTTTGGATAGGATTTCAAGTATTTTTTTTAACCTAAATTCGGCAGAAACGAGCGACGAAATGCAAAAAATTGCCCAGGAAGTTTCTCCATTATTGTCTGAATTCGGGAATGATGTTCGACTAAATGGCGATTTGTTTGCAAGAGTAAAAGCAGTGTACGAAAAACGAGACAAATTAAAACTTAACACGGAGCAAACTAGGCTTTTAGATAAAAAATACAAAAGTTTTTCTAGGAATGGAGCCAATTTATCGGATAATAAAAAGGTGCTATTACGAGAAATCGACAAAGAATTATCGAAATTGAGTTTGCAGTTTGGCGAAAATGTTTTAGCTGAAACTCAAGCTTTCAAATTGCATATTACTAACGAAAATGATTTGGCTGGTTTGCCGGAAGGAACTCTAGAAGCTGCACGTTCTTTGGCGAAAAACCTAGAAAAAGATGGCTGGATTTTCACTTTGGATCATCCCAGTTACCTTCCGTTTGTGACCTATGCCGATAATCGCGAATTGCGTAAAAAAATGGCCATTGCCTTTGGCGCAAGAGCTTTTCAGAACAACGAATTCGACAATCAGGAAATAGTTTTAAAAATTGCAAAATTGCGTTTCGACAGAGCGCAAGTTTTGGGTTATGCCACGCACGCCCATTTTGTTTTGGAAGAAAGAATGGCTGAAACTCCAGAAAAAGTAATTTCTTTTTCGAATGATTTATTGGCCAAAGCCAAACCCGCAGCCGAACGAGAATTTGCTCAATTAACCGCTTTCGCAAAGAAATTGGACGGAATTGACCAATTAGAAAAATGGGACGGTGCGTATTATTCAGAGAAATTAAAACAACAATTATTCCGTTTGGATGATGAAATATTAAAACCGTATTTCCAATTGGAGAAAGTTTTAGATGGCGCTTTTGCAGTCGCACAAAAACTATATGGAATCACATTTGAGGAAATTATCGAGATTGACAAATACCACCAAGACGTAAAAACCTTCGAAGTAAAAGATGAAGATGACGAATTAGTAGCTGTTTTCTATACCGATTTTTTTCCAAGAAAAGGGAAACGCAACGGGGCTTGGATGACCTCTTTCAAATCACAATACATAAAAAAAGGCGTAAACGAAAGACCCCATATTTCTAACGTATGTAATTTTACTCCTCCAATTGTATCTTCTGAGAATACGGAAGCTAAACCTTCCCTTTTAACATTCAACGAAGTGACGACCTTGTTTCACGAATTTGGCCATGCTTTACACGGAATATTAGCCAATACCACTTATCCAAGTTTATCTGGAACATCGGTTTATTGGGATTTTGTGGAATTGCCAAGCCAGATTATGGAAAACTGGTGTTACGAGCCCGAAGCTTTGGCTTTGTTCGCTTATCATTACAAAACTGGCGAAATGATTCCGATGGAATTAGTGCACAAAATCAAGGAAAGTGCTAGTTTTCAGGAAGGAATGGCCACAATGCGCCAATTGAGTTTTGGATTACTAGATATGAGCTGGCACGGTCAAGACCCTTCAAATATTACCGATATTAAAGCATTCGAGACAGAGCAATTTACAGCCACGCAATTGTATCCTGCCGTGAAAGAAAACGCAATGAGTACTGCTTTTTCGCACATTTTTCAGGGAGGCTATTCTTCTGGATATTATAGTTATAAATGGGCGGAAGTTCTGGATGCAGATGCTTTCGAATATTTTCAAGAAAAGGGGATTTTCAACAAGGAGGTAGCGACAAAATTCAAGGAAAATGTACTTTCAAGAGGCGGAACCGAACATCCAATGATTTTGTACAAACGCTTTAGAGGACAAGAACCAAAGCCGGAAGCATTATTGAAACGAGCGGGGTTGTTGTAAATCATAAACCGAAGGCAGCAATGCTTCGGTTTTTTTATTGGATGAAAAGCAATAAAATCCACCAAAATATCGGCACGCTTTCGACCCAAAAAGAAGTGTAATACTTGGAGCGTTTTTCATTGACAAAAAACAGAAATAGACCTATTACATTGGCAACCACAAAAATCAATATCAATTGCAATACAGAAGATTGAAAATTAATATTGAAATCGGTGTTGCTATTGGAAATTTCCAATCCACAAAAAATAATCAATAAAACATATCCAAGAAATTTAGTCCGCTTCACTCCTATTTGTTGTGGAACAGTTTTTAAATGAGGATCATCATTCGCCAAATCAATGATTTCAAATATGAGTATCAACACAAAAACGAGAATAAACCGTTGGACACATTTTAAGTAAAAATCGGAAGTTATTGAAATTCCGGCATCCACAATGGGCAATACCAGAGTTACTCCAACCCAACATAAAGCTACAATGTAAATTTTTACACCAGCCCAATTTCGGGCGTTTTTTTTATTTGGAAAAAAGGGGAGCGTGTATAATAAGGTAAGAACCAAAAAAGCAACAGCAATAATTTGCGTAATACGTTGCAAGTGAAAAAAGTAAAATCCAACAGCAAAAAAAGAAAAAAAACTAAAAAAAATGATGGCTCTTAAGCTGCTTCGCAATTGTAATTTATTAGCTCGAACTAAGCCGTCATATTTTACAAAATTATAACCTACAATAGTTCCAAAAAAACCAAAATAGGCCAGTGTTTCATCAGGAGAAATTTGAAACATTTGTTGAGTCACACGAACTAGTGCAAAACAAGATAATGCCACGTGAATACTGCTGTCAATATAAAAATTGAATGCTTCTTTAAAAAATTTCATTGAACAAAAATAACAAAACTGTTAATAAAAATACGTTTTGGTTGAAAAATTACTAAAAATCAATTGCTTAGGACCTCTTTTTTCTGATAATAATCCATAAATTTGCGCTTCAAAAAAACAACACTTTTATTACTACATGAAAACAGATGCTTTTGCTTTAAGACACATTGGGCCAAGAGAAAATGATCTTCAAATTATGTTAAAAACAATTGGAGCAGCAACGCTGGGCCAATTAATTTCTGAAACCATTCCAAATGACATTCGCTTAAAAAATGGCTTAGATTTAGAGCCGGCAATGACTGAATATGAATTTTCAAATCATATTGCTGCGTTGGGAAATAAAAATAAAATGTTCCAATCCTACATTGGTTTGGGATACAATCAAGCCATTGTCCCTGCTGTAATTCAAAGAAATATTTTTGAAAATCCAGGTTGGTACACAGCTTACACGCCATATCAAGCGGAAATTGCACAAGGTCGTTTAGAAGCCATTTTGAATTTCCAAACGATGGTTATTGAATTAACTGGAATGGAAATCGCCAATGCTTCATTATTAGACGAAGCTACTGCTGCGGCTGAAGCTATGGCGTTATTATTTGATGTTCGTTCCCGTGACCAAAAGAAAAATAATATTTGTAAATTCTTCGTTTCTGAAGAAATTTTACCTCAAACGTTATCCGTTTTACAAACACGTTCTGCTCCAATCGGGGTAAAATTAGTGATTGGAAACCACGAAAAGTTCGATTTTTCATCTGATTTTTATGGTGCCATTCTTCAATATCCGGGAAAATTTGGACAGGTTAGCGATTACGCAGGATTTATTGCTAAAGCAAAAGAAAACGAGATAAAAGTTGCCGTTGCAGCGGACATTTTGAGCTTAGTAAAATTAACACCCCCAGGAGAAATGGGCGCCGATGTAGTTTTAGGAACCACGCAACGTTTTGGAATTCCGCTAGGTTACGGTGGTCCTCACGCTGCCTATTTTGCGACTAAAGACGAATACAAAAGAAGCATGCCGGGAAGAATTATTGGCGTGACTGTTGACACGGATGGAAATCGTGCACTTCGGATGGCATTGCAAACTCGAGAACAACATATTAAACGCGACAAAGCAACTTCTAATATTTGCACGGCACAAGTTTTATTATCGGTAATGGCAGGAATGTATGCTGTTTTCCACGGCCCAAAAGGCCTGCAATATATTGCCAATAAAATTCATGCTTTGACAGCGACTTTGGCAAACGAATTAGAAAAATTAGGATTACAACAAACTAATACTGCTTTCTTTGACACTATTGTCATTAAGGCTGATGCCAAAAAAGTACGCTCCATAGCAGAACAAAACGAAGTCAATTTTTATTATATTGATGACAATACGATTTCAATTTCATTGAATGAAACTACAAGTATTGCCGATTTGAATAAAATTATTTCAATTTTCGCTTCTGCAAAAGATACGCAGGCAACCACAATTGTGAAGTTATCAGAAACCATTCATTTTCCTTCAAATTTAGAAAGAACTTCAACTTTCTTACAATACGATGTTTTTAATAAATACCATTCAGAAACAGCTTTAATGCGTTACATAAAAATGCTGGAGCGAAAAGATTTATCATTGAATCACTCAATGATTTCCTTAGGTTCGTGTACTATGAAGCTGAATGCAGCAGCAGAAATGTTGCCTTTAAGCAATCCACAATGGAACAATATTCACCCTTTTGCACCATTAGATCAAGCACAAGGATACCAAGAAATGTTACGAAAATTGGAACAACAATTAAATGTGATTACTGGTTTTGCAGGTACAACTTTACAACCTAATTCGGGAGCTCAAGGAGAATATGCTGGACTTATGGTTATTCGTGCGTACCATCAATCTCGTGGAGATCATCACAGAAATATCGCTTTAATTCCATCGTCGGCACATGGAACAAATCCAGCTTCGGCGGCCATGGCAGGAATGAAAGTTATTGTTACTAAAACATTAGAAAACGGAAATATTGACGTGGACGATTTGCGTGAAAAAGCAATTCTTCACAAAGACAATCTTTCTTGTTTAATGGTAACTTATCCATCTACTCATGGTGTTTTTGAAAGTGCTATTAGAGAAATTACGCAATTAATTCACAATAATGGCGGGCAAGTTTATATGGACGGTGCCAATATGAATGCGCAAGTAGGTTTGACAAATCCAGCAACAATTGGAGCAGACGTTTGCCACTTGAATTTACATAAAACTTTCGCAATTCCTCACGGTGGTGGAGGTCCTGGTGTAGGTCCAATTTGTGTTGCACCACAATTAGTTCCATTTTTACCATCGAATCCATTAATTTGTACTGGAGGAGAAAATGCAATTACTGCCATTTCTGCAGCGCCTTGGGGATCAGCTTTAGTGTGTTTGATTTCTTATGGATATATTTCAATGTTAGGTGCAGAAGGAGTTACAAATGCTACAAAATATGCGATTCTAAATGCCAATTATATTAAAGAGCGTTTAAACGGTTATTATGATACTTTGTATTCTGGCGAAATGGGACGTGCAGCTCACGAAATGATATTAGAATGTCGCCCTTTCAAACAAAAAGGAATTGAAGTAACTGATATTGCCAAACGTTTGATGGATTATGGTTTCCACGCACCTACGGTTTCATTTCCTGTGGCTGGAACATTGATGATTGAACCAACCGAAAGTGAAAACTTGGAAGAATTAGACCGTTTCTGCGAGGCGATGATTGCTATCAGAAAAGAAATTGAAGCAAGCACTTTGGAAGATCATGATACCGTTTTGAAAAATGCGCCACATACATTAAGAATGCTAACTGCCGATGTTTGGAATTTTCCTTATACCAGAGAGCAAGCCGCTTTTCCATTGGAATATATTGCAGAAAATAAATTCTGGCCAACGGTTCGTAGAGCAGATGATGCATATGGAGATAGGAATTTAGTTTGCAGTTGTGCCCCAATTGAAGCCTATATGGAAGAATAACACTCCACTTAAATGTCTCGAGAAATTAAGACATTTTTTAAATAAAAACATTGAGAGACATTCAATCACGAGAAGATTTGCATCTATTAATGAGCGAGTTTTATCTAAAATTACTGGCTGACAGTAAAATAAACTTTATTTTTATCAAAGTGGCAAAGATAGATTTGGCACCCCATTTATTGGAATTGGTCGACTTCTGGGAACAAATCCTTTTTGATACGGGAAAATATAGAAAAAATGTGCTCCAGATTCACACCGATCTAAATCAAAAAACAAGACTCTCGGAAGAACATTTTTCCATTTGGCTCCACTATTTTAATAAAACGATTGACAAAAACTTTGCTGGTCTAATAGCTGAAAAAATGAAAACTAGAGCATTATCAATCGCAACCGTAATGAAGATTAAATTATAGATTAAATTCAATTTTCACTAAAAGCCTGTTTTTTATTAGAAATACAGCCTTTTATAATTATATATTTGCAAATTATGTTTTATATAAAAAAATCATTTTTTATATTTAAATTTGTGTAAAAATTTTTTATTTATTTCCAATGAAAATAAAAATAACCGGAATAGGAAGTTACATTCCCGAAACAATTGTTGCCAATACTGATTTTGACAAACACATCTTTTTAAATGAAGATGGCAGTCTATTTGGCTCTCCCAATGAGACAATCATAGAAAAATTTAAAAGCATAACCGGAATCGAAAAAAGACGATATGCCGCACCTGATCAATGTTCGTCAGACTTGGCTTTTTTAGCTTCTGAAAAAGCAATTGAAAATGCAGGAATCGATCCTGATACCATCGACTATATTATTTTTGCACACAATTTCGGCGATATCAAATATGGAACAAGTCAATCAGATCTAGTTCCTAGTTTAGCCGCTCGCGTTAAACAAAAACTCCAAATAAAAAACCCTAAATGCGTAGCCTACGATATTATTTTTGGATGTCCTGGTTGGATAGAAGGCGTGCTTCAAGCAAATGCTTACATAAAATCCGGAATGGCAAAACGATGTTTGGTAATTGGTTCTGAAACTCTTTCGAGAATAATTGACCCACACGACAGGGATTCAATGATTTATTCTGACGGAGCAGGAGCAACAATAATCGAAGCTTCCGATGATGAAACCGGAATGTTGGCCTACGAAAGTGCCACTTTTGCTTATGAGGAAGCTGGTTATTTATTCTTTGGAAAATCATACAGCCCAGATTTAGACGAAGATGTTCGCTACATAAAAATGTATGGTCGAAAAATATATGAATTTGCTTTAAGCCAAGTTCCAGCAGCAATGAAAAGTTGCTTAGACCAAAGCGGATTAGACATTAATGACGTGAAAAAAATCCTGATTCATCAAGCTAACGAAAAAATGGATGAAGCAATAATTCATCGTTTTTACAAATTATACGACAAATCTGTACCTAAAGACATTATGCCAATGAGCATTCACGAACTTGGAAACAGCAGCGTGGCGACCGTTCCTACTCTTCTGGATTTATTGATTCAAGGAAAAATAGAAAATCAAGAAATCCACAAAGGAGACGTTGTTATTTTCGCATCCGTTGGAGCAGGGATGAATATTAACGCCTTTGTTTATAGATATTAATTTCATTTGAAGCAATTTCCCGCTATCCGTTTCAATCTTTTTTCGGCAAAAACCTCAAAAAGGATTTCCACTGCTATCGGGGCTAAAAAACCAATATGTACGAGAAAACTTTTCCAAATAAACGATTCAACCGCACTTTAGAATTTCTAAAAAAACACATTTCCACAACCGAAATCATCTTGGATTTAGGCGTGGAAAATCCTTTTTCTAAAATAATGGTTGGAAACGGATACACTGTAAAAAATACTACAGGAGAAGACATTGACAACAATCAAACCGCATTGCAAAACGAAAACTACACTGTTTTTACCGCTTTTGAAATATTTGAACATTTATTAAATCCCTACACCATATTAGAAAATGTAAAATCTGATAAATTACTTATTTCAATTCCTTTAAGATTGTGGTTTTCTCCAGCTTATCGAAGCAAAATAGATATGTGGGACAGACATTATCACGAATTTGAAGATTGGCAATTGGATTGGCTTTTAGAAAAAACAGGTTGGAAAATAATCGACAGATCGCAATTTACCCATCCCGTAAAGAAAATTGGTTTTCGCCCATTTTTAAGGTTAATTACACCAAGATATTATATTGTTTACGCCGAAAAAATAAAATAAATAGCTTTGTCGAAGTTTAGAACATTGACAAAGATTAAAAAAAAAAGAGTAAAAAAAATTTAATGAATTTCTACATCGTCATCCCCGCACATAACGAAGAAGCATTCATTGCATTAACATTGCAATCCTTGATTTCGCAAACGTTCCTGCCAAAAAAAGTAGTGATTGTGAATGACAATTCCAACGATAAAACTGCCGAAATAGTCTTAGCTTTCTCCAAAGAAAATTCATTCCTTACTTTAGTAAACAAAACTTCCGAAGCCATTCATATGCCAGGAAGCAAAGTGATTCAAGCTTTTCATAAAGGATTTGAAACCTTAGATAATGACTATGACATCATTGTAAAACTGGATGCCGATTTAATTTTGCCCAGCAATTATTTTGAACGAATTGCATCTATTTTCGAAGAAGATCTAAAAGTGGGAATGGCTGGCGGATTTGCCTACATCGAGAAAAAAGGCGATTGGATTCTGGAAAATCTTACTGATAAAGATCATATTCGTGGCGCTTTTAAAGCTTACCGAAAAGAATGTTTCGAACAAATAGGAAACTTGAAACCAGCAATGGGTTGGGATACCGTTGATGAATTACTGTGTAAATTTTATGGTTGGAAAGTGGTTACCGATGAAAGTTTGAAAGTAAAACATCTGAAACCAACAGGTGCCAATTACAATAAAACCGCCCGTTACAAACAAGGAGAAGCTTTTTACACCTTGGGGTATGGATTTTTTATAACAGCAATAGCTTCTGCTAAATTGGCGATGATGAAAAAGAAACCTTTTCTCTTTTTGGATTATATTCAAGGTTTTTTGAAGGCTAAATCGGCACGAACTCCTTTGTTGGTTACCAAGGAACAAGCCAAATTCATCAGAAATTATCGTTTACAGAAAATGAAAGAGAAATTATTTTAATATTTCGTCTCGCTGTAATTAAAAACAAAATCTAAAATTCCAACAAAATAGAGTATTTTTGCATACTAGTATTCTTTACTGAATATTGCAAATTGTAAACTGAACACTAAAAAAATGATGCTTCTTCGCTATTTGTCACAGATAGGAAAATATTTTTTGATGTGGAAAGAAATTTTCAACAAACAGACAAAATGGCCTGTGATGAAAAATCTTATCTACAAAGAAATTGACGACTTAATTATTGGATCACTTGGAATTGTGGCTTTCATTTCCTTTTTTGTTGGAGGCGTTGTTTCAATTCAAACAGCACTTAATCTTAACAATCCATTAATTCCAAAATACCTCATTGGGTTTGCGACGCGACAATCCGTAATATTAGAGTTTGCCCCAACTTTTATCTCCATTATTATGGCTGGAAAAATGGGTTCGTTTATTACCTCGAGTATAGGAACAATGCGTGTTACAGAGCAAATAGATGCTTTGGAAGTTATGGGAGTAAATTCGCTTAATTATCTTGTTTTTCCAAAAATTATCGCCCTGCTCCTTTACCCTTTTTTAATAGGAATAAGCATGTTTTTAGGAATTCTTGGGGGCTGGATGGCGGCAGTTTATGGAGGTTTCACATCGAGTATTGAATTTATCAATGGTGCACAAATGGAATTTAACCCATTTCATATTACTTATGCTTTTATTAAAACATTGATATTTGCCATGTTATTGGCAACAATTCCCTCTTTCCATGGTTATTATATGAAAGGCGGCGCACTCGAAGTAGGAAAAGCAAGTACAGTTTCATTTGTTTGGACATCAGTGACTATTATTTTAATAAATTATATAATAACCCATATGTTACTAGGCTCATGATAGAAATAAAAAACGCAGAAAAATCATTTGGAGGCAGCAAAGTTCTTAAAGGTGTTTCGGCTATTTTTGATACTGGAAAGGCAAACTTGGTTATTGGACAAAGTGGTTCTGGCAAAACGGTCTTGCTAAAAAGTCTACTGGGAATTCATACACTAGATGTAGGAACAATTTCATTTGACGGCAGAATATATTCTGAACTTAAAGAAGATGAGAAAAGAGCGTTACGAACAGAAATAGGAATGGTTTTCCAAGGAAGTGCTTTGTTTGATTCGATGACAGTAGCTGAAAATGTGGGTTTTCCATTGAAAATGTTTACCAACGATGACAATTCAAAAATTCAGAAACGGGTTGATTTTGCTCTAAAAAGAGTCAATCTAGTTGATGCACACAACAAATTACCGTCGGAAATTTCAGGTGGAATGCAAAAACGGGTAGCCATTGCTCGTGCTATAGTAAATAAACCAAAATATTTATTTTGCGACGAACCCAATTCTGGTCTAGATCCAAATACAGCCATTTTGATTGATAATCTTATCGAAGAAATAACCAATGAATACAATATCACGACCGTTATTAATACCCACGACATGAACTCAGTAATGGAAATTGGAGATAAAATAATTTTTTTAAAGAATGGTTTTAAAGAATGGGAAGGTGCCAAAGAAGATATTTTTAGAACCGACAATCAAGCTATTGTCGACTTTGTGTATTCCTCAAATTTATTCAAAAAAGTTAGAGAAACATACCTAAAAGTCTAATTAACTGGTTTTCTATTTAATATTTTTGTTTTATATCCTGTCCAATTTATTAAAACTACCCCAAATAAAATTATGAATAAGGCCAATAGTTGCTTTGTATTTATAGTTTCATTGGCAAACATCCAACCTAAGAGAATTGCAATTACTGGATTTACATACACGTAAGTTCCAACTTGAATTAATGGACGCTTAGTGATCAACCACATATAAGCCCCAAAAGCTAAAATTCCAAAAATAGCAAGATAGGCGGTGCTTAGCCAAGATAATAAAGATACATTGCCAACTTGAAAATCTTTCATTTCCCCCATAAAATAGGAGATTCCTAAACAAATAATTCCCGCAGAAATAAATTGTAAAGAAACATTCATCAAAGTAGACAAGGTTGTGGGATAGTATCTTGAAAACAAGGAGCCTAATGTCCATAATATCCCCCCAATTGTAACAGTGGCAATTCCCAATACGAAATGTTCCGAAACAATAGAGTTATTTCCTTCGAAAAGTATAAATACTCCCGAAAAACCAATGATTAATCCCATTAACGTGGTAACATTGGAGAAATTTTCTTTCCATTTTGGGAAATCTAGTATCAGAAACCAAAACGGCAAAATACAAAACACAATCGACACTATTCCTGAGGCAACAAATTGTTCTGCCCACATTATAGAACCTGTTCCGCCAACAAGCAAAAGTGTTCCGTATATAGAATTTTTCAAAATGTCGTTTCGTTGTGGCCAAATCAAATTCCCTTGCTTTTTGAGCGGACCAAGCAATACTAACCCTGACACTACGAATCGAAAACCCATCAACATAAAAGGAGGAATTGTTTCTAATCCCAAAAAAATGAAGTAATACGTACTTCCCCAAATGATGTAAATAGCAGCAAAAGCTAGATAAATTAAGGGTTTATTTTCTTTTTTTGGCACTGAATTTTATCGTTGAATTAAGATTTTGAACAAGTTTTAAAACAATTTTATCTTAGAAACAATTCCTTTTATTTCCTGCTCTTTACTTTTAGGGTAAATTAACAAAACATTGTCCTTGTCAACAATAATATAATCTTCAAGTCCATCAATAATTACCAGCTTATCTTTGGATGTACTGATAATATTACTCGTAGCATTTTGCAATAAAACCGTAGCATTTACCACTGCATTATTATTTTCATCTTTATCTAATTTTTCGTGCAAAGAACCCCAAGTACCTAAATCATTCCAGTCGAAAGTAGCAGGAAGAACATAGACGTTCTTGGCCTTTTCCATCACAGCATAATCAATGGATATGTTTTCGGCCAATGCGTAGTTTTCTTCGATAAAAGATTTTTCTTCAGCCGTGTTGTAGCTTTCAAATCCTTTAATAAACAAGCCACTCATTCTTGGCTGAAATTTCTCAAAAGCTTCGGTGATTGCTTTCACACTCCAAATAAAAATTCCCCCGTTCCACAAAAAATTTCCACTATTAAGGAAAGATTTTGCCGTTTGATAATCGGGTTTTTCGCGAAATTGCGACACTTTTTTTACAGAATTAGTATCCGTTTTATTATATTCAATATAACCGAAACCCGTGTTTGGAAATGTTGGTTGGATCCCGAGAGTCATCAACGCATTTTCTTTGGAACAAAAATCAAAACATTGTTGCAAATTTTCGGAAAAAGCATTTTCATCTTCTATCCAATGATCGCTTGGCGCTACAACCATAACCGCGTTGGGATTTTGTTTTTGAATTTTTAGTGAAGCGTATAAAATACAAGGCGCAGTATTTCGCATTGCCGGTTCGAGCAGGACTTGCTCTTGTTTCACCATTGGTAATTGTTCTAAAACAATCGAATTGTATTTCTCGTTGGTTAAAATCAGAATGTTTTCGACCGGAATAATTTTAGACAATCGACTAAAAGTTTTTTGGATTAGGGTGTCACCCGCACCCAACATATCGTGAAATTGTTTTGGAAATTCAGCAGTGCTTACCGGCCAAAATCGTGAACCAACACCACCAGCCATTAATATTGCGTAATAATTTTTATTCATTTTTTTAGTTTCAATGTTCTAAACTAATCTGTTTTTTTATTAATGATGTAAATGTATTTATTATATGAAAAAAAGATTAGATATTTTAGAATGCCGTTTTCTTTCTTTGAATCTTCTATTGCTATCGAAAAACAACATTAACCGGGAATTATTTCCACCTCGGCATTTGGATTAAAAAGATACGTTTTTCCGGAACATATTTCCAAGCATTCGAAACGTTTAGTTCTTAAGGCTCCCTTCTTAAAAATCTTTCCGTTATGAATCCTAAAAACACTTCCGTAAGGAATTTCAAAGATATGGTTTTTATCGTTTTGTATGTCAAATTGTTTGAGTGCTAGGGATAAAGTTGCATCAGTGTCGCTACTAGCAGAGGGGTTTTTGAAATGCCGTGCCAATAATGGCAATAAATGATGCGGGAAAATCTCCGGGCGAATAAACGGAACCATCAATCTTTGAAAGGAATATTTCCACTCACTTCCATGAGGCTTGATATTGCGGCCGAATTTCTCAAAGGCAACCAAATGTGAAATTTCGTGAACCAGCGTAATCAAAAATTTGTATTTATTCAAACTTGCATTGACCGTTATCTCATGTTTACCACTCAATCCTTTTCGATAATCTCCATGCCGAGTCACGCGTTCATTTACGATTTTTAGATGCACTTGATTGACCACGATCAATTCGAAAACTGGTTTCACGGCGTGTTCGGGTAAATATTTTGAAAGGGTTTCGCTCAAGATAGTTATGAGTTATAAATTATGAGTTTTTCTTAGAGGTAATTATTATACTTCTTATTATTTTCAATACTTCATTACTTTGTTGATGAATAGAATTAAATTCTGTTTCAGAAATATAATTCGTTTCTTTTAATAGTTCTAACCAATACATCGTTTCATCACATTCTTTTTGTGAAATAGATAATTTATGTGTAAATCGGCTTTGCTTTGAGCATTTATAGCTTCACGAACATTTGCTCCAACAGAAGTAATGGAGCGCAAAAACTGTTTACTCATAACAAACTCTTTCTTTTCAGAAATCAAAAATTTATAAAAATTAACTCCTCCTATCGCTAACTCAAAACTTTTCTTCTTGATAATACTTTCACTCATAACTTATAATTCATAATTTATAACTCTAAGGATTTGTCGATGAAACCTGCAACACTTTTCCGTTGTAATATTTATTCCCTGTCAAGGCAAAATCAAAAATATAATCGGCCATTTCTTTTGCAGTAATTGACGCTTCATAGCCCGGAAAAGCTTCCTCTAACATCTCGGTTTGTACTGCTCCAAGCGCCAATACATTAAATGCAATTCCTTTTTCTTTGTATTCTTCGGCCAATAATTCTGACAAAGTAATTACGGCTCCCTTACTAGAACTGTATGCTGAAAGCCCCCCAAATTTTAGACTTCCTTGGATTCCTCCCATAGAACTTATGGTAACCACGTGACTCCCTTTTTGCAAATAAGGCAAACAAGCACGGGTCAAATTGGCCACACCAAAAACATTGACTTTATAAATATTTTCAAAATCTTCTTGCGATGTTTCTGAAAAGGGTTTCAATAACAAACTTCCTGCATTATGAATAATGATATCTACTTTTTTCCAAGAATGGGAAAGGAAATTCTCAACCTTTTGCATTTCGTTTTCATCGGACAAATCGACCGAAAGGCACGTAACATTTGGGTTTTCAATAAGTGCTTGAGGCGTTTTTCTGGAAACAGCCAAGACATTGTCACCGGTTTTTGCAAACTGCAAAGCCAGTTCGTAACCAATACCTCTTGAAGTTCCTGTGATAATGATGTTTTTCATCTAGCGAAAATAAGAAAAAAACTTTAAAAAAATCGATGTTTCGTTAAAGTGATTCTTTAATTATAATATTCTGAATTCTGTTTTTTTTCATAATTTTGTTCAGAATTTAAACAAATTTTGAATTCGTTGAAAATGATAGGAAACTTACAATTAGAAGTGGCAAAATTAAGTGATATTAATGGCGTTTTAAATTTACAAAAATTATATCTCGTTTCTAATTTAAACGAAGAAGAAAAGAAATCGGGATTTGTCACCACTCCTTTTTCTGTGGAACAACTGACTCATGTTATCAATAATGAAGGCTTGTTTATCGCTAAAGACAACAATAAAATAATCGCTTACATTTTTGCAGAAAGCTGGGATTTCTTCAGCCAATATCCTATTTTCGAACATATGATCAGCCTGTTTCCAATGCTTGAATTTTTAGATTTTGAAATTAATTCAACCCGTAGTTTCCAGTATGGTCCCATTTGCATTGACAAAAAATATAGGGGAAAAGGATTGATTAATCAACTCTTCGAGTTTATGCGAATTCACGTTGTAAAAAAATATCCGTTGAGTTTGACTTTCATCAACAAAACCAATATTCCCTCATATAAAGCTCACACGGAAAAACTCAACTGGGCGGTTATTGGTGATTTTGAATTCAATAACAACAACTATTATATTTTGGCTTATGATATGAATAAGCCCACTTTAGCCAGCCATTGAATTCCTTTCAATCTTGATTGTTTTGGAGAGGATTTATAAAATAAACATCAAAAAAAACCTTTCAAATTTCTGAAAATGAAAGGTTTTTTTTATATGATAATCTCCTCCTTATCCCGCAATTATACTTCGGGAAATTACAATTTTCTGAATTTCGGAAGTGCCTTCATAGATTTGAGTAATTTTCGCATCACGCATCATTCGCTCTACGTGATATTCTCTCACATAACCGTTTCCACCATGTATTTGAACCGCTTCGACAGCCGTGTCCATTGCCGTTTGAGAAGCAAAAAGTTTTGCCATCGCTCCACTTATATCATAATTATTATGATTGTCTTTATCCCAAGCCGCTTTCATACAAAGGTGCCGCGAGGCTTCAATATTCACCGCCATATCGGCAAGTTTAAAAGCAATTGCCTGATGATTACAAATTTCTGTGCCAAACGCCTTTCGTTCTTTCGAATATTTCAACGCCAATTCATAAGCCCCAGAAGCAATACCCAATGCTTGAGCAGCAATACCAATTCTTCCTCCAGCCAATGTTTTCATCGCGAATTTAAAACCAAAACCGTCTTCACCAATTCTATTTTCCTTTGGCACCTTCACATCGTTAAACATCAATGAATGCGTGTCTGAAGCACGAATTCCCATTTTATGTTCTTTTGGACCAACAGCAAAACCTGCCATATCTTTAGTCATAATCAAAGCATTAATTCCTTTGTGCTTTTTATCCACATCGGTTTGGGCAATTACGATATAAAATGAAGCCGTTCCTCCGTTAGTAATCCAGTTTTTTGTCCCGTTTACTAAATAATGGTCGCCCATATCTATAGCTGTAGTTTTTTGTGAAGTGGCGTCACTTCCGGCCTCAGGCTCACTTAAGCAAAAAGCGCCGTGAATTTCTCCGGAGGATAATCTTGGTAGCCATTGCTGTTTTTGCGCTTCGGTTCCAAAAGCCTGCAGACCCCAGCAAACAAGAGAATTATTTACCGACATGACCACCGAAGCCGAAGCGTCAACCTTTGAAATCTCTTCCATTGCAATAACATAAGAAATTGTATCGAGGCCGCTCCCCCCGTATTTTGGATCTACCATCATTCCCATAAATCCAAGCTCACCCATTTTTTTGACTTGCTCGGCAGGAAAAATTTGTTTTTCATCTCGCTCAATTACACCAGGTAAAAGTTCGTTTTGAGCAAAATCTCTAGCGGCTTGTTGAACCATTAATTGTTCTTCGGTAAGATTAAAATCCATAGTTATATAAAATAAATGTTTTTTGTTATAAAAATATCCTCAAAGGTACTTTTTTATAATGGGATTTTCAATTTTGATTAGTAAATTTGGACGATGAAAAAAAACAACTATAACGTTATCGGAGTTATGTCAGGAACTTCCCTTGACGGCGTAGATTTAGCCCATATTCAATTCCATTTAAGCAACCAGAAATGGGCTTTCAAAATCCTTGAAAGCGAAACCGTTGGCTATAGCCAAAGCTGGATTAATTATTTGAAATTAGCAATTGATTATACTGAAAATGAGCTAATAAAACTAGATACAGCATACACAAAACTTCTGTCTAACATAATTTCTAATTTTGTCGAAAAGCATAAAATACAGAATCTCGATGCCGTTTGCTCTCACGGACATACTATATTACACCAGCCTGAAAAAGGATTAACGCTTCAAATAGGTAATTTAGCCGAAATCTCAAGCTTGATTCAACAAACTGTAGTTTGCGATTTCAGGATCCAGGATGTTGCTCTTGGTGGACAAGGTGCTCCTTTGGTTCCTATTGGGGATCAGATATTGTTTTCTGAATATGATTATTGCATCAATTTAGGCGGCTTTTCAAATATTTCATTTGAAGAGAATGGAATTAGAATCGCCTTTGATATTTCGCCTGTAAACACAGTGCTAAATTATTATGCCAATCAAATAGGATTGGATTATGATGATAAAGGTGCCATTTCAAGAACGGGAAAAATCAACGAAGATTTGTTTAACAATTTAAATGCGTTGGGTTTTTACCATCAAAAAAAACCAAAATCTTTGGGCTTTGAATTTGTTAAGGAAATCGTCTTGCCAATAACCGAAAGTTTCGAAATTTCTATTGAAGACAAATTACGAACCTTTACACAGCACATCGCTTTTCAAATCGCTTTAGCTTTGCCTAATAAAAAAGGTCAAATGTTAGTCACTGGAGGTGGTGCTTACAATGATTTCTTAATGGAACGTATAGAATCCTATTTGCCTGAAATAAAAATTACAATTCCTTCAAAAAAAATATTAGAATTTAAGGAAGCCTTGATTTTCGCTCTGTTAGGAATTCTAAAACTACGAGGGGAAATAAATGTTATGAGCAGTGTTACAGGAGCAAAGATGGATCATAGTTCTGGGAAAATTTATTATATTCAAGAATAAAGGAAAAAAGATGTTAAATCTTGGTTCTGAAGTTTAAACTATTTTTTCTGATAATTAACAAAAAACTCTAGAATTAAATTTCAAAAAATTACATTTGTAATAATTAAGCATTTACATAAAAACAATTAATTTATCATATTTATGGAAGTAATTTTAGTTTTTTTATTCATAATTGGCTACCTGCTAATTACATTGGAGCACCCTTTAAAACTCGACAAATCAGTACCTGCCTTATTAATGGCTTCAACAATGTGGGCCTTTTTGTCCATCGGATTTAATTTAGGTTGGTTTTCGGTTATTAACGAAAGTGGAGCCGTTTTTAATGTTGCCAATGGGGATCTTGAACTCCAAAAGGAAGGGTTTTTAAATACGCTGTCAGGTCAATTTAGCGCCACAGCCGAAATCTTGATTTTCCTGATTGGTGCAATGACCATTGTTGAACTCATTGATTTGCATAAAGGTTTCGATGTTATAAAAAGTGCTATAAAAACTAAAAGCAAAGTCCAATTGCTATGGATTTTAGGAATTATAGGCTTTTTCCTTTCTGCTATTATCGATAACTTAACCGCTACAATTGTATTGATTACTGTATTGCGAAAATTAATTCACCACAAGGACGAACGTCTTTGGTTTGCTTCCTTAATTATTATTGCAGCTAATGCTGGCGGGGCTTGGTCACCAATAGGAGATGTTACTACCACAATGCTTTGGATAGGAAATAAAATTACAGCTGGAGGATTAATGGAATATGTAGTCCTCCCTTCAATCGTGAGTTTTTTGATTCCCTTTGCAATCGCATCAAGGCTAAAAGCATTTAAGGGCGATGTCAAAATTTCTGAAATTAACGTAAGCCAAGAGGAAAAACGACTATTGAGTAGTTCAAAAATGCTCTATTTGGGTCTTGGCGCCATCATTTTTGTTCCCATATTCAAAACCATCACTCACCTTCCTCCTTATTTGGGAATGATATTTAGTTTGGGAGTGGTATGGTTGTTTTCTGAATTTATACATCCCGAAGAAAGTTTTGACAAAACGAATAACAAAAGATATTCAGTAAACACAGCGTTATCAAGAATAGAAATTTCAAGTGTCTTGTTTTTCTTGGGAATATTAATGGCGGTTGGGTGTCTTGAAGTGTTAGTTTTTGGAAGTGTTTTAAACGTTCAAACGGGGACTTTGCGTTTTGCTGCCGAAAGTTTATCCAATGCAATTCCAAATATGGATACAGTAATCATATTATTAGGAATGTTGTCATCCGTAATCGACAATGTACCTTTGGTAGCGGCCACAATGGGCATGTACACTTTTGAAATTGACCACCCAGTTTGGCATTTTATTGCTTATTGCGCGGGAACAGGAGGAAGTATGCTTATCATTGGTTCTGCCGCTGGGGTTGCCGCAATGGGAATGGAAAAAATAAACTTTATTTGGTATCTTAAAAAAATAACTTGGCTAGCTTTCGTTGGATTTATAGCTGGAGCGC
Organism: uncultured Flavobacterium sp.; assembly: GCF_963925185.1. GTDB lineage: Bacteria > Bacteroidota > Bacteroidia > Flavobacteriales > Flavobacteriaceae > Flavobacterium. The sequence goes on along the minus strand of NZ_CAWURC010000030.1, from coordinate 14,794 downwards.
TTATTTTTATTGGAATAGAACATTTTTTTAGGTAACAATTTATTGTAAATTTCAACGTTTTAAGTTCAATATAAATATATAAATATGATAGCTTTTCTTCAAATCGATTCAACGGCCGTAGCAGCAAATATCGCAGAACAACTAGCGACAAAACCAGAATTATCTGTAATGGATATTGTTTTTAGTGGCGGAATCGCAGGGCAAACTATTATGTCCGTAATTTTCATCATGCTCTTTTTCGCTATTTATTTATACTTCGAAAGACTGTTAGCCATCAATGCAGCTTCGAAAATTGATTCTAATTTCATGAATAATATCAAGATAAATATTATGAGCGGAAAGATTGATTCAGCAAAAATGCTTTGTGCCAAAACGAATTCGCCGGTGGCTAGATTGATAGAAAAAGGCATTTCGAGAATAGGAAAACCCCTTGCCGATATTCACACTGCTATTGAAAACGCTGGGAAATTGGAAATTTACAAGCTAGAAAAAAATGTCAGTATGCTGGCAACTATTTCTGGTGCCGGACCAATGACTGGTTTCTTAGGAACCGTTGTGGGAATGGTAATTGCTTTCCACAAAATGGCAGAAAGCGGCAACAATAAAATTGAAATGAGCACTTTATCCGAAGGGATTTATACAGCAATGATGACCACCGTTGTAGGTTTAATCGTTGGAATTATTGCTTATGTGGGTTACAATCATTTGGTTTCAAAAACAGATAAAATTGTAAACCAAATGGAAGCTAACGTAGTTGAATTTTTAGATTTATTAAACGAACCCGCTTAATTATGAATTTAAGAGGAAGAAATAAAGTTTCGGCTGAATTCAATATGTCTTCTATGACGGATATTGTATTTTTGTTGCTCATATTTTTTATGATTGCTTCTACAACAATAACTTCGAATAATGCATTGGATTTGGTTTTGCCAAAATCCTCCGGTAAATCAGATGAAGTAAAAAATGTTTCGGTAAGCGTTAATAGAAACCTGGAATATTTCATTGACAAGAATAAATTTGCCGAAAACACATTGGAAGAAAAACTAAAAACAATGCTTGCCAACCAAGCCGACCCAACGATACTTTTACACGTTGAAGAAGGTGTTCCCATCGAAAGAGCAGTGAGCGTAATGGATATTGCTTATCGAAATAAATTCAAAATTGTTTTGGCTGTAAGCCCAAAATAGATCCCGAATGAAAATTTTAGAAACTGAATACGAAAGAAAATCATTTGCATTAACGACAGCCTTTTTTATATTGCTGTTTTTGCTATTGGTATTTCTAAAGCTTACCACTGATCCAGCTGCAGTAGTGCTTGAAGGTGGCGGTGGTGGCGGAGAAATTGCAATAAATTTTGGAAATAGCGAAGTAGGTTCAGGTAAAAATTACAAATCCAAAGACTTATCGGTTCCTGTCGTAAAATCAGTTCCTGTTAAAACAACCGCTCAAGTTGAAAAAATTTTAACTCAAGAATCTACCGATGCACCCGTAATTTCCCAATCAAAAAAAAATGAAAAAGTAATAACTCCAAAACCTGCTATAAAGGAAGTTCCCAAACCTTCAAAATCTACAACAGATGCTTTGTCAAGTATAATGAACGGATCGAACAAATCAGGCGATGGAAACGTTAAAACAGGTGGAAATAAAGGAAAATTAACTGGCGATCCAAATGCAAATGGCTATAGCGGAAGTGGCGGTTCAGGAAATGGAACTGGCGGAGGAGGTGTTTCAGGTACTGGATTAGGGAACGGAAGCGGTTATGGTAACGGATCCGGAAGTGGAACTGGAAACGGAAATTATCAATTGGGAAATAGAAAAGCGCTCAATAAACCCGAACCAAGGTATCTTTGCAACGAACAAGGAATTGTCGTTGTACAAATAGCAGTCGACAGAAACGGGAAAGTCATCACTGCAAATCCCGGAATAAAAGGCACAACAAATACAGCAAAATGTCTGCTGGATCAAGCGAAAATTGCCGCTTTGAACACAAAATGGCAATCTGATGATAGCGCCCCCGACACCCAAATTGGCAAAATAATCTATAACTTCAAATTGACACAATAAGCTATTTGTCAATAGAATTCTAATAAATGAATTATCAAGAAACAACAAGCTGGATGTTTAATCAACTCCCGATGTACCAACTTCAAGGTGCTTCAGCCTATAAAAAAGATTTGACAAATGCGTATTTACTTGTAAAACATCTCGAGAATCCACAACAAAAATTCAAATCCATTCACGTTGCGGGAACAAACGGCAAAGGTTCCACCTCGCATATGCTGGCATCGATACTTCAGGAAGCAGGATATAAGGTGGGATTGTATACATCTCCCCATTTGAGAGATTTTAGAGAGCGCATCAAGATTAATGGTATTGAAATCTCGGAAGAATTTGTTTGTAATTTCATCAATACAAACAAACTGTTTTTCGAAGCCAATGACATGAGTTTCTTTGAAATGACGGTGGGATTGGCTTTCGATTATTTTTACAAAGAGAAAGTAGACATCGCCATTATCGAAGTAGGAATGGGCGGAAGACTCGATGCCACAAATGTCATTACTCCTCTTATTTCCGTAATTACAAATATTGCATTAGACCATACTCAGTTCCTTGGAAACACCTTAGAAAGTATTGCTTTCGAAAAGGCGGGAATCATAAAACCCGGAATTCCGGTTGTCATTGGTGAGTATACGAATGAAACGAAGCCCATTTTTTTGGCAAAAGCAAAGGAAAATCATTCTGAAATCTATTTTGCATCTGATTTAATTTTGCAGTCCTATTCATCAGATTTATTAGGAGATTATCAAGTTCACAACAAGAAAACCGCTATTGAAACCATTACTGTATTAAAATCTCAAAAAATATTTAAAATTTCTGAAGACAATGTCAAATACGGTTTGTTGAATGTTATAAAAAAAACGGGGCTGCAAGGTAGATGGCAACAACTGGGTGAATCTCCAAAAACTATCTGTGACACGGCGCACAACAAAAACGGTTTAGAAATCGTGATGAAGCAAATTAAAAAAGAAAAATATGAAACTTTACATGTTGTTTTGGGCGTTGTAAACGACAAAGATTTGGAAGAAATTTTGCCGCTTTTCCCAAAAGAAGCTAAATATTATTTCTGCAAACCCGATATTCCTCGAGGTTTGGAACCACAAATTCTAAAACAAAAAGCATCCGAATTTGGATTGAAAGGAGAAGTATTCAATTCTGTTTCAGAATCTTATAAAAAAGCAGTACAAACTGCCACTAAATCCGACTTTATATACATTGGCGGAAGTACTTTTGTTGTGGCAGAAATTTTATAGTTTTTTCTAGCTTTTACTTGTGAATATGAAAAAGTGATGTATATTTGCACCCACAAACAAGTTCACCGAACACTTATAAAATAAAGGTTTAGTGAGGTAATTAGGGCGATTAGCTCAGCTGGTTCAGAGCACCTCGTTTACACCGAGGGGGTCGGGGGTTCGAACCCCTCATCGCCCACAAAAAACTTCATTAGAGATAGTGGGGTTTTTTTTATGAGATAATTAGACCTAATTTGTCTTTTTGCTTTGCTTTAACATCCAATTGTAAATCTCAGGATTGTCATAAACACGTGTCCAACTATCGTGAAAAGCATTGTCAAATATTTCTAGTTTTATATCTTTGTTGCATTCCCTAAGTTTTTTATAAATGTCAATCGAGTACTGCACATCGACAACTTCATCAATCAATCCGTGGTAAATTCGTATCGGGATGTTGGCCAATTTACAATTTTCAATCATTGGTACTCTATCCACAAATCCAGCAATTGGAACCAATGCAGCAAACATTTCAGGATAGGCAAAGGCCAAATTCCACGCTCCCCAAGCGCCCATGCTTAAGCCTGTGAGATAAATTCTGTTGCGATCTATTTTGTTTTCGGCGGTAATTTTTTGAATCAACAAATAAATTTCTTCTGAATTCCAATATTTACCATCAGGACATTCTGGGGCCAAAATATAAGCATCCAGCTTATTGGTTTTCAAATACTTTAACGGCCCATGAGTTTTAATTTTTTCTAAATCATCGCCCTTTTCACCAGAACCGTGAAGAAAAATAATAAGAGGTTTGTTTTCTTTGCCATTATCCGGTTTAGATAAGATGTATTTCAGTTCAAAATGGTTTGTAATTTCAAATTTAAAATGGCCTGTTGTTTCCTTTTGTCCAAAACAAGAAAAGGAAATAACCAGTAATAATAATTGGATTGTATTTTTCATTTTTAATAAATTATGTTGATAAAGCGCTTAATTTTATAGGAAATAAATCAAATCGATTGCGTGCCAAATAGTTAAAATTTCAGGTTTGGAGCAATCTCTTTTTTCCAAATTTTATAGCCTTTTGAATTCATATGCAAGCTGTCTTTTATAAAAATTTCTCCCTTCGGTTTTCCTTTTTCATCCAACATTTTATCCCAAATATTGATAACTAAAGTATTTTTCTTCGTCTTTAAAAACGTTTCGATTCGCTTATTGCCATCTATCATTTTTTCTCTTAAATGCCAGCGTGAAGGGCTTGGTTTCATAGAAACATAAGCAACAAAAACATCTGGAAATTTTTTCTTAATTATTTTGAAAAGCTTTCCAAACCTGTTATATACAGTTTCACCCGTAACTTTATCGTCATTGGCAATGTCATTTTCTCCACAATAAATCACAATCTGTTTTGGATGATGTGGATTTAAAATTTCGTTTTTATATTGGATTAAATTCAACAAGGTAGAACCTCCAAAAGCTCTGTTTAGTATCAGATGGTTTGGAAAATATTCTTGCACATCTTGCCAATAAGTAAAAGAAGAACTTCCAATAAACAGAATTTCATGCTGCATTGGAATATTTTGTTGGTCAATTTTATTGAATTTCTGAATATCCTCCCAATATGGTTTTTCGTTTATCTTGCATCCAAAGAATGAAAACAACAGCAGCAAAAACAGCATTTTAATTTTAAGGTTCATTTTGATGCTGATTTAGGTGTAAATCTCTTGCTTTTTTTCTCGTAAAAATCTTTCAATACAAAAAACGCCTTCTTTTTGTTTCCCTCATTCGAAATCAATCCTTTCCGGTTGTACCCATCTTGAATTTCTGGAAGCAATCTTCTTGGTGATCGAAAATCGACCAAAATCCAAGGACTTATTCCGCTAATATTTGGAATTTTATCAATCATTTTCAGGTTTTGAATGTACAAATACTCTTGAAATTCTTCTGTCCAACGATCCATTTTCTCGCCGTGTAAACCTTGTTTTGCACCTCCTCCAAATTCTGAAACCACAACCGGTTTATTGTATTTTGAGGTCCATTGAATCTTTTCGGCATCTACAAGATTTCCTCCATACCAACCCAAATATTCATTGAAAGCAACGATGTCAAGATTTTCGGCAATAGCATCATCTACAAAACTATCCAGACCATTGCTTTTAGTGAGCAAAGCAGCACTTATCAGTCGAGCATTATCCAAAGACCTTGCCTTGATAGCTAAATTGCCGATAAAAGCATTCCGCACATCAGAAATGGGTGTTTCGTTTGCTATAGACCAAATAATGGTGGAGCATCTATTTTTGTCCCGAGTTATCATTTCGACCAACTGGTTTTCGGCATTTTTATAGGTGTCCAAACTGGTGAAATCAACCGTCCAATACACGGGAATTTCCTCCCAAACCATCAATCCGATTTTATCAGCCAATCGCACCATATTTTCATTGTGCGGATAATGTGCCAATCGCACATAATTACAACCCAATTCCTTTGCCCAAGTCAACAATCGAACTGCATCGGTTTCAGATTTGGCTCGACCACCTTTGTCGTTTTCTTCGTGAATGGAAATACCTCGCAGGAAAACAGGTTTTCCGTTCAGGACAACCTTGGCGTCGCTGGTTTCTATGGTTCTAAAACCGATGTTATCTTTGAGAATTTGATTGTTATATTCTACCGAAACATCGTATAATTTCGGGCTTTCAGGTGACCAATATTGAATTTTTTTGTTAATGATTTCAAAACTTACTTTACCATCGAAATCAATTTTTCCTTTGTAATTAATTTTGAGTTCAGGAATTTTGACAGTGACAAATTCGGCACTTTTGTCAAAATTATTGATTATTACAAATCCTGAAATCGTGTTTTTATCTCCTTTTTTGAGTTGGATAAAATAATCTTGAATATACGTTTTTGGTTCTTCAATCAACAAAACATCTCGCGTGATTCCACCATAATTAAACCAGTCCGTATTAGTAGTAGGCACGGCTTCCTTTCGGCGCGTGTCGTCGACTTTCACCACCAAAAAATTATCTTTATCCTTGATAATTGATGAAACTTCAAAATTAAAAGGCGTAAAACCACCTTCGTGAACACCCAGTTTTATACCGTTGAGATACACCTCAGCTTTGTAGTTGACCGCTCCAAAATAAACAAAAAGTCGCTTGTTTTCTTTCAAGTCATAATCAAAAGATTTCTTGAACCAGACCGTTCCTTCGTAATAAAAAAGATTCTCCTTTTGCGAATTCCAATCGCCCGGAATAGTCATTGTTGGTGATTTGTCAAAATCATATTCTACTAATTCCTGCTTGTTTTGGGCGTGATAATTGCTGTAATAGGCCGATTTCTGCAAGCCTTTTTGCTGGTCGAAAGCGTCTTGATGAAAACTGTAATAACCCGTTTCATATTGATCCACAATGTAATTCCATTTGCCGTTTAAGGAAGTTGTTTCTCTATTCGGAATATTGGTAATCAATTCTTGTGAAAAACTGAAAAGGGGAAAAAGTAGGAGAATGTGTTTGAGCAATTTCATAGTTTATTATTTGTATTATTTATATAACATTATCATTTCGATTTATGAATTATCATTCTTTTTTTAGAAGCATTTAACGGCAACCAAACTTTCACGACTCCGCCAGTTTGGCTTGCATCGGCGTAAGGAACTAAATTGATATATTCTTTATCCTTTATTTTTACTTGATAAACCTGTTTTCCTATCCATTGTATTGGCAATACATTAAGGATACTTTTGTTTTCAAAAGTGTAAAACGCGTTTTTTTGTTGGGTTTCCATAGTTGATTTTGTGTTTAAAGAACTATCATACGCCAAAACCTGCGGTCCTCTTTGAAAAGCGATTTCATTTGGATAACTTGTTCCTCCGTTCAATATTTTAATTGGCATATCGAAAGAAATAGCAATTTTTTCGCCACTTTTCCAAAGTCGATTAATTTGTAGATATTCATTGGCTTTGCCTTTGTATGCTGTGTTTCCCACTTTCGCCACAAAAGAAGTACACCAAGACGGCACTCGTAATCCAATTGAAAAAGTCGCGGTTTCTGAAGTGATAACAGTTGCCGTCAACTCACCATTCATTGGGAAATTACCCGCCACTTGCACCGACAAATCGATATTTTTTTTATCTAAAGTTGTAATCTTTTCTTTGTAAGATGCGGCTTCATACATCATTATCGTTGGGACATTTTTCACGTTTCCAAAAGTAAAATAAGGAATCATCGCAATTCCGCGGGGAACACTCGATGTGCAGCAGCTGATGTAACAAATGAAAGGTTTTTTGTCCATCAAGGGCGTATAATAACTCACGCAACCCGTTTCCGGATTTTCGGCCGCCAGCAAATGGTTGTAAATTGTTTTTTCAATTTGTTCGGCATATTTTGTTTCGCCTGTTGCGTCCAACAATTGCTGATTGAATTGAATCCAAGTTGTAGTTACACAGCCTTCGCCCATATGGTTATTGTCCGATGCCGGCAATACATTATCATCCTGAAAATGTTCCCAAGAACTGGTGGTTCCGGTGACATACAATCTTTTGTCAACGATATCCTGCCAAGCAATTTCGACAGGTTTCAATAGTTTTGCGTCTCCCGTAACTCGGTATAATTTTGCCAATCCCACAAAATTCGAGAGCATTTCATACGCTTTGTTATTGGCCACTTTATTAACTTGTCCCTTTGTCAATAAGGAACTGATTATTTTTGGACCATTTTCGTGTTCCCAAGCATCAACAATGTAATAGCAAAAATCAAGATATTTTTTCTCGCCCGTGTATTTGTACAATTCAATCATTGGATCCAAAATACTTGTTGCAGCCATTCCTATATGTTCTCCGGCCAAAATAATATCGCGTTGCCCGGGATTGTTCCCAAAAGTGGTGCACATTAAATCGCCCATTTTCTTGCAAGCGTCTAATGCAGGTTCATAACCAGTCGTTTCATAATACGCAAGCAATCCATATAAATTGTATTTGTGCGACCAAACATCCCAACTTGTCCAGTAATCATTGGGCGTGTAAGTCCCTAAATAGCCGTCTTCCAATTGCGTGTTGATGAGTTTGTACATCATTCGATCCATCTGTTTTTTAAGTTTTGGATCGTGAGTGCTTTTCCAAACATTACAGGCGGTTTCAAGATATTTACCCACGTGTTCGCCAGCCCAAGGATGAATTCCGGGTCTTTGCATATAGGAACCAATCAAACCTTCTTCATCCACTTTCAAGAGGCGTTCCACCAAGTTTTGGTCCATTCGCTTTCCTAAATAACCTTTCATTTTTTGATTTTCGAAAGGGATTGAAGTGTATAAATCTTTAATTTTATTTTCAACTACAGTTTTTGGCCGCTTCCCAACGGGAATTTCGATATGGATATTAGCCAGATATAGTTGTTCGTTTTTGCTTGTAAGCGTACTATTATTATCATTAATTTGGTAAGCAACGATAACAAAATCATCACTTTTAGGTTCGAAATTGGTAAACGCAATAACCGTTTCTGCTCCCATTCTGGAATAAACACGCACCGGTTTTGTTTCTGTAAATAATACGGTTTTTGCTTTGTTAGAAACCCAATATTTTATGGTTCCTTCAAATGGCGTTTCGCTTTTATTGGTAAATGAAACTCTTGTCGTAAATCCATTATTAGGTGTTTCTTCAATGTTTTGATGAATAGAAATAGCATCGGCCCAGCCAATTGGCTCTAAACTATAAGGTCCCGTGTACATCCCGAATCCTCCTATGTCAGGACTAAAAATCCGAACTGCAATCGTATTTTCCTGATCCCATTGAATGGTGTTTTGAGCAAGAACATATTGCCGTTCTGCATCCCATTTGGTTTCATAAGATGGAGGAAAACCACCGGTTTGTCCCACCAATTTTCCGTTAAAATAGGTTTGATCTACATCGTCAATTTTTCCCAAGTTTAGCTTTATGCCTTTGCCGTTCTGGGTTTTCATCGTCGATGGAATCACGATTTTGATTCGATACCAAGCATACACATTTTTTTCAACCTCAGTAGTTGCCCAAGATTTTCCCAATTGTTTCCTTTCCCAATCGTTGTCATTATAGGCTTGATTGGACCAATCTTTAGCATCCCCCATTTTAAACTTGGCCTCATTGGGAAGATTGAGCATTTGCGCTTGAGAAATAGAAATGCTAATTAGCACTAAAAACAAGGCTATTTGCGTTTGCTTCTCCAGTTCGAGCATAGCTCTCGGGTTTGTTTTAAATATTCCCATATAGTTTAATTAATTGCCAATTTGTATTTCACGTCTTTGGTTATCGTTTTCCATTCATCGGTTCTAAAAGGAACGGCAGGAAATCCTTCCTTGTTAAATAAATTGCTTTCCGTTGCATCACCTACCCAACTGTAATGGACTGCTGCAGGGTTTGGCACTTTGTCACTAGAAAGAATTACTTTATTGTCTAGTATGAATGCCTTGGCGTAATAAAATACTTGGTCTTCACCAGCAATTTCAAAACCTTTTATATAACCATATTTATCAGGTGTAACTAAACCACCTCCTATATCATTAAAAGAAACAACTATTTGGTTTTCTTTTATTTCCATTGATTTATACATTGGTCCAGAGCAAACCATTGGTTTTTGATATACGTTATTTAAGGCAAGTGCTGCCAATCGTTTACCTATATCTTGTTTGTTCCTTGGATGAATATCATATGGATTAGTAACCAAATCAGTAGTTACAACCATACCAGTATTTGGAACATTCAAGGTCATTGTTTGGGCTTCTTGAATTTCTGCCCAATCGCAACCAATATTGCTATTTCCTTTGGCATTAAATGAAGCTAACTGTACAAAATAAAACGGAAAATTATCTCTATTCCATTTTTGACGCCAGTCGTTTATCAATAACGGAAAAGCTTTTCTATATTGGTAAGCTCTCCCCGCATTTGATTCACCTTGATACCATAAAACCCCTTTAAAAGCAAAAGGAATCAATGGATTGATCATTGTATTATAACATAATGAAGGAAATGAATTTTCATTGACTGATCTTTTTATGGCTTCAACCTGAAATTTCCAAATTCCGCTTAATGAAAGTATTGTACTGCCTACAGTTAATTTAAGATCCGCTGCATCACCATAAATTCCGCCACCGCCACCATTATCGGTTACTCTAACAGCAATTACGTTTACTCCTTCTTTTAATATTCCGGCAGAAATTGTATATTTTCTTTGTGCATCCCAACTATTCGTACTTCCCACCTCTACACCGTTGATATATGTCACATCATTGTCGTCAATTGCTGAAAGTTCTAAAACAGCTTCTTTTTTACTATCGTCAGCTGATAAAACTATTGATTTCCGCAACCAAACCACACCGTCAAATTCACCTAAACTTTGTTGTTCCCATAGTCCTGGCTGGTTCAATTCTGGCCAATTTGAATCATCATATTCTGATTTTTTGAAACTAGCTGCACTTGCAGCATTTATTTTTGCTCCTTGTACCGTTTCTATTCTTTTATCAAAACCATTCACTTTTAGTTTTGAAAGTGAATCTAAACTTACTTTTGGCATTCCTGCAATCATTTCTGCAAACTCTTCACTACTTTCAAATGCCTCACGACTTATCCAAGTTTCGATATTAGTTCCTCCCCAAGATGCATTTATCAATCCGATTGGAATTTTTAATTCATTATAAATATTCTTTGCGAAAAAATAGCCAGCTGCTGTAAAACCTCCAACAGTGGTTGAATCACAAATTTGCCAGCTTTCACTTGAATTTACATTATTTTGAGGTAATGTATTCACCAATTTATCGATTTTGATGTGCCGAATCATTGGATAATTTGCTTCGGCCGTTTCTTTCTCAAAATTGTTTACACTCCATTCTTTGACCCTCCCTACTGGCATTTCCATATTCGATTGTCCGCTGCAAAGCCAGACTTCGCCCACCAAAACATTTTTTATTTCGATAGTGTTGCTCGCTTTTATAGTCAAATTATAAGGTCCGCCAGCGGTTTCGTTGTCTAACCGAATAATCCATTTGCCATTTTTATCGGCCTTCGTTTTTTTGATTTGCTTGTCAAAACGGACTTCAATTTTCTCATTGGCTTTTGCCGTTCCCCAAATAGGAATCAGCGCATTACGCTGCAACACCATATTGTCGCTGAAAATTTTTGCAACAGAAACTGAAGCATGAATTGAGATACTGCTAATCAGTGCGACCAATAGAAATAAATACAGCTTTTTCATTTTTTAATTTATTTTAATATGTTTTTAACCCAATTTCACTTATTTAATTTCAATCCAGTCCAGATTAAGTGCGTTCGATTTAACCAAAACTTTAATTTTATTTTTTCCTTTTTCCAAATTAAAATTTCCCAACATCACTTCAGACAAATCCTTATGGTTTACCGTGAAATTTATTTTTTTTTCATTAATTTCAATAATCAATTTGGTTGGTTTTGCTCCACTTGATACTTTCAACGAAAATCGATATTTCTTGCTTTCTAAACTAATAAAATCATAAACCACCCATTCTGATTTTTGAAGTTCAACGGATTGATCTGACCAAAACTGGGTTTTATCCTTGCTGTCTAATTTAATTTTTACAGGCTCATTTGTTCTGTAAAATTTAGATTTATTAAGCGTATCCAACACAAAATAAGAACGATTAAAACCTTCGAATCCATAATTCTCGGCTTCTATTTTCCCTGGAATTCTGGTATTTATAGCATTACATACATCTTCAAAATAGTCGCAATTGGCTATTTTTATATTTTCGAGTAAGTCGTTGAATGCTTTTTCAGCAATTGCACTGTCAGGCTTTGGGCCATTCTTTGTATATTCAGAAATCAAATCCCAATTATCTGGTTTCTTGATGGAGTAAGGCGTGTTTTCGGTATCCATTTTTTTCCAAGGCCATAAAGAAAACCCAATGTTATTTGTTTCCAAATATTGCGATGAAGCCCAATGAATTGCATTTCCTTTTTCGCCCATTTCTCCAACCCAAATTGGCGTATTCAATTCCTTTCTTTTGATTAAATATTCATCGATATTATTCAAATTATCAGGTCTTCCCCAGCAATAATAGTGAAATTGGTAAAAAACATTAGAATCAAATGGCTTATCAAAAAGTGACCAATCGTTTGACCAATCAAAACCTTCCAAGGTAATCATATGTTTGGTATCTATTTTTCTAATTTCGGTGGTTAATCTTTGATACAAAGGAACTAATAAGTGCTTGTATTTTAAATCGGCACCTGTTGCTTTTGGCAATGGCTCATTCAATAAATCGTAAGCAGCAACAGTAGGTTCATCCTTGTATCTTTCGGCGATTTTAACCCAAAGATTTACAAGTTGATCTTCGTATTTTTTATCGATGAAAAGTTCTGGTATATCATTTGGACTATCATCAATATTGGCACCTGTTTGTCCGCCGGGAGCTCCGTGCATATCGATAATAACATATAATTTATATTTTTTGCACCACTGAATTAAATTATCTAAGATCTGAAATCCTTCTTCAACATAAACAGAATTTTCGCCTTCTGTTAAAAATAATCTTGAATTTAATGCTGGTCTAACCGAGTTAAATCCCAACTCAGCAATTCGTTTAATATCAGCTTCAGTGATGTAATTTTGTCGGTACGTTTTCCAAAAATGGTTCGCTTTTTCTTGTCCTATTAAGTCCGAAACTACTTTTTCAATTCTACGAGGACGATCTCCCAAACCTCCAAACTTCCACATATAACCTTCGGGTAAAAGCCAGTTTCCAAGACCAACTCCTTTTAGAAATATTTTATCTTCTGATTCGTTTACCATATCGTAACCTGAAGTATGCAAAAAAGTTAAGTTGGTTTGTGCTTGTGAACAAACGCAAACGGTAAATACCAAGATTAAAGTGCTTATTGTTTTCATTATTTTGTAGATGAAGAAGTGTTAAGATTCTGGATTTATATTTAGTTATTAAAACTATGTTGCTAAAAAACCTTCAAGTAATTAGAGTATTGAAATAGAATTAAATAAAACAATTAATTATAGACTCTTACATAGTCTATTTCAAAAGTAGAAGAAACAAAATTTGGATCTATTGCTCCACCATAACTTCCTCCCATTGCACAATTAAAAATCAAAAAGAAATTTTGATTAAATGGTACGCTACTGTTATTTGCAAATGATAAAAACAATTGATTATCAACATAAATCTTTATGTATGTTTCTCTCCAGTCTAACGAATAAATATGAAATTCTGTTTCGGCATTTGAAATTGTGGTGTTGCCACCAAAAGGGTTTCCGCCAGAATGTCCAGGATAATGTAATGCCGCTGTAATTTTATTGACTCGATTTCCTGCATATTCCATAATGTCAGTTTCGCCACAAGCGGGCCAACTGACAGTGCTAATATTATCTCCAAGCATCCAAAGAGCAGGCCAAGTTCCACCACCTCCAGGTAGTTTTGCACTGATTTCGACTCTGCCGTATTTAAAAGAAAATTTACCTTTAGTGAGCATTCTTGCAGAAGTATAATTACTGCCTAAATAAGCTTCTTTTTTGGCTGTGATTTTCAATATTCCGTTTGAAATGGTTACGTTTTCTGGGCGACTTGTATAATATTGGGATTCATTATTTCCCCAACCGCCAGATCCTGTTCCTGTATCGTATCCCCATTTGGAACTATTTGGGGCTCCATCTACATTAAATTCATCTGACCAGAGTAAAGAGGCTGAATTGCCTTTTAAAACTGTTATTGAAATTGTTGTTTTAATGTTCTCTCCAAAATTATGCGCATACACATCTACAGAATAAGTATTGATTCCTGATGTTGAGTAAGTAACAGTAAAGTCACCAGTTGTTTGATATTTTGATTCCCCGTTACCAAAATTAACGGTATAAGCTGTGGCGTTTGTTGCAGAAACTGAAAAATTTACTTTTCCGCTACCATCACCATTAGGATTTTGTGTGTTTGCACCAACAATTTCGGTAGTAACCACGAGATTAGACGGTGTTGTTACAGTTGTCACTCCTTCACCACTTCCAACGCTTCCATTTTCTCCACTACAGGACAATAATAAAAAAAAACAAATTAATGAACAACCATTTAATAGATGAATTGACCATCTAGAATTTTTCAAGAAAAATCTATTTCGTAACATTTGAATACTCTGATTAGAATTAAAAAAAATGAAAAAAAAACCCAGAACCAAATAAATAGTTCTGGGTTTTATTAGTAAGAGAATTTATGGTTTTGGTATCAGTACCAAATACCAAGCATTTCCAGGATTAGTCCCTTGTGATCTAAGGTACATTTTATTTGAATTTATAGTCAAAATTTCATATTCTTTTGAACAAGAACCATATCCAATAAAAGTATCCACTCCAGCTAAATTAATGCTTGTCTGGGTCGTAGTTGAATTTGTTCCGGTTGGTACGACTGGCACTCCAGATGTTGCTGGGCCAAAAGAAAATTCAGAAGTTCCACCAGGATAATCGAAACACCCTTCTCCTTTATTACTTGGTATTCCAGGAAGCCCCCCCGCCAAAGCACCT
>NZ_CAWURC010000029.1:0-27198 GCF_963925185.1 uncultured Flavobacterium sp. | reverse complement strand
CGTGAACCATACAGTGAAGAAGCAGATGCTCCTTTCACAATCTCGAAAGATGCAATATCATCTATATTGATATCAGCTAACCCGCCTTCAACAAAAATACCATCCATAATTACTAAAGGAGCATTCGAACCATAAAAGTTAGCAGCACCACGTAAAAGAATTGTAGCTCCTTGACCAGGTTGACCTAAATTTGTAACTGTAATACCAGCTACCTTGCCTTGTAAAGCACTTGCGGCAGAGCCTGCCGGAACCTGTTCAAGTTCTGCTGCCGTTACGGAAGCTACCGTAACCGACAATTTTTTCTTTGAAGTCGCACCAGCTACACCAGTTACCACCACTTCGTCTAATGCACTGGCATCTACCACCATCACAATGTCAATTGTGTTAGACGTTCCAACTTGTTTTTCAACAGTTTTCATACCAACAAAGCTGAATTGAAGCGTAGCTCCAGTAGCAACTTTGATAGAATAGTTACCATCAAAATCAGTTTGAGTACCTGTTTTGATACCCTTCATAATTACTGTTACGCCAGGTAAGGGTCCGCTTACATCTGAGACGTTCCCTGTGACATTTTTTTCCTGTGCAAATGAAATTTGCATCATTAAAAATGTCGCCAGCGTTAATAAAAAAGTAATGTTTGTTTTCATAATTTATTTAGTTAATTAAAATTAGTGGAACAAACTAAGTGTTAAATAAACTATAAAACAAATATTAGAGGTGGACAAATGGTGGACAACAGTGCTTTAAGAAATTAAAGTGCTGATTTTTAAGGAAAAAACCTAACTATTACAATTGTTTTTAAAACACCCCCTACCGTAAAAATTAATCTCTAAATGGAGAGATATACGATGCAAAATGAATTTTAGCGTTTAAAAGTTCCTTATAAAAGTTAATAAGTCGTCTTCATTAAGATTTATTTTTTTTCCTAAACGTTGCTTTTTTTTCACGACACTGGCGCATTCCATTTGTAAAATATTGGAAATTTCTTTATTGCTTAAATTGAGTTTTATAGCGGAACATAGAAAAACATCAGAAGTTGTTAAATGGGGAAATTCACTTGTTAATTTCTCATTAAAATCTGTGTTTATAAGGCTGAATTTGTTCAAAAAGGAGTTCCAATACGGTTTTAATTCTTTTTCCCCTTCCGTGCTCTTTGCTGCGAAGGTGTTTTTTGAAAACACTATTAGTTCTTCACGAAACTGTATGTTTTTCAATTCTAACTCTATTATTGTTTTGTTTCTTTCAAACTCCAGGGTTTTGAACTCTAATTTTTGTTCAGTCATTGAATTGTTTAAAACCAAATTATCTTCTTTTATAATATTAATTGCTTTATTAATGCCCGTCTTTTGTTTCCAAAAAAACAGCATGGAAATTAGTATTGCCAAACCTAAAAAACCCAGAAAAGAATACAATTTAGAATTTTCATAAATTAAGGTCTCCTTTGTTTTTTTTGACTCCTCAAAAAGTTTATTATTATAATTAATTTCTAATTTTAAAAGATGTTGTTTTTGTGTATTTAAACTATCTAAACTAGCAATGTATTTTTGAACAACTTTTGTTGATGTCAGATTTCCGAACTTTATTTGTGCTTTTAAAATAGCCAAAAAAAGTGATTTTTTTTGATACCCATTTGACTTTTTAAATAAATCAGTGTTTTCTATTTTAGAAACAAAAGGCTTCAATAATGTATTATTATTTTTTTGTGTTAAATAGTCAATATAATTAGCCGCTATAAGCAACACTTCGGGATCGTCAATTTCAAAGCCAAATTTTATTGCTTTTTGATATAAAATAAGAATGTCAGCATCCTTAAAATTCAAAGTCACATCTAAATTTTTGCTTAAATCAAAGTAAGGGCTTAATCGTAATTTATTGTTTTCATCAACAGAAGGGGTAATATATATATTGTCAAACGCTGCTTTATAATATACTTCTGAAATATTAATGCTTTTATTATTAAAAGCTGATTCTGTATTTGCCCTAACACCATAGTATGCGCTTAATAATTCTTTATCTTGTAGCTTTTTAAGAAACTTCTCATCTATCCTTAATAAGGTTTTTAATGCCCGTTCTGTTTTTTGAATTTTAGATAAACAGCTAGCGTAATTAATTAATGCAAATAAATAGTTACGCTGGTCATCTTCATTTTTTAAAAAGCCAATGCTTTTTTCAAATAAAGGAATGGCTAAATCACACAATTCACTTTTAGCGTAAAGCTCTGCCAAATTAAGTTGTTGAATTGCTAAATGTGGCTGCGTATTTGTTTGCTCTAAATAATCAATCCCTTTTTTAAAATACCCTAACGCTTTAGGTAAATTATATTGTTGAGAATATACAGAAGCTATTTCACCATAAACAACAGCTCTTGATTTTTTATCATTGGTAGTGTTTAAAACAGTATTAAAATAAAGAAGCGCCCTATCATATTCTCTTTTATTTTTATATAAAACCCCCAAACTCATCGCGGAATTAATTTCATTTTTCGGACCCACTAATTTAACAGACTTATTATGATAATAGGCTTCCGAATTAGTTATAATTCTATTCTTGAAAGAGCCTCCTGATTTGCCGAAGCCTTTTGCTTTTATAGTGTCATTCTCTTTTTTCGAGTTTTTTATTATTGTCTTTACATAAAATTTAACGCTTTCTGGATGACTATGTATATAATAATCAACCCTAATCATCATTTCTTCCTTAGAAAGGGTATGACCAAAAACAGGCAACGCCAAAAAAACAAAACAAAAAACAAGTCCGATTTTGGGATATTTCATAAGCATGTTCCGAAATTTATAACAATCTGCTAAGATAACAACTTCATAAATACCAAATGTGCTTTTTTAGACTAAACTTTATTTTCAGCATTCTTAATTAAAAAGGAATTTTAACCTAACTCTTACGCAAAAAAAGGTTTCAAAACGAAATGTTTTTAAACCCACACTATTGTTACCCCTTCAATTAGCGACCGTCCTGATAACTATATAGGCAAGGGGTTTCTAATTTTTTTTGACAGTAGCCCCGTCGGGAATCGAACCCGAATCAAAAGTTTAGGAAACTTCCATTCTATCCGTTGAACTACAGGGCTGTAAATAATTTTTGTTGTGGGGGATTTTTTAAAATCTGTTTTTTGGTAAAAAATTAAAAAGCAGGGTAAAATTAAGGATTATTTTTTCATAAGAAAGTATATCAAATAAATTATATAATTAATGATAAGAATTAAAAATGAACTAAATTCGTTGGTCTTATAATCAATGTTAAAAGGTGAAGTTAATGATTAAAAATATCCTTTTCAGTTTCCAATTTCTATTTGTTTTATTTAATGTTTTCCCTCTTTTTAGCCAAGTGCAAAAAGATACGATAGCGCTTTCTGAAATAACCCTAGAGGCTTCGCCCATAAAAAATAAACTTCAAAATTCCGCCTCTTCCGTTTCGGTAATTAGCAGAATCGATATCCATAAAACCGATGGCATTGTTCTTACTCCAGTTTTGAATAAAATTCCCGGGGTGTTTATGCAGCAAGGCGCTTTGAATA
This sequence comes from uncultured Flavobacterium sp., assembly GCF_963925185.1. Classification (GTDB taxonomy): domain Bacteria; phylum Bacteroidota; class Bacteroidia; order Flavobacteriales; family Flavobacteriaceae; genus Flavobacterium. The sequence goes on along the minus strand of NZ_CAWURC010000029.1, from coordinate 23,669 downwards.
CGAATAGAATTACCATTCGTGGAATCGGAGCTCGCATACCCTATGGAACGAGTAGGATTAAAGCCTATTTTGATGGGATTCCAATAACTTCAGCAGATGGTGAAACCGTCATCGAAGACATTGATGTGGCATCTATTGAAAAAATAGAAATCATAAAAGGACCCAACTCAACCAGTTTTGGATCCGGATTAGGGGGTGCGTTGCATTTATTTTCAAGAGAAACACCTGTGAGGGAATCTTTTGGGAAATACACTACAACTTTTGGTGATTTTGGTTTATTGCAACAACGTCTTTCGGCAGCTTATAGTGATATACATTCAAATTTATATTCTAGTTATTCTGAGTTACAAAATGAGGGATATAGGACAAATAGTTCCTACACCAGGAAAAATTTTAATTTGTTTGGTAAACAAAAAATTGCCGCAAAAGGGAGTTTGTCTTTTATAGGGATGTATTCCAAACAAAAAGCCTACATTCCAAGTTCTTTGAGTGAAAAGGATTTTAATAACAATCCTGAAAAGGCGGCCGCTACTTGGAATGCTGCTCAAGGATTTGAATCGTACAATAAATGTATGATGGGATTGGGCTATGACCATCAATTTTCGGAAAAATGGTCTTTAAATTCAAGTGTTTTTTCTAACGTCAAAGAGGCTTACGAAGCGAGACCATTTGATATTTTGGACGAAAAGACCCGTTCATTGGGACTTCGTTTGAACATAAATTATAAAGATCGAATGCTCTCTTTACCTTTTGAATTGAGTTTTGGATGCGAAATGACTACTGAAAATTACGAATATTCCCTTTATGAAAATTTGTATCTAAATCAGCCTGGAAACGGAAGCATCCAAGGGAATCAGTTCAGTGCTATTGCCGAAAAAAGGAAGTACAGTAATTATTTTTTACAAATGGAATTTTGGCTAACAAGAAAGCTGCATTTAGAGACTGGGATTGCCCTTAATACAACCAAGTATTCATTAAAAGATGTTTTTCAAACTAATCCCGAAAGTCAAAATCATACTTTTGGCTCTATTTTGTCACCACGAATTGGGTTTTCGTATCAAGTGGGGAACTTAAAAAACCTATATGCTTCAGTAAGCAAAGGATTTTCGGTTCCCTCAGTTGCTGAAACACTAACGCCAGCAGGTCAAATTAATACGGATTTGAAACCAGAAATGGGTTGGAATTACGAAATCGGATTCAAGGGAAATTGGTTAGACAATAAATTATATACTGAAGTAGCCCTTTTTAGCACACAAATAGAAAATTTATTGGTCGCTAGACGCACCGCCGATGATCGATATGTGGGAGTTAATGCAGGTTCGAGTTCTCATCCAGGAGTTGAATTTATTGTCAATTATAAAGTTTTGGAATCTAATAATTTTCAAATCACGCCTTATTTATCAGGAGCCATAAATCATTTTAAATTTAAGGATTTTGTAGATGGAGCTGCTGATTATTCTGGAAACCAACTTACAAATGTTCCCAATAAACAATTGAATTTTGGATTGGATGTAGACACTAAATGGGGATTTAGTGTAACTGCCTCATCCCGAACCACGGGCAAAATCCCCATGAATGATGCTAATACAAAATACACGAACGCCTTTTCTTTACTCGATATTAAGACAACCTATTCTTTCACGGTGCTTAAAATTCTGAAAACTGAATTGACTGCTGGTGTTAATAACGCATTGAATGAAAAATACGCGGCAAGTATTGTGCCCAACGCTCTAGGTTTTGGCGCTGTTCCGCCAAGGTATTATTACCCTGGCAGCCCAATAAATTATTATGGAGGCGTATCGATTTCTTGTCTTTTTTAATAAAAAATCTTGTGTACTACTTTATTGTTTAATAGCTTCAACTTGTTTGAGACTTATCATTTTTTGGCGCTTGTTGCTCCAAGAGTTCCTAATATAATTCATTACATCGGCAACTTCCTTATTAGACAATCCCATGGGAGGCATGGTGTTATTGAATTTTTTTCCACTAACTATTATTTCCCCAGTTTGTCCATATTTCAAGGCATGAATACTTTGATTTATATTCTTACTCAGCCAATCAGAACCGTCCAAGGGAGGAAAATTTTTCCCATCTCCTTTGCCATTCACCATATGACATTGAATACAAAAATCTAGATACACTTCTTTCCCTTTTACAATACTTTTTTCTAGGGCCGTTTTTTCTTGAACTATTTTTTTTACTGATAAGCCATCGTTTTCTTTATAAAAATCATCAGGAGATTTAAAATTTAAAAAGTAAAAAGTGTAGACTAGTAATGTCGTATATCCTAAAACATATTTTATTGTTACCATACTAATTAGGTGTGATTTTAAGAATTCCTTTTCCTTCCACCCCAATATAAATATAGCCATCAGGACCTTGTGCCACGTTTCGTATACGTCCGATGTCGGTACCAATCTTTTGTCTTCCAATGATTGTATTGTCTTTTAATTTTACTAATTCCAAGTATTGGAATTTTAAAGAACCTACCAGTAAATGTCCTTTCCATTCTGGATAGCGATCACTAGTTACAAAAGCCATACCGCTTGGCGCAATAGAAGGAAGCCAATAGTAAATAGGCTTTTCTATACCTGGTTTTTCGGTTTCGGTGCTAATCGTAGTTCCGTTATAATCGATACCATAGGTAACGACCGGCCACCCATAATTGGCTCCTTTTTTAATAATGTTAATTTCATCTCCTCCTTTAGGCCCATGTTCATGTTCCCAAAGGTCGCCCGTTACTGGATGTATTGCCAGGCCTTGTGGATTTCTATTCCCATAGGTATAAATGGCTTCTTTTGTGTCTTTTTGACCTACAAAAGGATTGTCTTTAGGCGTACTACCGTCTTCATTTAATCGGTATATTTTTCCGTTGTCACGAGTGATGTCTTGAGGGTTTACAAAATGGTTTCCTCTTTCTCCAGTCGAGAAAAAAAGAAACCCCTCTTTATCGAAGACAATTCGGGAGCCAAAATGCTGCCCTTTGGTGGTGTTTGGACTCGCTTTATACAGAGATTCAATTTGTGTTAAGCCTCCATTTTCCAATTTGGCGCGAATGAGTTTAGTATTGCCTCCCTCTCCTTCCCCTTCAGAGGAAGCGTAAGTAATATAGATCCATCCATTTTGAGCATAATTAGGATGTAAGGCAATATCAAGTAAGCCACCTTGACCTCTGTTGTATACTTTTGGTACATTTTTAATTTCGCTTTTCACACCGTTTCCAATTTGATATAAAACACCGCTTTTTTCAGTAACCAACATCGTTCCGTCAGGCAACCAAACCATTCCCCAAGGAATTGGTATACCGGATGCAACTGTTTCAAAAGTGTACCTTATGACTTCATCCTGCAGTTGAATATCATCTTTTTTTTCTTGTGCCATACAACTTATGAGAAGAAAAAAAAGTAGTAATGAAGCGTATTTAATCATGATTTCGCTTTTTGAGTTCTTGTTTTAAGAAGATTATTTGTTGCGAAGATACAAAAAGAGAATAAAAAAAATTATTTCATCACTGATGAAAACCAAAAAAGGCTGTCGTTTCTGATATCCTTTACGCTATTGCTCTCCTTATTAACTGAAGCTGCAGCCAAAACCATCTTTGCGTATACATAACCATTAGAAAATTTATGCGTTAAATAGTTTGTCTTCTTGAAAGTCGTGCTTGTCAATTTTTTTATTGTTTGCTTTGCTTCCCGTAATTTTACAGCAAGTTAAAAGGAACGGTTGAATATGTTTAAATTTAAGAGAAAGCGTTCTATTAAAAAGCCAAAATTAGTTGGAATATATAATTTTTTGTAATAAACGCGCTCTGTAAAACCACCTAAATCAGCCCACTTTTTGCTGACGATTTATAGGAGGGACCCCCTTCTTTATTCCAAACATGAGGATGTGTCGAATTCTTAAACCCGAGGAGTTTATAACCATTAGGAACAAGGGAATCATATATCTCAACGAAGTTCTTTCCCTGTTCTTTATGTTGAGATCGAATAACATTAAATAACTCCCGCAGGTATTGGGAGCATGGATAAGCCTAAGGGTTGGAAGACCTGAAGAGCACTTTAAACACGAGAAAACAACCACCGGTTGAATAAGTAAAAACCTATATATATATTAAAGCGAGATTTTTACCTTGTTTTTTTTAATTTATGCAATTAATTAGAATCTTTAATTTTTATGAATAATTCAATTTTTAATTCATTCTTGTATGCAAGCATAGTATTTGTTTGAGCTTTTAACAAAAACACTATTAATAACTCTAAAAAAATCTAGTCAGGGATTCATATATGCGATTAAAAAAATCGATAATTATAGTTTTTTACGCATCAATTTATAATAATACCAAAATTATTTTTACTTTTACTCCACTAACCATTAAATTTAACCAAATGAGAGTCTATTTACTTATTTTGTCTTTGTTCTTTTGTAGCATAACTTTTGCTCAAACTACAACTTCAGGTTCAGTTACTGACAGTAACGACCAACCTATTTCTGGAGCCAATATTAACATTGTTGGCGATGCCGCAGGAGCAGTTTCCGATGGCGATGGAATATTTACTTTAAACACAACAAAAAAACCACCTTTTACTATAGTAGTAACAAGCATTGGTTTTGAATCTAAAAAAGTTAATGTTACGTCGAACAATCAAAAAGTAAGCGTAAAACTTGCAGACGAACGTACAATGTTGAATGAAATTGTTATCTCTGCGTCCAGAACTCCAGAGAGGGTTTTAGAATCCCCAGTTACCATTGAAAGAATGGGAATGAAGGACATCAGGAAAACCGCATCTCCATCATTTTATGATGGATTGGAAAACTTGAAAGAGGTACAAATGAACACTAGTAGTTTGACTTTTAAGTCCATAAACACTCGTGGTTTTGCAACTATTGCCAACACTCGTTTTATGCAACTAGTTGATGGAATGGATAACTCATCACCACTTTTAAACTTTGTGTTGGGGAATATGATTGGTGTTTCAGAAATTGACGTTCAAAGTGTAGAGTTATTACCTGGAGCATCTTCTGCATTATATGGTGCAAATGCCTTTAATGGTATTATGTTTATGAATAGCAAAAGCCCATTTACATATCAAGGAATTTCAACGTATCTTAAGTATGGACAAACCAGTCAAAAAGCAGCAGGAACAAATGATTTTCATGATTTTGGAATAAGACTGGCACATGCCTTCAGCCCAAAATTTGCCGCAAAAGCTAACTTTACTTATATGAAGGGAACGGATTGGTATGCCACAAATTATAACGACAGAACTCGTCCAGGTGTAACAAGAAGTGATAAAAATTACGATGGTTTAAATGTTTATGGTGATGAGGTAAGCACAAACATTTATAATGTAGGACAAGCTATGATTGCAAATGGTGCTTGGGCTGCAAATGGATTGCCAGCGGGTCTTGCTGCCGCTTTGCCAAGAGAAAATGTGTCACGAACGGGATACAACGAAACGGATTTAACAGACAATAAAGCAAGTAATACAAAAATAGATTTCTCACTTCATTACCGTCCTTTTGGAGATGAAAATTTAGAAGTTATTTGGCAAAGTAAATTTGGATATGGAAACGCGGTTTACCAAGGCGCAAACAGATATTATCTAAACAACTTTTTTATGCAACAACATAAAATAGAAGTTAAAGGGAAAAACTTTTTTGTAAGAGGCTATACCACTACCGAAGATGGAGGAGATTCTTATGACATGCTCTTTACGGGAATTAACGTAAATAGAGTTTGGAAACCAGACGCAGTTTGGTTCGGAACATATGCAGCAAACTACGCAGGAGTATATGGAAATCCAGCAAGTCCATTATATGGTAATGCAGCAGCATCTAATGCATATGCTAGAGGAAAAGCGGATGTGGGTAGATTAATCCCCGGAACCCCTGCTTTTCAAACTGCTTTCGACCAAGTAACTTCTGAGGCTAGTGTATTGTCAGGATCAAAACTGGTAGATAATTCTAAAGTATATCATTCTGATGCTAATTATAATTTTAAAGACATCATTAAATTTGCCGAGATTCAAATAGGGGGTTCTTATAGAGAATACCAACTAAATTCTCATGGAAGAATTTACACCGACGCTAGTGGGCCAATTAAATACAATGAAAAAGGAGCTTACGCTCAATTGCAAAAAAAATTCATGGACGACAGATTAAAATTTACCGGATCTATTCGTTATGACAAAGCTTTAAATTTTGACGCTAATTATTCTCCAAGAATATCATTTGTGTATTCAGCAGGGAAAAGCAAAAAAAATAACTTTAGAGCATCTTATCAAACAGGATTTAGAAATCCAGCGACACAAGAGCAATACATTGGGTTCAATGTTGGATCCGCAATACTTTTAGGATCTGCGCCAGATAACCTATTAAGATACACCGAAACCTTGCCGGTTTCAGCTGGATTAGGACAAGTTTTTGCAGGTGGAGCAACAAAACTCATCAATGGCGAAAACGCTTATTACAACTCTTATACAGCAGCATCTGTTGGAGCATTTAGCGCAACAGGGAATGCCGCACTGTTGAAAAGAACAAATGTATCTTTAGTTAAACCGGAGGCAGTGAAAGCTTTTGAGTTAGGATATCGTTCACAAATAGAAAAAATTAGTTTTGATATTAACGGATACTATAATATTTACAATGATTTCATTGGAAACCTTACGGCTGTTGCTCCATTATATGGTAAAACACAAGACGCTCCAGCTCAACCATCGCCAATCGGTGCAAATTTCACAGACCCGGGTGTGCAATCGGTTGTCGCACTTGCAAAAGGAGACTACAGAGCATTTCAATTATACACGAATTCCTCAGTAGAAATAAAATCGTTAGGTTTTGGTATAGGTATTGCTAGAAAAGTGTTAGGAAACTTTGACCTTGGCGCTAACTACAACTATGCTGAATTTATGTTTGATCAATCGGCAGATCCAAGCTTTGAAGCAGGATTTAACACACCAAAACACAAAGTTAAAGCAACTTTCGGTAATGAATCTTTAGTTGAAGACTCGCGAAATAATGTTCTTGGATTTACTGTAAGTGTAAGATGGAATAGCGAATATTTATGGCAAGCTTCAATGGTAGACGGAATGATTGACGCAGCTACCGTTGTTGACGCACAAGTTAATTATGGAATTCCAAAGCTTAAATCAGTTATAAAAATTGGTGCAGCTAATTTGGGTGGAAAAGAATATACTCAAGTATTAGGTGCTGGCGCTATTGGTCAGCAAATATTTGCTTCATGGACCATTAAACCATAAGAAGAATCATTCATAAAATTAAAAAACCATCACGGTAACGTGATGGTTTTTTGTTTTTAAAATAATTTTATTATTCTTTCTTCTACACTTAAACAAAACACCCTCCCATCTCTAATTTTTTATAAAAAAGTGTTGATTTTTATATTTTAAAAAATTACCTTTGCGCACTGAAAACGCATCTAATCCGATTAATTTCGTCCGATTGTGTTTTATAAACCGGAATAGCTATTTAATAAATACACAAGCAATGTCAAGAGTAATAGGAAAAGTTGCCCAAATCATCGGACCAGTAGTCGATGTAGTTTTCAACGGTATAGATGTTGAACTTCCAAAAATTTATGATTCATTAGAAATCACAAAAAAAGACGGAACTTTATTAGTTCTTGAAGTACAATCTCACATTGGTGAAAACACAGTTCGCACCATCTCAATGGATTCAACTGACGGTTTGAGCAGAGGTTCTGAAGTGGCAGGAACAGGAAACCCAATTAAAATGCCAATTGGAGCAGATGTTTACGGACGTTTGTTTAACGTAATTGGCGATGCGATTGACGGCCTCGGAAACTTACCAAAAGATGGCGAAAACGGAATGTCTATTCACCGTCAAGCACCAAGATTTGAAGATTTATCAACTTCATCAGAAGTTTTATTCACAGGGATTAAAGTAATTGATTTGATTGAACCTTACTCAAAAGGAGGAAAAATTGGATTGTTCGGTGGTGCTGGTGTTGGTAAAACAGTTTTGATTCAAGAGTTGATTAACAATATAGCAAAAGGTCACGGTGGACTTTCCGTATTCGCAGGAGTAGGAGAAAGAACACGTGAGGGGAATGACTTACTTCGGGAGATGCTAGAGTCAGGAATTATAAAATACGGTGATGAATTCATGCACTCTATGGAAAATGGAGGATGGGATTTATCTAAAGTAGATATGCCAGGAATGAGAGAGTCAAAAGCTACTTTTGTTTTCGGACAAATGAATGAGCCTCCTGGAGCTCGTGCTCGTGTAGCCTTGTCAGGATTGTCTATTGCAGAATATTTCCGTGATGGCGCAGGTTCAGATCAAGGAAAAGACGTACTTTTCTTTGTTGATAATATCTTCCGTTTTACACAAGCAGGTTCTGAGGTTTCGGCACTTTTGGGTCGTATGCCTTCTGCGGTAGGATACCAACCAACATTAGCAACCGAAATGGGAGCGATGCAAGAACGTATCACCTCTACAAATAAAGGTTCTATTACATCTGTACAAGCGGTTTACGTTCCTGCAGATGATTTAACCGATCCAGCTCCAGCAACTACATTTGCTCACCTTGACGCAACTACAGTATTGTCTCGTAAAATTGCCGAGTTAGGAATTTATCCAGCGGTGGATCCATTGGATTCTACTTCTCGTATTTTAACTCCTCAAATTCTTGGTGACGAGCATTATGACTGCGCACAAAGAGTAAAAGAAATTCTTCAAAAATACAAACAATTGCAAGATATTATCGCGATTTTAGGTATGGAAGAACTTTCTGAAGAAGATAAATTATCAGTTTCTCGCGCAAGACGTGTACAACGTTTCTTGTCACAACCTTTCCACGTAGCAGAACAGTTTACAGGATTAAAAGGAGTTTTGGTTGACATTAAAGACACTATCAAAGGATTTAATATGATCATTGACGGGGAATTAGATCACTTGCCAGAAGCCGCTTTCAATCTTAAAGGTACCATTGAAGACGCTATCGAAGCCGGAGAAAAAATGTTAGCTGAAGTATAATATCCAATGGCTTAAAGCTTAAGGCTTAAAGCATAAAGTATAAAAAATGATTTTAGAAATAGTATCCCCAGAGGCAAAATTATTTTCAGGCGAAGTGACTTCAGTTTCTCTTCCTGGAGTTGTTGGAGATTTCCAAATGTTGAATAATCACGCGCCTATTGTTTCTTTACTTAAAAAAGGGATTGTTCGTATCTCGGCAACTAATTTTAAGTTTAGTAAGGAATCCGAAGGTTTATTTACGAAAGTGAACGATCAGAACTATACTATTGCTATTCAATCTGGAACTATCGAAATGAAAGACAATAAAGTAATTGTTTTAGCCGACTAATTCAATTTCTATATAAAAATCTAAAAGTCATACAGCAATGTGCGACTTTTTTTTTGGAGCTTTTTCCAGCTATACGTTTCAATCTGTTGCTTTTTTAAGAAAAAAAGCAACAGGATTTCCACTGCTATCTGGGCTAAAAATGTAGAAAACAAGAAATTATTCGTCCTTTACAAACTCCATAATATCTCCAGGTTGACATTCCAGAATTTCACAAATCAGTTCCAAAGTCGAAAACCGAATGGCTTTTGCTTTTCCCGTTTTCAAAATAGAAAGGTTAGCCGTAGTAATGCCAATGCGTTCTGCTAATTCATTGGAACGCATCTTTCGCTTAGCAAGCATTACATCTAGGTTTACGATGATTGACATAGTTATATGGTTAGGTCGTTTTCTTTCTTCAGGTTTGTAGCAATTTTGAATATAGTACTAATTACCATAAAAAATAAACCTAGGCTAATGGAGATCAGAAAGGAATCATAACTTCCTAAATCTAAAGTTAAGTAAACTTGTCCTTTTTCTACTATTTTATAAATAAACAGGGACACATTACTAATTAGGGAGGAAATAATAATTAGTTGCCCTATTAAACTAAATGACCGCACTACTTCCTCATTAAAGATTTCTCTTTTCTGAAACAATCCAACTACTTTTCGCAATAAATAAATACTATATAGAAAGAGGTAGCTACCAACCACGTTTACAAAAACAATTGTTTTAGATAAAAAGGTATAAGTTGTAATTTCTTGGCCTTTAATTTTTATAGGAATATCAACAATAGAACCAAATAAATAAAATAGTAAAAAAATTACTGATCCTACTGCCCCAATAATGGTAAAGAACCAAAAGAAATCTAATATTGCTTTTAAAATGTTTAATTTTCTCACTATTTTTAATTTAAATTCGACACAAACATACAAAAATTATTGATAAACAATAATAAAATACTAATAAACAATAATTATTTTCAAAATATTCGTAAATCATTAATATTCGTTTCATCCTTGGTCTGTTTTTTAATCCCATTTTTTCCATAACTTTGATCTTATGAAGTTTCCACAAAACCTTTCCGCCAAACTCGAAATCCGAAAGCAAAACAACGCCTTGCGAAAATTGCCTGAGTCAAATCATTTAATCGATTTTGCCTCCAATGATTACATTGGATTTTCAAAAAATAAAGCGATTTTCGAGGAAACACATCAATATTTAATCACAAATGATATTCTCCAAAACGGCGCAACCGGTTCCCGATTATTATCCGGAAACCACAAAGTGTATCAAGAAGCTGAAAATTTTATAGCACAATTCCATCAATCGGAAAGCGCACTGATTTTTAATTCCGGTTACGATGCCAATATGGGGTTTTTCAGTTCCGTTCCACAAAAAGGAGATTTGATTTTGTATGATGAACTGTGTCACGCATCTATTCGCGACGGAATCCAACTTTCGAATGCCAAAGCGTATAAGTTTAAACACAATGATTTTGAAAACTTAGAAAAACTCATAGAACGAAGTCAGAATGAACTTGCCGAAATTTACATCGTTACAGAAAGTGTTTTTTCGATGGACGGCGACACACCAAATCTCGAAGAACTCGCACAGCTTTCCGAGAAATACAGTTGTCATTTGGTAATAGATGAAGCACACTCTCTTGGAGTTTTTGGTTCAAATGGCGAAGGATTAGTTCAAATGCTAGGATTACAAGACCAAGTTTTTGCCCGAATAATGACTTTCGGAAAAGGATTAGGTTGTCACGGAGCAGCAATTGTAGGAAGTCAAGAATTAAAAGACTATATCGTCAATTTTGCCCGAAGTTTTATTTACACGACTGGACTTTCGCCACATTCCATTGCTACTATTTTGATAGCATACCAACATTTGGAATCAGAAAAACAAACTATTAATAAACTAAGAGATAATATAATTCATTTCAACCAAGAAAAGAATCTGTTGGGATTGAAACCTATGTTTGTCCGAAGCAAGTCAGCTATTCAAAGTGCTATAATTCCCGGAAATCAAAACGTAAAATCAATCGCCAAACAAATTCAAGAAAAAGGTTTTGATGTCAAGGCTATTTTATCACCAACAGTTCCCGAAGGACAGGAACGACTAAGGTTTTGTATTCATAGTTACAATACAAAAGAAGAAATCTCGGAAGTGTTGGGATTGTTGAGTACCTTTGTTTTTTAGTTCATAACACCAAACCCTGACAGGGTTAAATATTCACCCAATGAAACTATTTATAACAGGAATTTCTACCGACGTAGGCAAAACGATTGCCTCCGCCATAATTGTCGAAGCACTCGAAGCCGATTATTGGAAACCCATTCAAGCGGGCGATTTGGATAATTCCGACAGTCATAAAATCAAAAGCTATATTTCAAACAACAACACGGTTATTCACGAAAACAGTTATAAACTCAATACGCCCGCTAGTCCACATCTTGCTGCAGCACGCGACGGAATCACCATCGATTTAAAAAAAATCACAGAACCAAAAACAAAAAATAATCTAGTCATAGAAGGCGCTGGGGGTATTTTTGTTCCGTTAAACGAAAAGGATTGCGTCATTGATTTAATTCAATCCAATTATAAAGTGATTGTGGTTTCTAGGCATTATTTGGGGAGTATAAATCACACTTTGCTTACCATCGAAGCGTTAAAAACCCGAAAAATAAAAATAGCTGGAATTATATTTAGTGGCGATAAAAACGAATCTTCTGAAGCGATAATTCTGAATAAAACAGGAGTTAAATGCATTGGAAAAATTGAACAAGAACCTTATTTTGATCAAACCGTAATCAAGGAATACGCCGATTCATTTCGGGATAATCTATTGGAACTTTAATAGCAATGACAATTTCAAAAAATCAATTTCAATCAAGAATCTGAAATCAAATGAATTTATCCGAAAGAGACCAAAAACACCTTTGGCATCCCTACACCCAACATAAAACATCGAGTCCGCCCATTGCCATAATAAAAGGGGAAGGAGCATTGCTTTGGGATGATTCGAATAAGGAATATATTGATGCCATTGCCTCTTGGTGGGTCAATCCTTACGGACATTCCAATAAATTCATTGCCGACGCGATTTACAAACAATTGACTACTTTAGAACACGTTTTATTTGGGGGATTTACACACGAGCCAGCCGTAGTTTTATCTGAAAAACTAATGGAAATCATGCCTAAAAATCAACAAAAAATATTTTTCTCCGATAATGGTTCAACGGCGGTTGAGGTGGCAATAAAAGTGGCGTTACAATATTTTTTCAATAAAGGAGAAAAGAAAACAACCATAATTGCTTTCGAAAATGCTTTTCACGGAGATACTTTTGCAGCCATGGCAGCAAGTGGAATCTCCTTTTTTACCGAAGCTTTTCAAGGAATGTTGATTGATGTAATTCGGATTCCCGTGCCAACAAAAGGGAAAGAACAAGCAAGTTTTAACGCTTTGGCGGAAGCCATAAAAATCAATAATTGTGCAGGATTTATCTTTGAACCTTTAGTTCAGGGAGCTGCTGGAATGATAATGTACCAACCTCAATCGTTAGATGAATTAATTAAAATTTGCCGAAAAAACAAGGTGCTCACCATTGCCGATGAAGTGATGACGGGTTTTGGAAAAACAGGAAAAACTTTTGCTTGCGAGTATCTTACTGAAAAACCGGATATGATGTGTTTGTCGAAAGCCTTGACAGGTGGTACTATCCCGATGTCGATTACTACATTTACTCAGGAAATTTTTGATACCTTTTATGATGACGATATTAATAAAGCATTGTTTCACGGACATACTTTTACGGCAAATCCAACGGGTTGTGCTGCAGCATTGGCGAGTTTAGAATTATTGCAAACTCAAGAAATGCAAGACAATATTGCTCGAATAAATAAAAACCATTTAGCCTTCCAAAAACACATCGAATCTCACCCAAAAATAAAAACAACACGTGTTCTCGGAGTGATTTTTGCTTTAGAAATCAAAATAGATTCTGCTGAAAGTTACTATGGAACAATGCGAAATACACTGTATGATTTCTTTATCGAAAACGGAGTTGTTTTGCGCCCTGTGGGTAATATTGTTTACATTTTGCCTCCTTATGTGATTTCCGACGTACAATTGCAAAAAGTGTATGAAGTGGTCGAAAAAGCTTTGGAAATAGTTTAGTTTTGACCACAAAATTTATTAAGAAGTCACTAAGAGCACAACGAAACTTAAATGATATTATAGTACTTATGTGTTTAAAAAAACATTTTTTATTCCTCTATATTAGTGTTATCTGTGTGTCGTTTTTATAGTGTTTAAAATTAAATTTTTTAATTTCATTGTGGTCTTCGTGCTTAAATAGTTGCCATTTTCGCAAAAACTTCCCGACCTTTGACTCAAAATAAAAACAGCCTTGCCACAAACCATCTCCATAACAGCCATTGCTTCCATTTCTCCTTTAGGAAATAATCCAAAAACGATTTGGGAAAACTATTTAAATACGAAGCATTGTTTCACCGAACATTTTTTAGACCATAAACAAACACTTGTTGCCAAATTGGACGATAATTCAAGTAAAGAGATTGAGATATTAAAGAAATCGGATAGCAAGTACAAATTTTTGGACAAAACGGTTTTGTATGCAATGTTGGCTTCACGAAAAGCCATACAAAATGCAGGTTGGACACGAAACGATGTGTTCGGAATTAACATAGGTTCTTCCCGGGGTGCTACGGCGTTATTTGAAAAACATTATCAGGAATATCTTGAAACAGGCAAAGCACAAACTTTAGCATCACCTACGACGACTTTGGGAAATATTTCTTCTTGGGTGGCTCACGATTTGCAAAGTTCTGGTCCTGAAATATCGCACTCCATTACTTGTTCGACCGCTTTGCACGCCTTGTTAAATGGTGTGGCTTGGCTTCGTGCAGGAATGGCTAACAAGTTCCTAGTTGGAGGAAGCGAAGCCCCTTTGACTGATTTCACGATTGCCCAAATGCGCGCTTTGAAAATTTATTCGAATAGTGAAGAAGAGTATCCTTGCCAAGCTTTCGATTTAGAAAAAAAGCAAAACACCTTAATTCTTGGCGAAGGAGCTGCGGTCTGTTGTTTGGAAATTGGAAGAAAGGAAAATGCCATAGCTTTTATTGAAGACATTGGTTATGCTACAGAAATTCTAGAACATAACATTTCTATTTCGGCAGAAGCGACTTGTTTTCAAAAATCTATGAAAATGGCTTTGGAAAACACTGATTTATCCAAAGTTGATGTCATTGTAATGCACGCACCCGGTACAAAAGCAGGGGATTTAACCGAATATAAAGCAATCCAAAAAGTATTTAGGGATGATTTGCCGATGCTTACCACCAACAAATGGAAAATTGGTCACACCTTTGGCGCTTCCGGAATGTTGAGTATCGAAATGGCAATTTTAATGATGCAACATCAGGAGTTTATTGGAGTTCCCTTTACCAAAGCTAAAAATTCTAGAAAACAAATTCGAAAAGTGCTAGTAAACTCGGTTGGTTTTGGCGGAAATGCGGTGAGTGTTTTGTTGAGTGTTTAACTACAAATCACCCGTTTTTTGGCCACGGATTTATACGGATAAAACGAATTTTACTGATTTTTAAAATGAAAAATTTGTGAGATTTGTTCCTTTTTTTTGCTCTCCGTGTTTAAACTTAAATTCCCTTATTTGATTTATATGTTTAAAATATAAAACTGTGCCAGTCCGTTTCATCCGTTTTGTTCTAATTTTGCCTTTAGACCTAGGTCGCTAACTCCTTCACTTTGTCGTAAACAAGATTGCTTTCAAAGCCCCGCCGAAGCATATAGTCACAAAACTTTTTCTTCTTTTTCAGCACATTCGATTCTCGGATGGTTTCCCAATGTCGCTCGGCAAGGGCGTGAAAAGTTGCTGCGTATTCCTCGGGGGTGATTTCCTTTAGGGCTCTATTAATAAGCGTTTGTGAAATTTTTTTAAATTTTAATTCGCTGACAATCCTGATTTTCCCCCAATGCTTGATACGGTGTTTTCCTCTGGCAAAACTACAGGCAAAACGTTCTTCGTTGAGGAAATTGGAGGTGATAAGATGCACCATAATGATATCTATTTCTTCTGAATCCATCTTCATGCTTCGTAATTTAGAAATCACTTCCTCATGGCAACGTTCCTGATATCCACAGAAATATTCTGTCTTTTGTATGGCTTCTTTTATGGAAAAAACGTCTTTCACAGTGAATTTGTGTTGGGAGAGCCAATTTTTATCTATTATTCTTCAGGTCCGTTGATTTTAAAAACTATTCTAAAATAAATCAATTTAAAGAGAAAATTATAAATAAAAACCACTATTTGCCTTTCGAGGTGGCTTCTAAGTTTCTTTCGATCTTGTGTCCTGGTCTTGACCATTTTGGTTTTTCACCCAGTGAAGTAAACTTAGAATCTACCGCTTCAACAGTTTCGCGTTGGTATACTTTAGCAAATGGTTGTTGGTTTTTTAGTCCTAGAATTTCGAACATTTTCACATCCTCGTTTACGTCATTATTAGGTGTTGTAAGTAATTTATCTCCCGAAAATATAGAATTGGCACCAGCCAAAAAGCACATTGCCTGCCCTTCGCGACTCATATTTATTCTTCCTGCCGAAAGACGCACTTGTGTTTTAGGCATTATAATTCGAGTTGTCGCCACCATTCGAATCATTTCCCATATTTCTACCAGTTTTTCCTGTTCGAGCGGCGTTCCTTCAACAGGAACTAAAGCGTTTATCGGAACGGATTCAGGCTGCGGATCCAAAGTAGAAAGCGCCACAAGCATTCCGGCTCGGTCTTCGATACTTTCGCCCATCCCGATAATTCCGCCGCTGCAAACGGTAATGTTTGTTTTTCTAACATTCTTGATAGTTTCCAATCGGTCTTCGAAACCGCGAGTCGAAATCACTTCTTTATAATATTCTTCGGAGGTATCGATATTGTGGTTGTAGGCATACAAACCGGCTTCAGCTAATCGTTGTGCTTGGTTTTCGGTAATCATTCCGAGCGTGCAACACACTTCCATATCCATTTTATTGATGGTACGTACCATTTCCAATACTTGATCAAATTCAGCACCGTCTTTTACATTTCTCCAAGCCGCTCCCATACAAACACGTGACGAACCACTTGATTTTGCTTGTTCTGCTTGTTCTTTGACTTCGCTTACGGTCATCAAATCATTCGTCTTAATTGATGTATGGTATCTTTTTGCTTGCGGGCAATACCCACAATCTTCAGAGCAACCACCAGTTTTAATTGACAATAAAGTAGATACTTGAACCACATTTGGATCGTGGTTTTCCCTGTGTATAGTGGCTGCTTCGTAAAGCAAATCCATCAAGGGCTTGGTATATATTGCTATAATTTCGTCTTTATTCCAATTGTGTTTTGCGATGCTCATCTATTTGATATTTTGATGCACCAAAAGTAGTTAAATTGTTCCAATCAAACAAAGTTGTGGTATTGAAAAAAGTAAAGAAACAATGGCGTTTTTTATCAACTCATGAAAACAATGGTCGTTGTTATTAAAGATTTTTGATATAATCTAAAGCTAAATTTTTGTCTTTTTCCAATTGTTTTTTTAGTAAGTCAACAGAATCAAATTTTTGTTCAGGGCGAAGGCGCTTGAGTATCGAAACACTTATTTTTTGGTCATACAAATCAGTATCAAATTCAAAATAATGAACTTCAATAGACAACCTTTCTCCGGCTACAGTTGGATTAAATCCAATGTTCATCATTCCATAAACGGTTTCCTGGTTGACACTGCTTTTCACAATATAAACACCATTTTGAGGAATGAGTTTGTAGTTTTCCTGAATTTGTAAGTTGGCGGTAGGAAACCCAATGGTTCTTCCTAATTGGCCTCCCTTGATTACAGTCCCGGTTATAAAATAGTCATAACCTAGATATTCATTGGCCAAAGCCATATTTCCTTCGATCAAGGCTCTCCTGATTTTGGTTGAGCTTATAGAAACAGCATTCACTTCCTGAACCGAAATCTGCTCCACTTCAAAACCATATTGTTTTCCAAAACCAATAAGGTCGTCAATATTTGCCGTTCGGTTTCTTCCGAAGCGATGATCGTGACCAATAATTATTTTTTGGATATGAAATTTATCTACAAGAATATTTTTTACAAATTCCTGAGCTGTTAATCTTGAAAAACTTTCGTCAAAAGGATGAATGACTAGATTTTGGACCCCTGTTTTTTCTAATAAATCTATTTTTTCAGCAATGGTATTGAGTAGTTTTATCTCAGATCGTCCTTGCAAAACCATTCGAGGATGTGGAAAAAAGGTAAGTACGAGGCTTTCATATTCTCCTTTTTCGATATTTTTGGTTACTTTTTCCAAAATCTTACTGTGACCAACATGCACACCATCAAATGTACCCAGGGTGAGTATTGTTTTTTGTGTGGATTGGAAATCGTTTATAGAATGAAAAATCTTCAAAGTAGTTGTTTTCTGAATGTTGCAAATTTATGTTAATAATAACAAAAAAAAAAGAGGATTGAAATAAATCAATCCTCTTAAAAGCTTTTTGCTGCAAAACTATTCTTTTATAAACCGCAGCGTTTTCTTCTGATCTTCTTTTGTAATGGTAACAAAATAAATTCCATTGCTTAAAACCGAAGTGTTTAATGACAAATCAGCTTCTTTTGAAACCTTTGTTTGGCTGATGATTTGTCCAACATCATTGTAAATCGTAAAACTATTTGGTAAACCAAAATCACTTGGAATCCGAATATTTAAAGTGCCTTTTGTAGGGTTTGGATAAAGATAAATATCGTTTGATGTTTCAAAGGCTTTATTTCCAAGGGTGTTAGTGGTGAAATGGCGATTATCTATAACGCCATAGGATGCTCCTGAAGCAACTAAAACCGATCCATCGGTAGATTTAATGTTGTAAAAACCCTCACCTCCAAAACAACAAATCCCGTCACCTTGAGAATCAAAAATTGAAAATGTATAACACTGGTTATTAGCTAACGTCCAATTTTGAGTTATTTCCGTGGGTAAAGGGAAATTTTCACTATGCTTGCCCTCATAAGGTCCGCCGTTGTATTTAATAGCGCCAGTTGCATCTTTTATTTGCCAAGTAATTTCATCTCCCCAGAAATCTTGCTGTAAAGTAAAAACATAATTAGTAAAGGTGTAATTCACAGGCGAGAACACTTCACTATCTGAGTTGTTACTAACTCTCTGGTCTGTTGTTTCATTTGTTGTGACTATACTAGTATTCAATATGCCAAAAGAGTCGGTATTTAGCAATGTTATAATTGTAGTTTGATTTGGAGCCAAAGAACCTGTCCACGTATGGCTTTGATTCATTCCTCCAGCGATGGAATAATCTATAGTTGCTGATGTTAATGTAGCGGTTCCCCTATTAGCTAAGAGGACTTTTTTATTTGTTGCAACAGGTATTGTTGCACAGTCTGAAATAGTGGCTAATGAATAATCTTTTTCAATTTGCACTTCAGCATCATTTGCAAATAAAGGAATTGGGTTGCCTTTAATGGAAGTTTTTAAGGAATTTCTTCTTGGAGAATTAGTCATAACAGTCTCTATCCTTTCTTTTTGATTTAGGGTAAAAATATTCATACACTGATCCGTGGTGTAATCCATATAATTCTCCACCATATCAATTCCTGCTGCAGTGCAAGTGTCATAAGCATTGTCACAATCATAATTTTCCCATCCTACTTGCGGGGTGTCTTCGCAGTAATCTGTTGCTGTACAATCTGGAGAATTAGTGTCTTGATCGCCATTTCCGTCACCCCAAATATGTCTTAAGCCAAGAAAATGGCCTACTTCATGAGACATTGTTCTTCCTTTATCGTAAGGTGCTGCCAATAAAAATGTCCCGCCAAGATCAGTACTCCCAAAAACATCAAAACTAGAAACCACACCATCTGTAGTTGACGCTCCATTTGATGAGCTAAGACCTGAAAGACCCGATGAATCTGGAAATTGCGCAAAACCCAAAAGGGTATTGTCAGAAAATTTGAGGCTCCACATATTCATATATTGAGTTGAATCCCAAATAGTAGCGGGTTTTACAATAGCATCAACATCAACAGCAGACCAAGAGGATTGACCCATATTCACATGATTAATTCCGTTTGTGGGGTTTCCGTTTGGATCTACTTTTGCAAGAACGAATTCAATTTCTACATCAGCGCCTACGGGATCAGAATTGTAACCTGGTGTGTCTAATTTTTTTCTAAAATCTTGATTCAAAACAGTAATCTGCGACTCTACCTGCGCATCAGTAATATTTGACGCAGTTCCAATGGCTTCACCGTTGTGTATCACGTGAACTACAACAGGAATGGTTATAATTACTATAGGCATCGCTGTTTTTGAGCTAGTTCGCAGGGCTTTGTGTTTAGCAACTAATGGCGAAAGCCAAGCCTCAAATTGAGCTTCTTTTAATCTCTTTGGGTTGTTTTCTTGAAGAAATTGTTCGTACTCTACTGTTGCACATCGAATGATTCCATTCTTTGGATTAATAGATGATTTTTTAACCTCTTTTCCAAATAAAGTTTTAGGGGTAGTGTTTTTAACTTGACTATAGGTGAAGCCAAGAATAAACAAGCAGAGGATCAAAAAGATTTTTTGAATAGAATTTTGGTTAGATATTTTCATAAAAATAATATATTCATCAAAGTTAAGAATTTTAGCAAATGCAAAATAAAAATTTAGCAAATAGCTGTTTCAGAATTATTTATACAGTACATAAAGTAACTATAACAAGGGTGATTTTTTTATTTTCCGTTAAAACTGGTCATTGTGTTTTCTAATCCTACAGTTCCAAAGGATTTTATGATATCGTGGGCGAGCTCTAGGCGCTCCTGAAGTTTTGTTTTTTCATCTTCATCCCATTCGCCCAAAACATAATCTACTTGCCTCCCCTTTTTGAATTCGTCGCTAATGCCAAATCTAAAACGGGTATAGTTTGTTGTATTCAGGATTAAGTTGATATTTTTTAGTCCGTTGTGTCCGCCGTCGCTTCCTTTTGGCTTGATGCGAATTGTTCCAAAAGACAGGTTCAAATCATCAGCAATTACCAATATGTTTTCTTGTGAAATATTTTCTTTGTCCATCCAGTATTTCACTGCTTTTCCGCTTAAATTCATATAGGTGTTGGGTTTTAATAGCAAAAAAGTTCGGCCTTTAAATTTATATTCGGCAAGCGAACCCAATTTCACGGCTTCGAAGTTGATCGCTTCTTTTTTGGCAAAGAAATCGACGATTTTAAAACCAATGTTGTGTCTAGTGTTGACATACTCAGCACCTATATTACCAAGACCAACTATTAAATATTTATTACTCACGCTTTTTATATTGTTTTTTTGGTGTTCGTGAACCTCCGGGTTCATACAATCTGTATTGTCTTCTGTTTTTGTTGATGAAAACAGGCTTTTTATCCATTTTATCATTTCACAAAAGTAAACTTAATTTTTTAATTTAAAGTTTACCACCTTCATTAGGCTGTAAATTTCGAGCAATGTTGTTTTAAAAAAGAGTGTTTCTCGCTAGCCCCGATGGAAGGGAAAATCCCGTGTTGTTGTGAGGTATAAACAATAACGCGGATTGGAATGACAGCGGGAGCAATAACGCTTAAAGACAAAAGTGGCTGTGCTCCATAAAACAAAAAAAGCACCAGTTTTACAACTGATGCTTTTTTGAATTCTTTAAAAAAAATTATTTTTTCTTTTTCGCTGCAGGAGCTTTCGCTGCTTTTGCTGCTTCTTGAGCTGCTTTCATAGCCGCACGAGAAATTCTTACTTGACAAACAACAGTGTTGTCTGGGTGAATTAATTTGTATTTTTCAGAAACAAGTTTCGTAACATACAATTTATTTCCCATTTCAAGTCCAGAAATGTTAGCCTCAATAAAATCTGGAAGATTTTTTGGCAACGCTTTAACTTTTAATCTACGAGTGTTTAATCGTAAATCACCCCCTAATAATACACCTGGAGATACGCCAGTAATTTTTACCGGAACTTCCATAGTGATTTCTTTGTCGTCAAATAACTGAAAGAAGTCAATATGTAAAATTTTATCAGACACTGGGTGAACCTGAATGTCTTGTAAAACAGCATTGAATGATGGTTTTCCTTCGCCAAGTTCAATCACAACCGTGTGTGCGTTTGGAGTGTAAACCAAGGTTTTGAATGCTCTTTCGTCTGCTGAAAAATGCACTGGTTGATTTCCTCCGTATAACACGCAAGGAACCGCTCCAGCATTACGTAAGGCTTTAGTCGCAACTTTGCCTACGCTTTCTCTTTCTGATCCTTTAATTGTAATCGATTTCATTGTAAAAAAAATATAGTTAATAAATAATAAATTACTTTTTATTTAGACTTTTTAATGTCTAAAACACAAAACGAGATTACATCAAAAACTTCCCGCTAATAGAATTGTTGTGGTGTACCATATGCATAACTTCGGCAAAAAGAGGCGCACAACTCACCACTCTTATTTTGTTTGATTCTTTCTTTAACGGAATAGAGTCAGTGACAATTAACTCTAGCAATTTCGAGTTTTCAATTTTTTCGTAAGCATCTCCAGATAAAATAGCGTGTGTACAAATTGCTCTTACGCTCAATGCTCCTTTTTCTATCATTAAATCTGCGGCTTTCGCCAAAGTGCCTCCGGTGTCAATCATATCATCTACCAAAATCACATTTCTGCCCCTCACTTCACCAATCAATTCCATTGTGTCGATAACATTAGCTTCTTTTCTCTGTTTGTAGCAAATTACCACATCCGATTTTAGAAACTTTGAATACGCATAAGCTCTCTTAGAACCCCCCATATCTGGTGATGCGATTGTCAAATTGTCCAGATTCAAACTTTTTACATAAGGCAAAAATATTGTTGATGCAAATAGGTGATCTACTGGTTTTTCAAAGAATCCTTGAATTTGGTCTGCATGCAAATCCATTGTCATTATTCTTGTTGCTCCGGCAGTTTCCAGCAATTTTGCTGTCAATTTTGCTCCAATCGGAACTCTTGGCTTGTCTTTTCTGTCTTGTCTTGCCCAACCAAAGTAGGGGATTACAGCTGTAATATGTCTTGCCGAAGCTCGTTTTGCTGCGTCTATCATAAGTAACAATTCCATCAAATTATCTGAATTTGGAAAAGTGGAACAAACAATAAATACACGCAAGCCCCTAATCGACTCTTCATAAGATGGCTGAAACTCTCCATCACTGTATTTTGACATTGTAACCTTGCCTAATGGAATTCCATATTCGTTGGAAATCTTTTCTGCGAGGTAAACACTTTGTGAACACGCAAAAATTTTAGCTTCTGGCTCTAAGTGTAACATTTAATTTGTTGTTTTTATTCCGCTACGCTCCATACAATTCGACTTCGATTTTTGTCTTAGCCAGATGATGCATGCGCCTCGGGTGTAGTTAGTTGCTGTGTGTCGTTTTACCGAGGTGCAAATTTAAGAATAAAATCGAACTCTGAAAGGAAAATTTTAAGTATTTTTAATAGTGGAATTAATATTATTTTTTACATTTGCACCGTGTTAAAGGAAAAGACGTTTAGCTACCACTAAATATCTCTTTATTGCGTTGGAATAACTGTCGTTATTTCATGTCTGCTAAGCCCGGATGGCGGAATTGGTAGACGCGCTGGTCTCAAACACCTGTGGGAAACCGTGCCGGTTCGACTCCGGCTCCGGGTACATTAAAAGTCTGTAATTGTATTGTTAATCAATACATTACGGACTTTTTTTATTGTAGTTGCCAAACCATTGCCAAACTATTTGAAAAATACTTCTAAATTTTTGAATTGAAATAGCTTGAGAGTTATTATTTTAGAATATAAGTTAATCACTTTGCGATTCTTCCGATTTGTTCAAATATAAATGTTTGTTGTTATTGTCAACTACAACAATTTCAAATTCTCTAATATCCTCTTTGGGTTTCTCTATTGGCTCGGGTGCTAATTTAGGTAATACGAAAGGCATCAATTTTATTACCAATTCTAAACGCTCTTTGGGTTGGAGTACGCAAAGCAAGGATTCAATATTTATCAACTCATTATTGATTACCTCTTTTAATACCGCTCTTATCTCTTTTGTGGTCTTGTTTTCTGTTCCCGCAGTTCTTCCTCCCGTTTTTATTCCAATTGCCATTTTATCTATTTTTGTCTATTATAGATATAACGTGAAATTCTTGCTATTTTGCATAATAAAAAAAGGTACCATTAGGCGCCTTAAGTTGAGGTTGTGTTTATTAATTATTCATTTTTTATTTCTGTTACCGATAATGTAATTGC
>NZ_CAWURC010000028.1:0-3627 GCF_963925185.1 uncultured Flavobacterium sp. | reverse complement strand
GATGACCACCTCTTTTTTAAACAAAGACGGAAAAGTGGTTACAGTTGTAATGAATCAAAGTGATAAAAAAATCACCTATAATTTGTGTGTAGGAACAAATGCAACCGAAGTTTCCATTTTGCCACATGCCATACAAACTTTAATTTTTTAAATACATATCTAATCCAAATAAACACAAATGATTAACAAATTACGCCTGACTTATATACTGTTTTTTTCTTCATTACTTTGTTTCTCTCAGCAAAAATCTATTGATGATAAAATTAATTCTCTACTCCAGAAAATGACGATTGAAGAAAAAATAGGACAACTCAATCAATATACTGGGGATAATGCTGCAACGGGTCCAATTACGATAAATCCAAACAAACAATCGGAAATAAAAAGCGGATTAATTGGCTCGATGCTTAATATTTTGGGAACAAAATACACGCGTCAATATCAAGAATTGGCTATGCAATCCCGATTAAAAATTCCTTTGTTGTTTGGTCAAGATGTAATTCATGGGTATAAAACTACTTTCCCAATTCCTTTGGCGGAAGCCGCAAGTTGGGATTTAGCTACAATGGAATTAACTGCAAGAATCGCGGCTACTGAAGCTTCAGCTTCAGGAATTCATTGGACATTTGCGCCAATGGTTGATATTTCTCGTGATCCTCGTTGGGGTCGTGTGATGGAAGGAGCAGGTGAAGATACTTATTTAGGTTCTAAAATTGCGTTTGCAAGAGTAAAAGGTTTTCAAGGAAAACTAGGGGATATTAATTCGGTTATGGCGTGTGTCAAACATTTTGCTGCTTACGGTGCCGCCGTTGGCGGGCGTGATTATAATTCAGTTGATATGAGCGAAAGAATGCTTTGGGAAACCTATCTTCCACCTTTCAAGGCTGCCTTGGATGCTGGAGCGGCAACATTTATGAATTCTTTTAATGATTTAAATGGAATTCCTGCAACAGGAAATAAATATTTGCAAAGGGATATTCTCAAAGGAAAATGGAAATTCACAGGTTTTGTGGTTTCTGATTGGGGTTCAATAGGCGAAATGATCGATCACGGATTTGTGAAAAACAGTAAAGAAGCAGCGCTTGCTGCTATAACTGCGGGAAGTGATATGGATATGGAAAGTAACGCTTATCGAAATAATTTAGCACAATTAGTCGAAGAAAAAAAGGTTTCAATAGCGCTAATTGACGATGCTGTAAAGCGAATTTTACGCAAAAAATTTGAATTAGGATTGTTTGAAGACCCTTTTAAATATTGTAATTCTGAACGAGAACAAAAGGCGCTTGACAATCCAGAACATACAAAAATTGCCAGAGAAATTGCAGCAAAGAGTATCGTTTTATTGAAAAATGAAAATGCTATTTTACCACTTTCGAAAACCACCAAAACAATTGCTTTTATTGGACCAATGGTAAAATTAAAAAGAGCCAATCACGGTTTTTGGGCAGTTGATTTGAAAAATATTGATTCAACTTATATCGTTTCTCAATGGGAAGGAATCAGAAATAAAATAGATAAAAATAGCACACTTTTATATGCGAAAGGATGTGATGTGTCTTCTCAAAACAAAGAGGGCTTTGCCGAAGCAATTGCTATTGCCAATCAATCGGATGTGGTGATTTTAAGTATTGGTGAAAGTTGGTATTCGAGCGGCGAAGCAAAAAGCAAAAGTAATCTTCATTTGCCGGGTGTTCAAGAAGATTTAGTTAAAGCCCTTCAATCCACTGGAAAACCAATTGTAGTTTTGATAAATGCAGGTCGCCCATTAATTTTTAACCATACTGCCGATACGGTTCCTGCAATTCTTTATACCTGGTGGCTAGGTTCAGAAGCTGGAAATGCTATTGCCGATGTTTTGTTTGGTGATTACAATCCGTCCGGAAAATTGCCCATGACTTTTCCCCGAGAAGAAGGTCAAATACCGATATTTTACAATCATTTCAATACAGGGAGACCTTCTATAAATGAAGATAAAATCTATAAATCAGCTTATATTGATTTGCCAACTTCCCCAAAATTTCCTTTTGGATATGGATTAAGTTACACCACTTTTGAGTATTCAAATTTAAAATTATCGAATAATAAAATGAAAGCAACCGAAACAATTGAAGTTGCTGTAACGATTACCAATACGGGAAAAGTTACTGGAGAGGAAGTAGTTCAATTGTATTTGAGAGACAAATTTGGTTCTGTTGTACGGCCAATTATAGAGCTAAAAGATTTTCAAAAAATCAAGTTAGAAGTTGGTGAAACCAAAACAATCAAATTCTTAATTGACAACTCAAAATTATCTTTTTATAATGATAAATTAGAATACAAATCAGAACCGGGAGATTTTGATCTAATGATTGGGTCGTCCTCGGCAGATATTAGACTGAGAGATGCATTCGAATTAGTAGAATAGTAACTTAAAATTAAAAAACGCACTCTTTTTTAAGGAGACACGCTATTATTCTTGCTCTTTTTCAATCAAATTCTCAAGAAAGGTAATAAAGTTATCCTCTTGTTGCACATTTAGTTTTTTACGTACTCTATAACGTGAAGTTTCGACGCCTCTTGCAGAAATGTTTAATAACGGAGCTATTTCTTTATTTGTTAAGTCCATTTTGACAAAGGCGCATAAACGCAATTCTCTTTTGGTAATTGTAGGGTCAAGTTGCTTCAGTTTTTCAAAAAAATCATGATTTATTTTTTCAAAATTTACATCAAAGATTTCAATATATTCTTCACCAATACGATGTTGATTTAGCTTTTGAAAAATTTCTGTAATTTTCTTTCTTGATTCTTGACTTTTAAGAAGTTCGCGAAGCTTTGTCAGGTCGTTTCTTAATTCATCGAAGACTTCTTTTTTCTTACTCAAGGAAATAGTGTAGTTTGCTAATTCTTTGCTTTTATTAATAATATCTCCTTCAAGGATTAATTTGTCCTTATAAATAGATTCTTTGTCTTGTTCTAGTTTTAATTTTTCAATCTCTAATTCTAATAGTTGTTGTGATTTCTTAATTTCTATTTTTAATTTTCGTCGCTCATAAGCTATCTTTCTTCTCACATAATCTGTTAAGTAGTAAGCAAGGAATCCAAAAGTAATTATGTATAGGAAATAGGCCAAATTAGTTTGATACCATTTAGGTAAAATAGTGAATTTGAATGAGGTTTCTTTTCCTAGTAGACCTGCTAAATTTTTGCTTTTTACGTAAAACGTATAATTGCCAGGTCTCAAATGAGTATATTCCTTTATGGAATTTTTTTGCCAAGGCGACCAGTCTTCTTCTATGTTTTCAAGTTTATAGCTATAATTAATTAGGGTGCTTGAAAACATTTTTGGAGACGAATATTGAAAACGCAAAATATCAGTTCGATTGGGTAATTGAACATTGTTATCTTTAGAATTTATCTCTACGAGTTGTGGTTTTTGGTTTCTAAAATAAGTGATTTGACTGATTTCTGTTGGAAATACAATATCATTTTTATTTTCCGATGGAGAATATAGAAAGAGGCCATTGTTGGTTCCAAAAAAAACCTTATTGTTGTCTAAAGTATAAATACTTTCCATCCCTTGATTAAAACTTCCTTTTAAATCTGAAAATAAATCGTTATAGAGTTTAGTCTTGCCGTTTATGAAATACC
>NZ_CAWURC010000027.1:0-100658 GCF_963925185.1 uncultured Flavobacterium sp. | reverse complement strand
TGGATAGAGCAACCGCCTCCTAAGCGGTAGGTCGCCGGTCCGACTCCGGCCGAGGACACTAAATTTAATTAAAAATTACAGTCTTAATTAAAAATTACAGTGCGCTTTCCAACGATAAAAATGCGATCTTCGGCGTAAAGTTTTACAGCTTTAGCTAGAACTCGTCTTTCAATATCTCTACCAAGTGCAATCAATTCTTCAGGTGTGGATGCATGTGTTACATGAGCTACATCCTGTTCAATTATTGGACCTTCATCCAAATCGGAGGTCACAAAGTGCGCTGTTGCGCCAATAATCTTTACGCCACGCTCATGGGCCTGGTGATAGGGCTTTGCACCTTTAAATCCTGGCAAAAATGAATGATGAATATTGATGATTTTGTTCTCGTAAAGTGAAATCAATTTAGGAGTTATGATTTGCATATAACGCGCCAAAACGATAAAAGTTATTTCATATTTCTGGAGTAATTCAATTTGTCGTTTCTCACCTTCTTCTTTATTGTCCCTTGTAAATGGAACATAGAAAAATGGAATACCAAAACGTTCCGCAATAGGCTTCAAATCCTCGTGATTGCTAATAATTAAAGGAATTTCCACATTCAATTCTCCAGCACTGTAGCGCCCCAAAATATCAAATAGACAGTGGTCATATTTCGATACAAATAATGCCATTTTTGGTTTTTGCTCTTTGGCATAAATCTCCCAAGACATATTAAAACTAGTTGCTATAGCTATTTGAAAGACATTTTTTATAGCAACCAAATTGCTGTTTTTATTAGTAAGTTCACATTCTAACCGCATAAAAAAAACATTTTGTTCTCTATCTACATGCTGATCAATATAAATAATATTACCTTCAATCTTAAGTATAAAATCAGTTACGGCGGCAATAATTCCCTTTTGATCTGCACAGTGAATAAGGATGGTAATTTGTTGCATACTATTTTTTTTGGACCTCTTTACTTCGTCTGTTCGCTTTGCTCGTGTCCT
Source organism: uncultured Flavobacterium sp. (assembly GCF_963925185.1). GTDB lineage: Bacteria > Bacteroidota > Bacteroidia > Flavobacteriales > Flavobacteriaceae > Flavobacterium. The sequence goes on along the minus strand of NZ_CAWURC010000027.1, from coordinate 99,669 downwards.
GCTGTACACTGTATCTACGCTAAAAAGCGTGTGATGCCGCTTCCATCAGGGCGATAATTTCCGAACTTACGGAAACGTTTGTCACTATTTTTTCTCAAAATTAATCTTATTTTTCAATAAAAAAGGAGGCGTATGAAATTTTTAGATTTACGCCAGTTTTTTTAAATTATTTTTTAAATATTCCGTAAATTGCACTCATAAATTATCATATTCATAAAATGGAAGTAGTAAAAACTTATGTTCCTATTAATAAAGTTCGAATTGTAACCGCCGCCTCCCTTTTTGACGGTCACGATGCCGCTATAAATATCATGCGAAGAATTATACAATCCACAGGTGTTGAAGTAATTCATCTTGGTCACGATAGAAGCGTCGAAGAGGTTGTAAATACAGCCATTCAAGAAGATGCCAATGCCATTGCACTTACCTCCTATCAAGGAGGACACAATGAATATTTTAAATATATGTATGATTTGCTCAAACAAAAAGGAGCAGAGCATATCAAAATTTTTGGTGGAGGTGGAGGTGTAATTTTGCCTTCTGAAATTGCCGAATTACAAGATTACGGAATCACGCGAATCTATTCTCCTGATGATGGACGAAAAATGGGTTTGCAAGGAATGATTAATGATTTGGTTCAAAAATCGGATTATGCAATCGGAAATATATTAGATGACGAGATCAATCATTTGGAAGAAAAAAATCCAAAAGCTATTGCGAGAATAATTTCATCAGCAGAGAATTTTCCGGAAATAGCCAAGCCAATATTAGAGAAAATCCAACAAAAAAATAAAACGTCTAACACTCCCGTTCTTGGAATTACAGGAACAGGTGGTTCTGGAAAATCATCTTTGGTTGACGAATTGGTTCGCCGCTTCTTAATCGATTTTCCTAAAAAAACCATCGGGTTAATATCTGTAGATCCATCAAAAAGAAAAACTGGGGGCGCATTATTAGGCGATAGAATCCGAATGAATGCCATCAATAATCCACGAGTTTATATGCGTTCATTGGCAACACGCCAATCCAATTTGGCACTTTCAAAATATGTTTCCGATGCTATTCAAGTATTAAAAGCAGCAAATTACGACATCATTATTTTAGAAACTTCTGGTATTGGTCAATCGGACACCGAAATTATGGATCATTCCGATGTTTCTTTATATGTAATGACACCTGAATTTGGAGCTGCAACTCAATTAGAAAAAATTGACATGCTTGATTTTGCAGATTTAGTAGCACTCAATAAATTTGATAAACGTGGTGCACTTGATGCCGTTCGTGATGTAAAAAAACAATACCAACGCAATCATAATCTTTGGGATTTAAATCCTGACGATATGCCTGTGTTTGGGACCATTGCTTCTCAATTCAATGATCCAGGAATGAATACGCTCTACAAAGCGATAATGGATAAAATCGTTGAAAAAACGGACAGTGATTTGAAATCAACGTTTAAAATAACTCGTGAAATGAGCGAGAAAATATTTGTTATTCCGCCTCATAGAACCCGTTATTTGTCTGAAATTGCAGAAAATAATCGTAAATATGACGCCATTTCATTGACACAACAAAAAGTAGCACAAAAATTATATGGTATTTTCAAAACCATTGAAAGTGTTTCTGGAAATGAGCCAATTCTGAATAAATCAGGTATTAAAATTTTGAATGCTGCTAATGAAAAACCAGAAGACAAAGTTTTTATTTCTCTTTTATTAAATCAATTTGAGGAAGTAAAAATGGATTTAGATCCTTATAATTGGGAAATAATCTTGACTTGGAATGAAAAAGCAGCTAAATATAAAAATCCATTTTATATTTTTAAGGTAAGAGGTAAAGAAATCAAAATTGCCACCCATTCCGAAAGTTTATCGCATACAAAAATTCCTAAAATTGCAATGCCAAAGTATGAAGCTTGGGGCGATATTTTACGTTGGAACTTACAAGAAAATGTACCTGGAGAATTTCCATTTACCGCTGGTTTATACCCATTTAAAAGAGAAGGTGAAGATCCATCCCGAATGTTTGCAGGCGAAGGTGGTCCAGAACGAACCAATAAAAGGTTTCATTATGTGAGCGCAGAATTACCAGCAAAACGACTTTCTACTGCTTTTGATAGCGTAACATTATATGGAAACGACCCACATATCCGACCAGATATTTACGGAAAAATCGGAAATGCTGGTGTTTCTATTTGCTGTTTAGATGATGCCAAAAAATTGTATTCTGGTTTTGATTTAGTGCACGCCCTAACATCGGTGAGTATGACCATAAACGGGCCTGCGCCAATGTTGCTGGGCTTTTTCATGAATACTGCCATCGACCAACAATGTGAATATTACATCAAAGAAAACGGATTAGAAAAGGAAGTTGAGACTAAAATTGCTGCAATTTACAAACAAAAAGGAACAGTAAAACCAAAATATCAAGGCGAATTACCTGAAGGAAATAATGGCTTGGGATTACTACTTTTAGGAGTAACCGGCGATTTAGTTTTACCATTATCGGTTTATAATGAAATAAAAATAAGAACCCTTTCGCAAGTTCGTGGAACTGTTCAAGCTGATATTTTAAAAGAAGATCAAGCACAAAACACCTGTATTTTTTCTACAGAATTTGCCCTTCGTTTGATGGGAGATGTGCAGGAATATTTTATAAAAAATAACATAAGAAACTTTTATTCGGTTTCCATTTCGGGTTATCACATTGCAGAAGCAGGGGCAAACCCCATTTCACAATTGGCATTTACACTTTCTAATGGTTTCACTTATGTGGAATATTATCTAAGTCGTGGAATGGATATTAACGATTTTGGACCTAATTTATCTTTCTTTTTCTCTAATGGAATTGATCCTGAATATGCGGTTATCGGTCGTGTGGCACGTAAAATTTGGGCGAAAGCTATGAAAAATAAATACGGTGCCAATGAAAGAGCGCAAATGTTGAAATACCACATTCAAACATCTGGACGTTCTTTGCACGCTCAAGAAATAGATTTCAATGATATTCGTACTACGTTGCAAGCTTTATATGCAATTTACGACAACTGTAACTCATTGCATACCAATGCTTACGATGAAGCAATTACAACGCCAACGGAAGAATCGGTTCGTCGTGCAATGGCAATTCAATTGATTATAAATAAAGAATTGGGGTTGACTAAAAACGAAAATCCCATTCAAGGTGCTTTTATTATAGAGGAATTAACCGATTTAGTGGAAGCTGCAGTTTTGCTTGAATTTGATCGAATCACCGAGCGTGGGGGAGTTCTAGGTGCCATGGAAACGATGTACCAAAGAAGTAAAATTCAAGAAGAAAGCTTGTATTATGAAACCTTAAAACATACGGGTGAATTCCCTATTATTGGGGTAAATACGTTTTTGAGCTCCAAGGGTTCACCAACAATAATTCCTGCCGAAGTTATTCGTGCTACAGAACAAGAAAAACAATATCAAATTACGATGTTGAGTCATCTTCATAAATCTAATTATGATCTTGTAAAAGAACATTTGGATACTTTACAAGAAGCAGCTATAAAAAACGAAAACTTGTTTGAACATTTAATGGAAGCTACAAAAGTATGTTCCTTAGGGCAAATCACAACTGCTCTTTTTGAAGTTGGCGGTCAGTATAGACGGAATATGTAAGCAGAGAAATGCTTTTGCAACGCAAAGCGTGTGAATCGCTTATTCCGCTTTTTAGCAGGATTTAATAGTATAATTCACTATCTTTAGTGTAGTCAAACTTCTATTTTTTAAAATGAAATTAAAATTATCCATAATTATTGTTTTTTTATCAATAACAACTTTTGGGCAACTTACAGGTAAAGTTAAGGGTTTGAATATTAGTAATCCAGCAGCTATTACCGACACAGCTATAAAAGTAGTTTATAATTATAAAAAAGTTTCAAAAAATCATCCAGCTGTTTTTTTTAATGGAAAATTAGTAAGCTACACCTTGTTATCAACATTAAATTCAGAAAGTATTGCTTCAATAAATGTTATTAAAAAAGATACAATTATTGATTCTGTAAAATATTATGGGCAACTTATAATTCAAGGTAAAACAACAGATAACCATAATTATATAAGTCTAAATGAATTTAAGTTAAAATATATAAGTCCAAGTGAAAATGTTACAGTTTTTCAAATTGATGGAAATATTATAGACGAAGAATATGATAGCTACTGGATTGATGAAATGTATATTCTTAAAGTTATAGTGTCTTCGATTGATAATTCAAAACAAAAAATTAAGCTTGACCTCGTCAATTTATTGACTAAGTCAGTAAAGAACATTGAAAATAGTAACCAGATTATACTTCGGTAAATTGCTACTTCATCCTATTTTTTCCAATTTCAAGTACCCAATACGCAATTCATCTTCAAAAGCATTATTAGTTTCAGAAATTTTCAAAGCGAATTTTTCTTTTAATTTAGGTGCAAGAACATCTGCAACGTTAAAAATATCATCCACGTCTATACCGTATTTGTCATCAATATGTGAAGTGGCTCCTTTAAATCCATAATGTTTATAGAAACTTGTAGCTTTTGCTTTTTTTGTGGCTTCCGCCAATGAAGTTCCAGTTGCCAAAATTTTGTAGTGGTACTCTTCAAATTCATTTTCTTTGTAACCACCAAGATTTATAAAAAAAAGTTGAGAAGCATTTGCAACAGCATCAACTTTGGAAATAATTTCTATTTTATGATTATCAACTACTGTAACCTCTCGCCAAGCATCAATATGGATTTTACCTTTTGCTTCAGGCCAAAAAGCTTTCATTTGTGGAACCAATTCTGATAAAGAATTTCCAATTCCAAAAAATATATCGTGTTGTTCTGTAAGTCTGCCTTCTGGTGTGCAGCCCAGCATGACCATATAAAGTTTTACTTTGTTTTTCATTTTTCAAAGCTACAAATTTTTCTTAAAATAACTTTGGCACAGTTCGTGAATAGAGTCTAAAGTATAAATCATTAAATTTAAAATCATGAAAAAAATAATTACCATTTTAGCCGTTGTAGGGATATTTAGTTTCCAAAGTTGTACCGTAACCGAGGATAGACCTATTGTTGATAATGATACGATAAGTGAAGTGTTTGAAGTTACTACTTCATTTAATTCGACTAATAATTACGCCAAATTAGTGTCTTTTAATCCTTCAATATATACCTCTGATGTAGTTTTGGTTTATCGATTATCGGGAGTAATTCAAGGTCAGGATTTATGGAAATTATTGCCGGAAACTCATTATTTTAGTAATGGAACGCTTGATTTTGGATATGATTTTGATTTTACCAAAAACGATGTGAATATTTATATGATTGGAAATGACTTGCAAACTGTTTCAACTGATTTTAGGGTAAACCAAGTTTTAAGAATTGTTATTGTTCCGGCAAGTTTTGCAAATTCATTTGACACTAACAATTATGCAGCGGTAATTTCGGCATTAAACATTAATGAGAGCCAAATTCAGAAGATTAATTTCTAAAAAAAAACATTCATAAGGTTAAAATTAAAGGAAATCGAAAGGTTTCCTTTTTTTATTTGTTTTTTTCTAGGACCTCATCCCAATACTCTTCTTTGTTCAATTTTAAAGATACTATAACTCCAATAAGTAATGAAAGTGCAATGAAAGCCAGCGAAATCCATTCGGGTATTTCATAATAATCATGAAGTAACATTTTAACACCTACGAAACTCAATATGGCGATTAAACTATATTGCAGATGGCTAAATCTCTCCAGCATATTAGCTAAAAAGAAATACATGGAACGCAATCCCAGGATGGCAAAAATATTGGAACTAAAAACTAAAAAAGGATCCGAAGTAATGGCCAAAATAGCAGGTACACTGTCCATCGCAAAAACGACATCCATCACTTCAATGACAATTAAAGCTACAAGCAAAGGTGTTGCCGCGGTGATATGTCTTCTTTTTACGAAGAAATGTTCTCCATCAATGTGACTGGTAACGGGAATTATTTTTCGTAATGCTTTGTATACAAAAGATTTTTTGGGTTCAAATTTTTCATCTTCTTTTGTAAACAACATTTTTACTGCTGTAAAAATCAAGAAAGCCCCAAAAACATACGTTGTCCAACTAAATTTATGGATGAGTAGTACTCCAAAATAAATCATTAAACCTCTGAAGACAATAGCTCCCATAATTCCCCAAAACAGAACGCGATGTTGGTATTTTTGAGGGATTCGAAAAGCCGAAAAAATAATGGCGATTACAAATATATTATCGACACTCAACGACAATTCGATCAAATATCCAATAATGTATTTTATAGATGCTGCAGCGGGCTTTAATCCATCAGGGTTTGAAATATAATTATTGCCATACAGCCAATAAATTACTCCCGAAAACAGAAAGGACATTGTCACCCAAATGGTAGTCCATTTTCCTGCTTCCTTGGTACTAATGATGTGTGGTGTTTTGTTAAAAATACCCAAGTCAAGTGCAAGAAATAATAGTATAGCTGCTAAAAAGAAAATCCAGACAATCATGTTTATTTAAGAATTTCAAATTATGTAATAAAAAGTAATGAGTTGCAAAGATACTTCGTTGGTCTTGATATAAAAGTTTAAAGCATAAAAAAAGTGCCTTCATTTCTGAAAACACTTTTTTGTCTTTAATGGCAAAGGTTTATAATACTGATTTTACAGTTTTGATAATTCTTGCCGCAATTTTATACGGGTCACCGTTAGAAGCTGGTCTTCTGTCTTCTAAATATCCTTTCCAACCATGTTGAACTGTATATAAAGGGATTCTGATTGAAGCACCTCTGTCAGAAATTCCATAAGAGAAATCGTGAATAGAAGCAGTTTCATGTTTACCAGTTAATCGTTGCTCGTTATAAGCACCGTAAACAGCAATATGTTCTTCAACAACTGGACGGAAAGCTTCACAAATTTTGTCGTAAGTTGCTTTATCTCCACATGTTCTTAAAACTTCATTCGAGAAGTTAGCGTGCATACCTGAACCATTCCAGTCAGTATCTCCTAAAGGTTTTGGGTGGTATTCGATATAGTAACCATATTTTTCAGTCAAGCGATCTAATAAATATCTAGCAACCCAGATTTCGTCACCTGCTTTTTTAGCTCCTTTGGCAAACAATTGAAATTCCCATTGTCCGCAAGCAACTTCTTGATTAATTCCTTCAAAATTAAGTCCAGCTGCAATACATAAATCGGCATGCTCTTCTACTAATTTTCTTCCATGTGTGTTTTTACCACCTACTGAACAGTAATACATACCTTGTGGAGCTGGATAACCACCTACAGGAAATCCTAAAGGTAATTGAGTTTTCGTGTCCATAATGAAATATTCTTGTTCGAAACCAAACCAGAAATCACCATCATCATCAATAGTAGATCTCCCATTTGAAGGGTGTGCCTTTCCATCGGCAAACATAACCTCTGTCATTACTAAGTATCCGTTTATACGCGTTGGATCAGGATAAATTGCTACGGGAACTAATAAACAATCAGACGAACCACCTTCTGCCTGTTTTGTTGAAGATCCATCAAAAGACCAATTTCCAATTTCGGACAAGGTTCCTTTGAAATCGTCATGCTCTTCTACTTTAGTCTTACTTCTAAGGTTTTGAGTTGGTTCGTATCCATCTAACCAAATGTACTCTAATTTTATTTTAGCCATAATAATTTAAATTTATTTAATATTGCAAATGTAATTTAAATGTTAGTATGTATAAAATAATGGGGGTTAAAATACATTCTTATATGTTGTTTTTGCGAATACCCCATTTTTACATGGGTAAAATTTTAAATACTATATATTTTGTATGCTAAAAATAATAATTATCTTTGATGAAAATTTATTTATTATGTCAACATTACGTTTTCAAGCTTTAAAAGAAGCTTCAACTAGAAAGCCTGTTCATTTTGAAGAAACAGACAGAAAATCAACTATTTTTGGTTCAAATGTGTTCAATGAAAAAGCAATGAAGCAATATTTAACTTCAGATGCTTTAAAAGGAGTACAAGGTGCAGTTCAACATGGAACTAAAATCGATAGAAAATTAGCCGATTATATCGCAATGGGTATGAAAGAGTGGGCTTTGTCTAAAGGAGTAACTCATTATACACACTGGTTTCAGCCACTCACGGGGAGCACTGCCGAAAAGCACGATGCTTTCTTTGAAACTTCGTATGATGGAAGCGATCCAGTAGAAAAATTTGGTGGAGGACAATTAGTGCAACAAGAACCAGACGCTTCTAGTTTTCCAAATGGAGGAATTAGAAATACTTTCGAAGCAAGAGGTTATACGGCTTGGGATCCTACATCGCCAGCCTTTATTTATGGAACGACTTTATGCATCCCGACGGTTTTTATTTCGTATACCGGAGAAGCTTTGGATAATAAAATTCCACTTTTAAGAGCTTTATCTGCCATGGATGATGCAGCTACAGAAGTGTGTAAATATTTCGATAAAAATGTAAAAAAAGTTACTGCAACCCTCGGTTGGGAACAAGAATATTTCTTGGTCGACAGTGCATTAGCAAACTCTCGTCCTGATCTTGTGATGACGGGCAGAACTTTGCTAGGTCATACTTCGGCAAAAGGACAGCAGCTAGATGATCATTATTTTGGTTCGATTCCAAGTCGTGCCCTAACTTATATGAGGGATTTAGAACAAGAATGTATGTTGCTCGGAATTCCCGTGAAAACGCGCCATAACGAAGTGGCACCCAATCAATTTGAGTTGGCACCAATTTTCGAAGAAACAAACTTAGCGGTTGACCATAACTGCTTGTTGATGGATGTGATGCAAAAAGTGGGAGAACGCCACGATTTAAAAGTGTTGTTACACGAAAAACCATTTAAAGGCGTAAACGGTTCCGGGAAACACAACAACTGGTCATTGGCGACTGACACAGGTGTAAACTTGTTGAGTCCTAGCAAAACGCCAATGAGTAATTTACAGTTTCTGACTTTCTTCATCAATACTATTAAAGCCGTAAATGATTATGAATCTTTATTGAGAGGGGCGATAGCAACTGCCGGTAACGACCATAGATTGGGAGCCAATGAAGCACCACCAGCAATTATTTCGGTATTTATTGGAGAACAATTGACGAAGGTTTTGGCTGAATTAGAAGGGGTTACAAAAGGTAAATTATCCCCCGAAGAAAAAACCGATTTAAAATTAAACGTGGTAGGTAAAATTCCAGATGTCCTTTTGGATAATACCGACAGAAATAGAACTTCACCATTTGCCTTCACGGGAAATAAATTTGAGTTCAGGGCCGTAGGTTCTTCTGCGAATTGTTCGAATGCCATGACAACTTTGAACACCATCGTTGCTAAACAATTGAAAGATTTTAAAATTGAGGTTGATGCTTTAATTGACACGAAAGATTTGAAAAAAGACGAAGCCATTTTCAATGTTTTGAGAGAGTACATCAAACTTTCCAAAAAAATCCTTTTCGAAGGCGACGGTTACAGTGAAGCTTGGGAAATTGAAGCCGCCAAAAGAGGGTTGAGCAATTTCAAAACAACTCCCGAAGCTTTGAAAGCTAGAGCTTCAAGACTAGCGTTGAATTTATTTTCAGAAATGGGAATTATGAACCACATAGAAGTGGAAGCACGTTATGAAATTGAATTAGAAGAATACACCAAAAAAATTCAGATAGAAGGTAGGGTTCTAGGCGATCTTTCTCAAAATCACGTTATTCCAACAGCGATTCGGTACCAAAACACTTTGATTGAAAACGTGAAAGGCTTGAAAGAAATTTTCGGAGAAGAATATAAAGTTCTTGCCAAAGAACAAATTCTCTTAATCCGAGAAATTTCTGGACATATCGAAGGAATTAATTCTAAAGTAGAGGCGATGACTAACGAAAGAAAGAAAGCAAACCATTTAACAGACGCTCAAGCTATGGCCGAAGCGTATTGCAACAACGTGAAACCGTATTTTGAAGAAATCAGGAATCACTGTGACAAATTAGAGTTATTAGTTGATGACGAAACTTGGACATTAGCTAAATACAGAGAATTGTTGCTTACCAAATAATTTTTAAGCAGGAGTTTATTGAAAATGCCTATCCGGTTTTGGATAGGCATTTTTAGTCTGATAATTTTTCAAAACACTTATCAAAACGGAATAGGCATACCCGAAAAAAATATTTATATTTGCGGCATCCTCCTTTGATGGACAACCAACAACACTACACAAAATAAAATGAGTTCAGATTCCAGCAAACGGTATGCACTTCGCGGTGTTTCGGCATCCAAAGAAGATGTGCATAACGCCATAAAAAACATAGACAAAGGATTGTTCCCCCAAGCTTTTTGCAAAATTATCCCTGATTACTTAACCAATGATGCCGATTATTGCCTCATTATGCACGCTGATGGTGCAGGAACAAAATCGTCTTTGGCGTATATGTATTGGAAAGAAACGGGTGACATTTCGGTTTGGAAAGGCATTGCGCAAGACGCTTTAATCATGAATATCGACGATTTATTGTGTGTGGGTGCTACCGATAATATTCTACTTTCCTCCACTATTGGAAGAAACAAAAACTTAATAACTGCCGACGTGATTTCGGCCATCATCAACGGAACCGAAGAATTGATCAAAGAATTAGATTCCTTTGGCGTAACTATTCATTCCACCGGTGGCGAAACTGCCGATGTGGGCGATATTGTTCGCACCATCATCGTAGATTCGACTGTTACAGCCCGAATGAAGCGTTCTAAAGTAATTGACAATGCCAATATTAAAGCGGGCGACGTAATTGTTGGATTGGCTTCTTTTGGTCAAGCCAGCTACGAAAAAAGCTATAATGGCGGAATGGGAAGCAACGGATTGACATCTGCGCGACACGATGTTTTTGGGAAGTATTTGGCAACCAAATACCCAGAAAGTTTCGATGCTGCTGTTCCATCAGCTTTGATTTATTCGGGTCAGGTAAAATTGACCGATGCTGTCGACAATTCACCAATCGATGCCGGACAATTAGTGCTTTCGCCAACGCGAACGTATGCGCCTATTATCAAGAAAATTTTAGACCAATATTCGTCTAGCGAAATCCACGGAATGGTGCATTGTAGCGGTGGAGCGCAAACTAAAATCTTGCATTTTATACAAAACCTGCATATAATAAAAGACAATTTATTTCCAGTTCCACCTTTGTTTCAATTAATTCAAGAGCAATCAAAAACGGATTGGAAGGAAATGTACCAAGTTTTTAATTGCGGTCACCGCATGGAAATTTATGTTCCCGAAGCCATTGCTCAGGAAATTATTGCTATTTCAAAATCATTCGATGTCGATGCACAAATTGTGGGTAGAGTGGAAGCAGCCGATGTTAAAAAATTGACTATTAGCAGCGAATACGGAACTTTCGAATATTAAAAATGGTTTAATTGTTTAAAAGTTTAATCGTTGATTGGTTATTTTTTTTAAACCTTAAACCCTTAAACCTTAAATTTTTATCCATGTACGAACTACTTTTTTGGCAATATCAAGACGGAATTTATTTAAATCATCATTTGGTATATGAAGCTTTGGCTGAACAACAAGAGGTCGAAGGTCTCGAAACGCTTCCGGTTCCAGTCATCCTGAATCGTATTTCTTCCGTTTTTTCGAACTGGGAAAAAGTAGATGAAAATAGTTGGAAAAACCCAAAAGGAAAAGGCGCTTTTCATGTAAAAACCACTGCACAAAGTATCAAAATTGATTGCTACGGAACCGAAGGAAAAACGATGAATTTGCTCGCAGATACTTTAGAAGAATTCAAATGTCCGTTGTATGACCCGCAAATTCCCGAACGTTACGACGAAATGAACGAATAGGGTTTTTATATCAGAGACTAAAAATACACCAAAACAATATTATTCTTGCCATAAGTAGGCTATTTTAATTGCACATTCACTATTTTATGGGAGCATTTGTTATCAGTAAACGATTTGAAGATCGCTACAAATTTGTATTCACGTCCAGAAAAGGAAAAACTATTTTTACAAGCACGACTTTTGAACTAAAGATGGATTGCGCAACCGTCATCGAAGAGATGAAATCTACCATAGACAATTATACTTACGTAAAATCAAGGGCTGCTAACGGGAAATATTTTTTTAAAATGATGATTGATGACACTCTTGTGGCTACAAGCCGAAAATACACCACGTCCTTGTTGCTTCAAAAAGGTATCGACGAAATCATTCGTACCGCTACGAAATCAGACGTTTTGGATTTTTCCGAAAATGAATTTGTTTTCCCAGATTAGACTCTGTAAAAATCATACTTAAAAAAAAGCACACAAAAACGGGAATATTAATTAATATTTTTACCCATATTTTTGTATAAAAAAGTAGTGGCTCAAAAGCATTATACTTTCAAGCCTTGTCATTGGCGTCTTACTCCAATCCATTCCGTTGTCTACTACCATTGGTGTGTTTGTTATACCTGGAGATAAAACACATACATCTACTCTCTTTGGTTTTAATTCACCATAAAGAGAAGCGAAAAATTTAGTACGTTTGCCTTTGATCCTGCATAATTTGAAAAATATACATTATACTTATTTCTGAATAAAACTTAAAACGGGGGTCAAACTTTCTTTTGGGCTTTCCTCCATAGGTACATGCCCGGAATTTTTTATAATTACTAAGGTGTCATTCGGTAAATCACGATGGAAATGATAAGCGCTTGCAATTGTAATTAGTGAATCTTTTTCTCCCCATAACAACAATGTTGGTTGTTGTATTTGGTTTATTTGGTCCAGGTAGTTTGAGCCATATTCCACCTTCATTCTATCTACCAATGCCTGCCGATTTCCTGAACGCAATGCTAAATCAAAGTATCGGTCAACAAGCTCTTCGGTTATTTTAGCATCTTCTGCATACACATTTTTAACGCTGGCTTTCGCTACGAATCGGGGGGTAATAAATGTTAGTATTTTATTCAATACGGGAATTTTAGCAATAGTAAAGGCAATGGGTTCACTTGTAGATTCTTTAGGATAACCTGCTGCGTCAATCAAAATTAATTTAGCAACTATTTCCGGTCTTTTGAGTGTAAGCCTCCATGCAATTTGTCCTCCTAAAGAATTTCCGCCAAGTATGCAACGATTAATTCCTTGCGAAGCTAAAAAATCTTCTATAAAACTTACATAATGATCTATGGAATAATTTTTGTCTGGGAATGGACCTGTTAATCCGAACGCAGGCAAATCCATACGGACTATCCGTCTATTTTTTTTTAAAATAACTGTCCATTCATCAAATGTGTGCAAGCTCGATCCTGTGCCGTGGAGCAACACAATAGGCAAGGAATCAAGTGTATTCCCTTCGTCACGGAAATGAACATTCATACCGTCTATTTTAACAAATTCGGAAGGAGCTTGTGCGTACTTTGATTTTAAACCAGCTACAGATTTGTCACTATATCCAAACAAAAGGCATACAAGTAGCACTAATCCTAGGAAACTGTATAATGAGATTCTTATTATTTTTTTCATCGAATTAATATTAAAAATTATTTTTCATATTCAAGACATTTCTGTTTTTTCTACGTTCGGCGAAGGCGGGGATTTTCAGCACTAAACTTCATTAGATGCACAAAGCTTGAATTTAGCACTTCACTTTCATAGAAGCACGAAACCCCTGCTTTTGCAAAACGGCTGTTAGCAACAGTTATTTTTAGTTCGTCCAAGTTTCTTTGTCTTTAGCATTCATAATTATTTTTCCATCATAAATACTTAATCCTTGCCAGCTTCCAAACCAAACTTGTCCTTTGTTATCTTCGAAAAGACTTTGTGTAACATTGGAGGTCAAGCCATCTTCAGTTGTGAATTGTTTGAAATTATTGCCATCATATCGGTAAACACCGTAACCTTCAGCCGTAAACCAAATATTCCCTAGGCTGTCTTCATAAAAATTATAAGTTTCTACACCTGCAATAATTCCATCCTTTGTGAAGTTGGTGTATGTTTTACCATCAAATTTGCTCACACCGCCATTAAAAGTTCCAATCCAAATATTTCCTTGTTTGTCTTCTAAAATATCTGCAACGTTATTATCGGTAAGTTCACTTTTTGCTGTTAAATGAATAAATTCTCCATTTTTATATTTAAAAATCCCATTCCCATCAGTAGCAAACCACATATTTCCATTCTTGTCTTCTATGATTTTAAAAACCAATTTGTCAGATAGCATTGGTTTTGCATTTTCGACTTTTGAAGCTGGCAAAGAAAAAGGTATAAACGTCTCACCATTAAATTGACTAACTCCTCCTGTCGCCCCAATCCAAATAAGTCCGTTATTGTCAATTGTTAAACCCCAAATTTCCGCATTCACACCTGGCAGTCCTTCTTTGAATGAAAATGTTTTAAATTTTACACCATCGTATTTTATGAGTCCTTCGGATGTTCCAAACCAAATATTACCTACTTTATCTTCTACAATCTCTAAAACCCTAAAATGTGGACTGATTCCAGCAATGGTGATTCTTTCAAGTATTTGTCCATTATAGCGTATAATTCCATCTCCATTTGTTCCAAACCAATAGTTCCTTTTTTTGTCTTGATACATTGTCCTTACAAACGCTCTTACCATACCATTTAAGTTGGTGTGAATTTGCGGAAAGGTCGTGCTTTGATTTAAAATGAGTGGTTGGGTGTTGACTTCATTTTCTATTGTATCATTAACAGATTTTTCTTTCACTTGTCCCGTGCAAGATGAGAATTGAAGTGTCAGAAGAACCAAAATTAGATTTCTTGCTATGAATACTTTCTTACTTTCAATGGTTGTCATATTGTTGGTTTTATAATTGTTGCTGACGGTCGGCGTTGGGCGTTTGGCCGCTTGGCGAGGTTGCGAACTTCGTAACCTTATATTTTCTGCTAAGGATAAAATTTATTGCGAAATGTAAACGTGAATTTACTACAAAAGTCGGAATCTTGCCAAACAGCTGTTATCCTCATTTTGTTACTGCCAGTTCCATTTTGCACTTAAAGTATTGTATTCATTGACTTTATAAAATTGTACTATATCTAAAATAAATATTTAATATAATTGGCACGATTTAAAGACAACTATTAAAACATCCAACAGAAAAACTTTTCAATGCTATTTTTTGTCGCAAATTTTTACTATTTTTGCGACAAATACTAAACAATATAACCATGCAAAGCACTGATGATAAAGTAATTGCTAAAATAAAAAAAGCCAAGAGGGGTTCGCTATTCTTCACGGAGGATTTTTTGGCTTTTGGCACTTCTAAAACAATAGCTGCTGTTATGGGCTGGTTAATTATCAATTTCAATATAATTTAGATATGCTTTATTATCATATAGGGTTCGTGTTACTTGTAATCTTTTATTTACAATTAATTCAAATGAGGTATTTTTTGGTAAAAAAAGTGGGAGATTTATATTTGCTACTCCATTGGAAGAATAAACAAGTAATCCAACTAGATTCTTTGAAATGTCACAATAATCAGTATTTTAATGTACTAAAGTAGCAAATTGTTTTTAAATTAAAAACTTTACCCACTTTGCGAAAAACTTTGCGAACTTTGCGGGAAACAAAACACTTATGAAAATAAACTTAAAAAACGGGATCGAAAAACTCCTTTTTGGAATGAAACAGAACGATGTTGCCGCTATTTATGGTAAACCAGACCGGAATTACAAGGACGAAGACGACAACATTATTTTTGCCTACAATGCTCTAAAAATGCGTTTGACGTTCTATCAGGAAGAAGAGTTTAAACTGGGTTACATCGTAGCTTCGAGTCCAGATTTAGAATTATTTGGTCATAAGGTCATTGGCAAAAAAATCAATGATGTCAAAAACGAATTGGTTACAAAAGGAATTACTAAGTTTACTCGGGAAGATTTTGATACTTTCGAAAACTATTTCAACGAGGACAATTGGTTCATCCTTCAAACGGAATATGATGAGGTTGTTAAATTCGAAATTGGCGCGATCATAAATGCTAAGGATGAATTTGACTGGAAATTTGGAAATAAATAGTATAAAAAAAGGGATTTACTTTGTTTGTAAATCCCTTTTTTTAGCTTGGTATGTTTTATTTTTCCTGCGTGGTTGTAGGTGGTATTTCAATCATCTCTAGTTCGAAAACCAAGTTTGTGTTTGGCGGAATCACTCCACCGGCACCACTTTCGCCATAAGCTAGATTAGAAGGGATGAAAATTACGGCTTTGTCTCCAAACGATAATAAGCTTAATCCTTCAAGAAAACCTGGAATCATTCCGTCTTTTTTTCCAGCTTGAAAAGGAAAAGCACGGTATCCGTTTTGGGCAGCTCTATTAGCATCGTGTTTCCCGTAAGTTTTACAAACGCCTTCATAACTGCTATCAAATAAGTTTCCATCTTCAAAATAACCGGCATAGTTAAAATTGAAAGTTGTGCCGTCAGCAGGTTTTATACCTGTTCCTTTTTCAGTGATTTTGTAGGCTAATCCAGATGGAGTTATAGTGGCTTCCGATTTTGCAGTGGCTAAATAAGCGGCCTTTTCAGCGATAACACTGGCATATTTTTCTTGATATACTCTTTTTGCTTCCGCGGCAATTTCATCTTGTTTTTTCTGGTTTTCTTCAGCAATTAATTTTTGTTTTATGGCGTCATCTGCTTTGTTTACAAAGTAATCTGAGAATACTTTTGGAGCATCAAAGGCTTTAGCCAAAGTCCCTTTTCGGGTAATGGTAACTTTTAATATGAGATCATCTTGTGCAATTAAGTTTACGATATCCATTCCTTGAGTTACGTGACCAAAAACGGTGTGTTTGTCGTTTAACCAAGCGGTTTCTTTATGGGTGATAAAAAATTGACTTCCATTCGTAGCAGGGCCAGAATTTGCCATTGCCAAAATTCCGGCTTTGTCACATTTTAAATCTGTAAATTCATCTTTAAAAGCATAACCTGGTCCGCCAGAACCGTTTCCTGATGGATCACCACCCTGTATCATGAAATCAGCAATTACTCTATGAAATTTGAGTCCATCGTAGAATGGTTTTCCTTTTAATTTTTCATTAGTTACATAAGTGTTTTTTCCTTCTGCTAATGCGATAAAGTTAGCAACAGTTATTGGCGTTTTCTGATATTCTAATTGAACAACGATAGTCCCTTTGTTAGTTAAAATAGTTGCAAAAATTCCTTCGACAACAGCTGGAGCTTTAGAAGTAGCTTTTGATGTCGTTACAGGTTTCTTTGTTGTTGCAACTGGTTTTTTGATTGTTTGAGCCTGAATGTTCAACATTCCCAAGAATAATAATAATAGGATTTTAGATTTCATTTTGAGTAATTTTAAGGTATGACTTTTTTTAATCTCTTTATGTTTAATTCCTCGAAGTTTTGCTTCGATTTTTTTGCCACAGATTCACAGATTAAAAAAGATTCTTTAAAATCTGTGAATCTGTGGCTGTTATTTTGTTAATGCCTCTTGGGCTCTGACCCGAGGTAGTTTACTGTTTAATAAATTATTGAGGCATTTTTTCCAATAATTCAATTTCAAAAATAATGTCGGCATTAGGCGGAATTACATTTCCAGCACCCGCTTCGCCGTAGCCAAGATTCGAAGGGATGAAGATAATGGCTTTGTCGCCAAAACATAATTTCTCGATTCCCTCGATAAAACCAGGAATCAATCCCACTTTTTGACCTCCTTTAAAAGAAATGGGTTGGTATCCTTTTTGTGCCGCCCTGTTAGGGTCGAATTTTCCAAAAGTCTTTGAAACTTCTTCAATACTTGAATCAAATAGGGTTCCGTTTTCTAGAAAACCGGCATAATGAATATAGATGTTAGCTCTGTTAGCGGGTTTTTTACCACCACTTTTTTTGGTTATCACGTACTGTAATCCAGTTGGGGTTTTTATTGCTTTTGATTTTAAAGAAGTTAAATAGTCCGCATTTTGATTGCATATATCTTTGTATTTTAAATTTAAAAGGGCTTCTTCCTCCAGTTTTTTCTTTTGATTATCCGATTCTACAATAAAATAATCATGAAATACTTTTACAGCATTAAACCTTTTTGCAGCCTTTCCGTTCCTGATAATAGTTACTTTAAGCATAGAATCGCCTTGCTCAATAATGTTGACTACTTCCATCCCTTTTTCAACGACATTGCCAAAAATGGTGTGTTTGCCTTCGAGCCATTGTGTTTGAACGTGAGTTATAAAAAACTGGCTGCTATTGGTTCCAGGACCGTTATTGGCCATAGCCAAAACGCCACCTTTGTCAAATTTTAAATTTGTAAACTCATCCTTAAATTTACAACCGGTATCACCTGAACCTGTTCCTAGTGGGTCGCCAGTTTGTATCATGAAATCTTTGATTACTCTGTGAAATTTCAATCCATCGTAAAAAGGTTTGTTTTTAAGGTTTTTATTGGTGATAAATTCATTTTTTCCTTCGGCCAAAGTGACAAAGTTTGCCACAGTAATAGGTGCTTTTTCATAATCCAATTGTACGATTATGTTTCCTTTGTTAGTTTCAATTTGAGCATATAATCCGTCAGGTAGATTGTTTTTTTCCTCTTTACAAGAATATAGTGAGGCGAAAAGGAGGAATGCAAATAAGATGCTTTTTTTCATTTCTAATTTTTTTTTATTGTTTTGTAGAATCGATTGATTTGATTTCTAGATTTGATTGTTGTTTTTGGGATGTTCCAGTTTTGAGTTGTATTTCTTTTTTAAATGCTTCTTCGGATATGAAATTATGAAGTCTAACTGTACAGATTAAGGGTTGATTGGTTCCTATTTTTTTTTCATCTCCATGATAGCCATAGGCAATATGCGACGGAAAAAGGAAAATTACTTTCTCATTTTTATGCATCAGTTTTATACCTTCTCGCAACCCTGTCATGATGTTTTGTTTCTCGACTAAATAGGTTTGTGGCCTTAATTCGAATTCGGAATAGATTACATTTCCTTTAATGTCTTTTATTTCATAGTCAAAAAAGGCAACGTCTCCTTTTTTTGGAGTCAGGCTGTCTAATGTATTTTGAATTATATAAGTGTACCAATATCCTTTTGTCGATGCAATATATTTTACTTTAGGATTGCTTTTTATAACCGAATCGATTTGCCCTTCCTCCCCAGCAATTAATTTCTTGTTTCTTTCGGCAGATTTTTTCATAAAATTCCCCGAGGTCTGTGAAATGGGTCTTCTGGCTTCTTGATGTTGTTTGCAACTTGAAATCAAAAAAAGGAAAGAAAGTACGACTATCAATAATTTATTATTTTTCATACTATTTTATATTTCTATTTTGCTTACCAGATCTTCGAATTTATTTACAGTTTCTTCCATCGATAATTCCGATTTTCCTCCGGCAGCATTGCGATGGCCACCTCCACTAAAATTATTTCTTGCAAATTGATTGACATCAAAATTGCCTTGGGAACGAAACGAAATCTTGATAATTTTTTCTTCTGCATTTTCTATAAAAATGGCTGTAAAAACAATGCCTTTTATACTTAATCCATAATTCACAATTCCTTCAGTGTCCCCTTTAATATGGTCAAAAGTGTTCAGTTCTTCTTGTGTAAGCTTAGTATAAGCTGTTTTATGAGCTGCCAAAACCTTCATATTTTGAAGCGCTCTTCCCAGTAATTGTAATCTTCCGTAGGAACTATTGTCATACACTAAGGTTGGAATTTCGGTATTTTCAACACCCAAATCAATCAAATCGGCTATAATTCTGTGCGTTGTTCCTGTTGTTTTTGGAAAACGAAATGAACCTGAATCGGTTAGAATTCCAGTATAAATACAGGTTGCTATTGTTTTGTCAATGTCGGATTTTTTTCCAAGAAAGCAAATAAAATTATACAACATTTCACAAGTAGAGCCAAAGGCAATATCCGAATAAGTATATGCAGCATAATCATCCGGCGATTGATGGTGGTCAATCATAATAAACGGAGCTTTTAGCTCGCTTAATATATTCTCCATTTCGCCCACACGGTGCAAAGCATTATAATCTAAGGTAAAAACGAGTTCGGCTTCTTCGAGGATTTTGGTGCAGTTTATTTTATCTTTTTCAAATATTTTAACGGTGTTCGAGCTAGGCATCCAAGCTAAAAAATCGGGAAATTCATTAGGAGAAACCACAACAGCTTGATGTCCATTTTTTAATAAAAAGTGATACAACCCAAGGGTAGAACCCATAGCATCTCCATCAGGATTTCGATGTGGGATAATGGCAATTTTTTTTGGAGTTGATAACAACTGCTGTATCGCTTTTATGTCTTGTTCTTTCATAGATTGCGAATTTACATTTTTTTAGTCTAATGTTGAAATCATTTAAAGATTTAACAAACTTTTACAATATTAGAAATCCATAGGATGTTTTAGTTTAAATCGCTGGTACAACTTGTGTTTCGCCCCTTTTACAATTTGAGAATGGTAAATCCCCGCAGAACCTGAAGAAAAGTAAGCTATTGCACAAGCAATCCCAATGAATAAGCCACTTTCTAACCCGAAAAGTTCTATTCCCATAATGGTGCAGGCAATAGGGGTGTGGGTTGCTCCTGAAAAAACGGCTACAAAGCCCATTCCTGCCAAAAGCGCAATGGGTAAAGGAACATAAACAGATAATGCACTTCCTAAAGTCGCTCCAACGAAGAAGAGTGGAGTTACTTCGCCACCTTTGAATCCCGCTCCAAGCGTGAATCCGGTAAAAAGTATTTTAAGTAGAAAATCATAACTAGCATTTGGTGTTGAAAAGGAATCTAAAATTATAGGAATTCCCAATCCCATATATTTTGTGGTGCCAATAAAATAAAAAACAATTGCCAAAATAATTCCTCCAACAAACGGTCGTAGTGGTGGATGTTTTATCATTTTTGAAAATAAGTTTCCCCAAAAATGAGTCGTTCTCGAAAACAACATTGATGCTATTCCAAATATAATACTGACTAAAATTACCCAAATTAAAATTTTCGAAGTTATTTCAGGTACAATAGGAATGTGGTAATGTGTGTGTTTTACGTGCCAAAATTCAACGGTGAAATAAGCAACATACGCTACTAAAAAAGACAACGCAATACTTTTAAAATTGATTTTACTGAAATATAAAACCTCCAATGCAAACAAGGCTCCAGCCAAAGGCGTTCCAAAAACAGATGCAAATCCGGCACTGATTCCCAGAATTATTAGCGTCCTTCTGTCGGAATTATTGAGTTTTAAAAAACCTGTAAATTGGTCGGCAATGGCACCGCCCATTTGTACTGCCGTTCCTTCTCGTCCGGCAGAACCACCAAAAAGATGTGTTATTATGGTTCCCAAAAACACCAAAGGCACCATTTTTAAGGGGATAGTTTTCTGAGGATTTTCATATTCTTCGAGCAATAAATTATTGCCTTTTACCACTTCATTTCCCCAATAATAATAACTTAAGCCTATAAGGAGTCCGCCTATTGGCAAAAGCCAAACAATCCAAATGTTGTGTTCTCTAATTTGAGCAACCCATTCTAGAGAAACTAGAAAAAGTGCTGAAGCTGAACCCGACAAAATGCCTACTAAAGCACAAATGAAAATCCATTTGAGAGTAAGAAGGCTTGTTTTTTTTAGGTTCATTTGTTTTTATTTTTGTCATTGCGAGGAACGAAGCTATCACATAACGATAGCAAAAAATAGGATAGCTTCGTTCCTCGCAATGACAAATTAATAGAGTTGCGTTTAAAAATTATTCCGAAACGATAGCTGTAAATTCGATTTCTACCAAATATTCTGGCGCTACTAATTTGCTAACCTCATAAAAACCAGTTGCCGGTTTTATGTCCTTAAAAAAAGCAGAATGTGCTCTAGCTACTTCTTCGAAACTTGTAATATCTGTGGTGAATATTCGGGTGCGAATTACATCTTTCATTTCTGCATTTAGATCTTCGAGTACTTTTTCGATTCTTTCAAGAACATTTAAGGTTTGTGCATAAGCGTCGTTAGCCTTAACTTTTTCTCCATCAACAATGGCTACTGTTCCAGAAACCTCAATGATATTGCCAATTCGAACTGCACGACAATAGCCCATTTTGTCTTCCCATGGTGATCCAGTCAAGATGTTTTCTCTTTTCATTTTAATTGTTTTTTATTTTGTTGATTTCTAATAAGTTGAAATCCAGCTCCAGAATTAATATTATGCTTGCAA
Source organism: uncultured Flavobacterium sp. (assembly GCF_963925185.1). Classification (GTDB taxonomy): domain Bacteria; phylum Bacteroidota; class Bacteroidia; order Flavobacteriales; family Flavobacteriaceae; genus Flavobacterium. The sequence continues at coordinate 77,525 of NZ_CAWURC010000027.1, read as the reverse complement.
TTTATAAAAAATATGATAAGAAATTGAATAAAAATTTCATTGAAAGGATTAGATGTTTATGGCATAAATTTTGAGTAATCGCAGTTAAATATTGAACTTAAATAAGGTTCTTAATGTTTTTCCAATTGAACAAATAAGTTAAAGAAAATTAAATTGTGCTATTTTTGTGATTTTAATCTATTGTTTTTTTTATTTTTAAATTTTTCAACACATATTGATTTATCAATATCCAATTATATATGAGACAGATTCTATTTATTATTTTTTTAATTTGTATGGCTTCAAATAGCTTTGGACAAAGTGAATTTAGTACTAAATTTAAAGCAATTCCACCACTTAATACTGATTTTAAACCTAAAAAAATTAGTCCTCAAACGCCAGAAAATAAAGACATTAAAACTCCTAGTGTATTTACTAACATTAATATTTTAAATACAAAACCTAAAGTAGATAATTCGTTTCAAATAGGTGTGCCTGATAATAATTTTTCAATGACGCCAAAAAATGATTTTGTTAATCCTGGAGATTTAATTGTCGAGAAGTTGAATAAAAAACCAAGTAATGAAGAAGGAATTGTCTTTAGAAAAAATCAAAATTTGGGCAATTTCAAAACGAATTCGTTAACTGCAAAAGTGATGTATCGCGATTATGGGGAAGTAGATGGCGATGCCATTCGAGTGTTTCAAAATGATAGAATGATTGTTACTAGAATCTATATGACTGGGAATTTTCAAGTCCTTGATATTAATCTAGAAAAGGGTTTTAACAAAATAGATTTTGAAGCTCTCAATCAAGGGAGTGTTGGTCCAAATACTGCTGAATTTAGGGTGTTTGATGATAAAGGAGTTGTTATTTCGGCAAGTCAATGGAACCTCGCCACTGGATTTAAGGCTACTATTATTATTACCAAAGAATAGAAACGAATATTTTTCAAAATTCGATTTTTCAATCCCGATTATAAAAAGTATTTTTGCACATGCAACACAACGTACTTATTTTAGATTTCGGATCGCAATATACACAACTTATTGCCCGTAGAGTTCGCGAATTAAACATTTTCTGCGAAATTTTTCCTTACAATCATTTTCCTGATGATTTGTCAAGTTACAAAGCCGTAATTCTTGGCGGAAGTCCATTTTCTGTTCGCGGAGAAGACCCTCCACACCCTAATTTGTCTCAAATTAGAGGAAAATTACCAATACTCGCCGTATGTTACGGAGCCCAATATTTAGCCCATTTTAGCGGAGGAGAAGTTGCCGCTTCTAATACCAGAGAATATGGTAGAGCCAACTTATCCTATATAAAAGAAAATGAAGTTTTCTTTGAAGGTGTTTCTGAAAACAGCCAAGTTTGGATGAGTCATAGTGATAGTATCAAAGCATTACCAGCCGGAGGAATTAAACTAGCAAGCACTCACGATGTGGAGTTTGCCGCTTACAAAATTGAAGGGGAAACAACCTATGCGATTCAATATCATCCCGAAGTTTTTCACTCCACGGATGGATCCAAAATGTTAGAAAACTTTTTGGTAAAAATTGCCGAAGTTTCTCAAAACTTCACGCCAAATGCTTTTGTCGAAGAAATGGTCTCCGAATTAAAAGAGAAATTGCAAGACGATAAAGTAGTTCTTGGGCTTTCTGGCGGAGTAGATTCTACCGTTGCAGCTGTTTTATTGCATCAAGCCATTGGAAAAAATTTGTATTGCATTTTCGTGAATAACGGTTTGCTTCGAAAAAATGAATTTCAAAGTGTTTTAGACCAATACGAAGGAATGGGTTTGAACGTGAAAGGAGTCGATGCTTCTCAACGTTTTTATGCTGCCTTGGCCGGAGTTGAAGATCCAGAGTTAAAAAGAAAAGCCATTGGTAACGCTTTTATCGAAGTTTTCGATGTTGAATCACACCGAATTGAAGATGTAAAATGGTTGGCACAAGGAACAATTTATCCAGATGTTATCGAATCCGTTTCGGTAAAAGGACCATCGGCAACCATAAAATCGCACCACAATGTGGGAGGTTTACCGGATTATATGAAATTAAAAATTGTGGAGCCTTTGCGAATGCTTTTCAAAGATGAAGTGCGTCGAGTAGGAGCAACATTAGGAATAGATCCAGAATTACTAGGAAGACATCCTTTTCCCGGACCAGGATTATCGATTCGAATTCTTGGAGCAATTACAGAAGAGAAAGTTCAAATTTTACAAGATGTGGATAAAGTTTTTATCGACGGATTAAAATCTTGGGGATTGTACGATAAAGTATGGCAAGCCGGAGCCATTTTGCTTCCCGTAAATAGCGTTGGAGTAATGGGCGATGAGCGTACTTACGAAAAAGTAGTTGCACTTCGCGCAGTAGAATCTACTGATGGGATGACTGCTGACTGGGTTCATTTGCCTTATGAATTCTTGATGAAAGTGTCTAACGATATAATAAATAAAGTAAAAGGCGTTAATAGAGTAGTGTATGACATCAGTTCAAAACCACCTGCAACGATTGAATGGGAATAGATTTTCAATTTCAATAGTAATTAAGAAATTGATTTTTCACTATAGCCATTGCCATTGAAACTGAATTTTTAAAGTATTTGAATTATGATAAATAGAGTTATTTACATTTTTGTTTTTATAATTAGTTGTTCTGTTTTTGGGCAAAATTATGACAAACATAAAGTAGAAAAAGGGGAAACCATAACCCAGATTGCACAAAAATACAGTGTCACACCATTCGATATCTATCAGCTAAATCCTGATGCTCAGAGTGGTTTGGAGCCAAACAGCATTTTACTTATTCCAAAAAAAGGTCAGATTCAAAAACCCTCTTCAAAAACCATAACGCATGAAGTAGAACCCAAAGAGACTTTGTTTGGTATTGAAAAAAAATACAACGTTTCGGATGAAGACTTGAAAAAAGCCAATCCATTTCTTGAAAAAGATGGTTTGCAAATGGGGCAAACGCTAACCATTCCTTCGAATTCAGGTTTGAAAACGGTAGTGCAAACGTCAGGAAAAGTCATTTATCACGAAGTACTTCCAAAGGAAACAAAATATTCCATCGTAAAAAAATATGGCATTACTATTGCTGAATTGGAAAAACAAAACCCGGAAATCATTTCTAATTTGCCCATTGGATACAAATTGATAATTAAGGGAACTACGCCAAAAACTGATAAAATTGCAGGAGCCGAAACCCAAAAAGATATCACAAAATTAATTCCTTTAAAAATTAACCCATCAATAACTTATGTAGATTATGAGGTGAAACCAAAAGAAACCTTATATAGTTTGTCTAAAATGACTTGTTTAGAGCAAGGGGAATTAATAAGATTGAATCCGACTTTGTCAAATGGTGTTGAAATAGGTATGATTTTAAAAGTTCCCTCAATCAATTCGATTCCTCAAGAGAAGAAAAAAGAATATATTTCCCTGTCTAAAATAAGTAGTAATACGACTAGAAAAAAGATAGTATTGTTGTTGCCTTTTAATCTTTCTAAAATCGAAGACGACACTATAAATTCGACATCGATGCGATTAAAAAAAGACAAGTTTTTGAATATGACTTTGGATTTTTATTCAGGAGTCTTGATGGCAATAGATTCGGCTAGGAGTCTTGGAATTCCTATTGATGTGAAAATTTTTGACTCTCAAGAAACCAAAAACACTTCGAATGTTGCAATACTTTTCAAAGAAAATAATTTTGAATATGCCGATGCAATAATTGGTCCTTTTTATCAAAATAATGCAGAAACTGCTGCAGCGATTGGAGGAAAGAATCATATTCCCGTGATTTCACCTTTGTCAAAAGATATTGGAAATCCGTATTCAAACTTATATCAAACCATTCCCACTAATGAAATAGCAAAAAACACAATGTTTGATTATATGCGAACAAAAGAAGGGAATATTATTGCAGTTGTCGACAAGAAAAAGGAATCCATAATTCAGTATATAAATGAAAATCAAAAGGATGTTAAATTTGCTGGAATGAATGACAACGGAAGTTTATCTGCAGAAAGTTTGAATAGCTTATTAGTGAAAGATAGAACGAACTATGTAGTTATGGAAACTGCCAACACCATGATGATTAAACTGACGATAAAAACAATGGTAGATGCATTGGAATCTGGTTTTAAGGTGCAATTAGTTATTTTGGATTCTAATGACACATTGGAAACTGACGAAATTAATTTTGAAAATTTGGTGAAATTAAAATTAATGTATCCTTCTACAACCAGAGAAAATGAATCTCCAGAAGCATTGATTTTCGAAAATGAATATAGAAAGATAAATGATATTTACCCGTCGACATACGCCACCCGTGGTTTTGATGTTACATTTGACACAATGATGCGTTTGTCGCAAGACAAAAATTATCAAGAAGCGGCTGAGACTATTGCAACCATACAGGTGGATAACAAGTTCGAGTTTTACAAAAAAGAAGACGGCGGTTATGCCAATAGAGGGGTGTTTATTTTATATTATGATGCCGATTTAACAATAAAAGAAGCGAATTAAGGAAGTGTTCAGCCCAGAAGTTTTTGGGATAATTTTAGTATTCACTTTTAAAAAAAAAAATATGACTTCAAAAGTAACTTACTTAGGCGATTTAAGAACTTCGTCTATTCACTTACAATCAGGGACGCAAATCCTTTCGGATGCTCCAACGGATAACCAAGGAAAAGGAGAGGCATTTTCTCCAACTGATTTGGTTGCCAATGCACTTGGAAGTTGTATGGTGTCGATTATGGCAATAAAATCTAAGGATTTGGATCTTGATTTAGTAGGTTCAACAGTTTTTGTTACCAAGATTATGCAAGCTGAACCCAGAAAAATAGACAAAATCATAATTGTTTTGAATATGTCAGTTGCTACAACCGACAAAAACAAAACCATTCTGGAAAGGGTAGCTAAAAATTGTCCTGTTTTATTGAGTTTGAATGCCGATATTGAGAAGGAAATTACATTTAATTGGAAGTAAAAAAGTATTCAGCTTGCCGATTCAACCTTAACCTTTTTAAACTTGGACCAAAATCAAAAACAACTTATCAAACTCGCTCATGCCAAAATGCCTTTTGGCAAATACGAAGGCAAATACCTTATAGATTTGCCCGAATATTATGTGGTTTGGTACTCCAATAAAGGCTTTCCGAAAGGAGAATTAGGGACTCAATTACAGCTTATTTATGAACTAAAACTCAACGGTCTCGAAGAGTTAATTAGAAATATACGAAAAAAATATCCAAAACCAATCCGGTAAATACCAAACCTTCCCTCTTTTTAAAGGCTATAAAAATTAGTTTAAATATCCTTAATAAAGTCATCATATTCTAAAAAGAACATTTCTAAGGATTGCATTTTATCGTTAAAAAAATCGAATATTTCATCCCAATATTTTCTATTGCTGACGCCTCCACCTAGTTTTTCTACCCAAATCCGACTAATTGTTTTGCCGTTTTCGAGAGTGAAGTTTTTTTCGAAAACTAAATTTTTTACGAATTCTTCTTCTAATATGTTTTTCAGAGACTCCATTTTTTCGAAAAAATCATTTCGTTTTTCATCACTCCGATGCTCAATGTCTATTAAAACCTGCGCTTTTTTATTGTCAACATAAAATTTAAAAGAGAAATCTTTTATTTTAGTGTCGTATAGTACCCATTTTCTAGGGTATTTTTCTGCGAAAGCAACCCAAAATTCCCGTTTTAATCGTTGAGTTTCCTCTTTACTATACATTGTATTGATTTGAATTTAATTATGGTAAATTTGTGTAAACCTTTATATTGGCTTTTGATTTACAAAAATAGACTTTGATTATGAATTTTGAAGATTTTTTAAAATATGTTCCAAAATTTACAGAGGTAGCACTTCCTGCCAGTGATGCGCATTATAAGATGGCACCATTGGAGCGAATTCGCAATTTTGATATTACGGGAATTGAAAGCAAAAACACGAAAACGGCCGCAGTAATGATGTTGTTTTACCCAAAAAATGGAATGACACATTTGGTTCTTATTGTTCGAAATTCATATAAAGGGGTCCATTCTGCCCAAATAGCATTTCCAGGAGGGAAATACGAATCCAGCGATACAAACTTTGAAAACACGGCTTTACGTGAAACCCATGAAGAAATTGGAATTCATCCCAAGAGTGTTGAAATCATTATGCCTTTAACGCATTTATATATTCCGCCTAGTAATTTTATGGTGTATCCATTTTTAGGAATTTGTAGGGAAGAAATTATTTTTATTCCGGATTCTAACGAAGTGGCTAATATAATTGAATTGCCATTATCCGAATTTTTAAGCGACGAAATAATTGTAAATACCACAATGTCTACTTCTTATGCTAAAAATATTATTATTCCAGCCTTCAAAATTAATGAACATATCGTTTGGGGAGCTACAGCAATGATGTTGAGTGAGTTGAAAGAAGTATTGAAGAATGTGCTTTAAACTATAAGTTTTCGTATGTTTGCAATCCAAATTTAAAAAAACAAACAAACTTTTATGGGATTATTTAAAAGAAATCCTTTTGGTCACATCCTTTTTATCAAGAAATGGTTAATCCGAATTTTTGCAGTTTTAACTCATAAACGGTTTAGGGGATTTAATGATCTGCAGATCGAAGGTTCCGAAATCATCAAAAATTTACCGGATACAAATGTATTATTTATATCCAATCATCAAACCTATTTTGCTGATGTTGTTGCTATGTTTCACGTTTTTAATGCTAGTTTGAGCGGAAGAGAGGATTCTATAAAAAACTTGGGATATATCTGGCAACCCAAGATGAATCTTTATTATGTTGCTGCCAAAGAAACGATGCAAGCAGGGTTATTACCAAGAATTTTATCTTATGTTGGAGCCATTTCAGTCGAAAGAACTTGGCGTTCTTGTGGTAAAGATGTATCCGAAAAACGTGAAGTAAATCCCAGTGATACTGAAAACATCAAGATTGCTTTGGATGATGGTTGGGTAATCACATTTCCGCAAGGAACAACTAAATCATTCAAACCCGTTAGAAAAGGAACTGCACATATTATCAAACAACATAGGCCAATTGTAGTTCCAATAGTAATTGACGGCTTCCGTCGTTCGTTTGATAAAAAAGGGCTGCGCTTGAAAAAGAAAGATATTCTGCAGTCCTTCATCATTAAACCGCCATTAGCAATCGACTATGACAAGGATACCATTGATGAAATTGTTGAAAAAATTGAATATGCCATCGAGCAGCATCCCTCCTTTTTAAAAGTAATCCCAGCCGAAGAAATAAAAGTTGAAGAAGAACTTAATAAACTAAGAAAATGGGAATACTAATTTATAAAAAAAGAGGCTTTATAAAGCCTCTTTTTTTATAAATCTATTTTCTTTAATTCTTCATTATTTTGTTTTAATTTTTTAAGGAAACTACCATATAATATTTTGTAAAACAACCAGATTACCCCCATTATTAATAATGCCGTAACAATAATTGTAATGTAATTTACCTCGATAATTCCTTTAGTATTTTCTGGATTAACGCTACCTTCATTATAGCCTCTATTAAAACCTTCAATCCCTCCTATTGCTCCCGAAACACCTCCTATAAAAATATTCCAATAAATGTAATAGGTGACAATTTTTCTTGTTTTTAAAATATGTTCTATAAGCGTTTTTGAAGATTGTAACACTGATATGTCTTTGTAATTTCTATAAAACAAATAAATAAATACAATGACAGCTATATAATTAAACTTTTCTAAAAAGTTTATAAATGGGTGTATAGCCAAAAATTCAGCATAACCATTATCACCAATAAGATATCCAATACCATTTAAAACAACAAATTCCAAAATACTCACAATCAAAATCCACTTTACAACCGATAACGATTTTTTATGCAACATCTTGTAAATCTCTACTTCCGAAACTTGTTCAAAAGAATCTCCGCTCTTTTGCCAATCTTTTTTTAATAAATCCAGCTCTTTCATAATCATTTAAGGATTTAAAATTTTTTTTAATTTTCCTTTTATTCTATTCATTTTTACTCTTGCATTTACTTCACTAATCCCCAATGTCTCCGAAATTTCTTTATAATCCTTGTCTTCAAGATACATAAAAATCAAGGCTTTTTCAATATCGTTGAGCTGATAAACCGCTTTATACATCAACTTCAGCCGTTCTTCCTCCTCATAATTATAGTCCTCTTGGCTAATAAAAAACTGATGGTTTTCATAATCAACCGTTTTAACTGTGCGCGTGCTTTTTCGGTACAAAGTTATCGCCGTATTCAATGCCACGCGATACGCCCAAGTCGAAAATTTGCTATCACCACGAAATTTCGGAAATGCTTTCCACAACTGAATCGTAATCTCCTGAAATAAATCTTTGTGTGCATCCTCACCATTAGTATACAACCTACAAATTTTATGGATTATATTCTGATTGGTCTTCAATTGCTGTACAAATGACTGTTCTAAATCGTTGTTCATAATTCTATTGGTGGGCAAAAAGTACATTTCGTTACAAATAAAGTGTTTTTAATTGGTAGCACAAGTATTCTACATTTTAATCAGCAGTTGTCCCGCTTTTCGTTACAATCTGTTATTGCGATCAGGTCATTGCTAGGAACGAAATAATCGATGCATCGCAACAACAGGATTTCCACTGCAATCGGGGCTGTTTTACTTCGTTTATTTTCTAATAAACGCACCCCTAAAAAGAATTTATTTTTTTAAATCATTAAAAATCTGACTTTTTACTTTTAACTAAAATTCCTTTCCTTTATAATAATTAACCATCAAGTTCACAAACTTACTATAACTTTCCATTCCGTCTTTTTGCTTATTCATTTTAAGAAAGTTATCATAAAACACATGAAACCCTTTGTCTATAAAAGTGTCATATTGTTTCCAAAAATCTTCACTTTCCTTGTAGTTTTTTAAGATTCCAGGATGTACCGTTTTTAGTAATTCGTCAAAAACTTTCTCGTCACGAATTTGCCAATTACCCAAACAATAGCGCAATGCAAAACTATATCCCGAATATTGAAAATACAAATTATCGTTTTTTACGGAAGCCATAAAACCAATAAAATTGCATTCACTTTCGCTGGCAAAGCCCATTTGGTGAGCCATTTCGTGGCATGAGGTTGTTGGGGAATTGTACATTGGCATCAAGTAATTAACTTGCGCCTCATTCGTAAACGGATTCAAATAACCACCAAAACCCATATACGTCAACGGCAAACTAAATAGCGATTTCTTGATGCTGAGATTCGTATATTGAAAGAAGGGATGTTGATTTGAAAGCGTTTTATAACCATTTAAATTCATCTCAAAAACTTGTCTCTGCGAATAGGGAAACACTACTTTTAAACTATCGTTTTTGGTGATTTGGGCTTGAATTTCGTTGGTTTTTTCAATCAATTTTTTGGTAAAAGACAGCAAATCGGCATCAGAATAATCTCTTTCGATTTTCATTTTCTCGAAAAGTGGTTCACGGTAATAATTCATTGCCCATAAAAAATGAAACAAAAAATACGCAACCGAAAGAATACTTAACGCTTTTAAAACTAATTCTTTCCATTCGGTTTTTAATAATTTTCTGCTTTTCCATATGGATTTAAGAATATAAAAAATCACAATTCCGTAGATAATATCTCCAACAGATAATGGAATTTTCCCTAATATTTTGCGAGAAAATTTCGAAATAAAACCATACAATCCATTGCTGTAAAACCGTTCTATAAATTCTGGAAAATACGGCATGATTTGCAAAATCAGAATTTGAATTAGGAGGAATAAGGGAAGAATGTATTTGCGTTGCATTTGAAATGAATTTCGGTAAAATTAGTATAAAATTAAAGACTTTTAAAATACATTATTCTAACTTTGAACTTTCAAATTTTAAACAATAAATAATAATACCCTATATAATGAGTCAAGAAATTAGAAACCTGGAACCCAAAGCACTTTGGAACAAATTTGCCGATTTGAATGCCGTTCCTCGTCCATCCAAAAAAGAAGATCGTGTGATTGAATTTATGAAAAAATTTGGAAATTCATTGGGATTGGAAACTTTCGAAGATGAAATCCGAAATGTAATTATTCGCAAACCTGCCACTGCCGGAATGGAAAATAGGAAAACGGTTGTCCTTCAAGGGCATCTCGATATGGTGCATCAAAAAAATTCGGATACCATTTTTGATTTTGATACCCAAGGAATTGATATGTACGTCGATGGAGATTGGGTTCGTGCTCGTGGAACTACTCTTGGTGCTGATAATGGACTTGGAGTGGCGATGATTATGGCAATTTTAGAATCCAAAGAAATCAAACATCCTGCAATTGAAGCTTTGTTTACCATCGACGAAGAAACTGGAATGACAGGAGCTTTGAACCTAAAAGGCGGAATACTAAAAGGGGAAATCCTTTTGAATATGGATACCGAAGAAGATGACGAAATCGACATTGGTTGCGCTGGAGGAATCGATGTTACGGCGACCAGAAGTTACCAAGAAGAAGAAACTCCAAAAGATTCAGTGGGTTATTCCATTACTGTAAAAGGCTTAAATGGAGGACATTCCGGAATGGATATTCATAAAGGTTTGGGAAATGCTAACAAAATAATGAACCGTTTGTTGTTTGATGCTTTTGAAAATTTTGGACTTCAAGTTTCAGAAATCAATGGTGGAAGTTTGCGCAATGCCATTCCTAGAGAAAGCATTGCCAAAGTAATTGTTGCAGGAATGTATGACGAAGCCTATATTTTTGATATGCAGGAAGTCATCAACGACATCAAAACCGAATTCAAAACTACCGAACCCAATTTGACTATCGAAATCGTGAAATGCGATTTGCCTAAAATAGTAATGGATTTGGGCGTGCAAGAAGGAATTATCCGTTCGATTTATGCAGCACATAATGGCGTTTACCGAATGTCGGCCGATATGGAGGATTTAGTGGAAACTTCGAATAATGTTGCGCGAGTGATCATCAAAGAGGGTGAAATTTCTATTGGGTGTTTAACGCGTTCTTCGGTGGAAACTTCCAAATTTGATTTGGCCAACGCTTTGCGTTCTGCTTTTGAATTATGCGGTTGCGAAGTAAATTTGGGGGGTTCTTATCCAGGTTGGACACCAAACGTGAAATCCGAAATCTTAGATTTGTTAGTTAAAATTTATGAGAAACAAAACGGTGAAAAAGCTAGCGTGGTGGCTTGTCATGCTGGTTTAGAATGTGGAATTCTAGGAACTAATTATCCTGATATGGATATGATTTCTTTTGGACCTACAATTCATGGAGCACATTCACCAGATGAAAGGGCTTCAATAAAATCCTCTCAAAAATTCTGGAAATTTGTATTGGAAATTTTAGAAAATATTCCAGTAAAATAATTTCTATTTGATATAAAAAGAAACCCTCGTTTATTGCTTAACGAGGGTTTCTTGGTTAAGAGAATTAATCTCTTTTAGGACTGTTTTTCTTTTCTCTTTTTTCCTCTTTCTTTTCCTTGGCGGTTTTAAGAGGTTCTTTTTTTAGTGTTTTCTTTGCGTCTTGACTTTTTGCCATCGTATGTGTTTTTAAAGGTTAGTTTTTCTGTTTTTAATGGAGTAAATATAGAGAATATTTTTTATAAGAAAAATGTTTCAGGTATTTTCACTTCAGATGAATACCAATCAATCTGTGTCAATCTATGAAACCTGGATTTAACTTATTGTTTTTTATTCTTCTAAAATGTAAAAAAAAATCCCCAACTACTTTCGTAATCGAGGATTGAAATTAAAACTATGTTTTACTAGTGAACCAAAACCCAAGTTCCGTTGGCTATTAAACTTTCGGCTTTCTTGTACTTCATTTCTTGCGTTTGTCCATTGGCCACGTTTTGAATTGTTACGGTATCGTTACGATTAATTTTTGGTTGATCGCGAACGATAGTTTCTGTAACTTGACGTTGTTGTGTTTGACCTGCTTCGCGATTGGCGCTTTCGCTAGATACAATTTCGTCTTTAGATGTTTTGTAATTTTCTTTTATTTTAACTTGTTTAGCTTCTTGAATAGGAGCAGCGGCATGTTGAGGTAAATCACCTTTAAACAAGAATGAAATCACCTCTTTATTGACCCCATTTAACATTGAGCTAAACAAATTGTAAGCTTCGAATTTATAGATAAGCAAAGGATCTTTTTGCTCGTGAACCGCTAATTGAACTGATTGTTTCAACTCGTCCATTTTGCGCAAATGCTTTTTCCATGCTTCATCAACAATAGCTAAAGTGATGTTTTTCTCGAAATCGGCAACCAATTGATTTCCGTTTGATTCGTAGGCACGTTTCAAATCAGTAACCACATTCAAGGATTTTATTCCATCGGTAAACGGAACAATGATACGTTCGAATTGGTTATTTTTATCTTCATAAACATTTTTTATAATAGGGAATGCTTCTCTTGCGCTACGTTCGGTTTTTTCATAATAAAATGCTGAGGCGGCTTTATATAACTTCCCGGTCAATTCGATTTCGGTCAATTTATTGAAATCGCTTTCGGTAATTGGTGAAGTGATAGAGAAATAGCGAATCAATTCGAATTCGAAATTCTTGAAATCATTCGATAATTTATTGTCAGTTGCAATTAAATCGCAAGTGTCATACAGCATATTGGCAATATCCAGTTTCAATCGTTCTCCGTGCAAAGCGTGACGACGGCGTTTGTATACCACCTCGCGTTGTGCATTCATAACGTCATCATATTCCAATAAACGTTTACGAACGCCATAATTATTTTCTTCGACTTTTTTCTGTGCTCTTTCGATTGATTTGGTCATCATCGAATGTTGGATCACTTCACCTTCCTGCAATCCCATTCGGTCCATTACTTTTGCCACTCTTTCAGAACCAAATAAACGCATTAGGTTGTCTTCTAAAGAAACATAAAACTGGGAACTCCCAGGATCTCCTTGACGACCTGCACGACCACGTAATTGACGGTCAACACGACGTGAATCATGACGTTCCGTGCCAACAATTGCTAGACCTCCAGCGGCTTTCACTTCGGCAGATAATTTAATATCCGTTCCACGACCAGCCATATTAGTAGCAATGGTTACAACTCCTGACTTCCCTGCTTCTTCAACAATTTGTGCCTCTTGTTTGTGCATTTTTGCATTCAAAACGTTATGGGCAACACCACGCATTTTTAACATTCGACTTAATAATTCCGAAATTTCTACTGATGTTGTTCCAATCAAAACAGGTCTTCCTGCATTTGATAATTGAGTTACATCTTCGATTACGGCATTGAATTTTTCGCGAGTGGTTTTATAAATAAAATCTTCTTTGTCCTCACGCACCATTGGTCTGTTAGTAGGAATTTCTACAACATCCAATTTATATATTTGCCATAACTCACCAGCTTCAGTAACGGCAGTTCCAGTCATACCGGCTAATTTGCTGTACATTCTGAAATAATTCTGTAAGGTAACCGTTGCGAAAGTTTGGGTTGCGTCTTCAATTTTTACGTTTTCTTTGGCTTCAATTGCTTGGTGTAAACCATCAGAATAACGACGACCATCCATAATACGCCCTGTTTGCTCGTCAACAATCATAATCTTGTTGTCCATAATCACATATTCTACATCTTTTTCGAAAAGCGTATAGGCTTTCAGTAATTGTGTCAAAGTATGAATACGCTCGCTTTTAATTCCGAAATCCTGAAATAGTTTTTCTTTTTCTTCAGCCTCGGAGTCTTTGCTTAAATTTTTCTTTTCGATACGAGCAATTTCGGTTCCAATATCTGGAAGTACAAAAAACTGAGTATCGGTGTCTCCCGAAAGAAATTTAACACCATTATCAGTCAATTCCACCTGATTGTTTTTTTCTTCAATAACAAAATACAAAGCTTCATCCACTTTTGGCATTTCTTTATTGTTGTTTTCCATATAGGAGTTTTCGGTTTTTTGAAGCAATTGTTTAATTCCTTCTTCACTCAAAAACTTAATTAAGGCCTTATTTTTTGGTAAAGATCTATGCGCTCTCAATAAGATAAAACCGCCATCTTTTGTGTTGCCTTCTTTGATTAATTTTTTTGCTTCCGATAAAAAACCATTGGCTAATTGTCTTTGTAAACTCACTAAGTTTTCAATTTTTGGTTTCAACTCAGTGAATTCGTGACGATCACCTTCTGGTACTGGACCAGAAACAATCAACGGAGTTCTTGCATCATCAATCAAGACCGAATCGACCTCATCGACAATGGCATAATTGTGTTTCCGTTGCACTAAATCGTTTGGCGAATGTGCCATATTATCCCTCAAATAATCGAAGCCAAACTCATTGTTTGTTCCATAAGTAATGTCAGCGTTATAAGCTTTTCTTCTTTCGTCAGAATTGGGTTGATGATTGTCAATACAATCTACGGTCATACCGTGAAATTCGAATAAAGGAGCTTTCCAAGTACTATCACGTTTTGCTAAATAATCATTTACGGTTACCAAATGCACTCCGTTTCCAGTCAAAGCATTTAAATAAAGTGGCAAAGTTGCTACCAATGTTTTTCCTTCACCAGTTTGCATTTCTGCAATTTTACCTTCATGCAAAACCATTCCGCCTATTAACTGTACATCATAATGAATCATGTCCCAAGTAATTTGCTTTCCAGCAGCATTCCATGAATTTGACCAAATGCTATTTTCGCCATCAAGTGTAATATAGCTTTTTGTAGCCGAAAGTTCGCGATCTTTAGCAGTTGCAGTTACTTGTATCTGGTTGTTTTCTTTAAATCGTCTAGCAGTTTCTTTTACTACAGCAAAAGCTTCTGGAAGAATCTCCATTAAGGTTTTCTCAGAAATGTCGTAGGCTTCTTTTTCCAAGGCATCAATAGCCAAGTAAATATCTTCGCGTTGGTCAATATCTTCGATGCTCTCCGCTTCTAGTTTAAGTGAAGCAATTTTTGTGTCTTTTTCTTCTCGAGCCTGTTTTATTTTATCTTTGAAAAAAGTTGTTCTGGCTCGAAGTTCATCGTGAGATAATGAAGCCAAACCACTTTCGAAAGTTTTAATTTTGGTTAAATAAGGTTGTAATGCCTTGACGTCTTTTTGTGATTTATCTCCAACGAAGACTTTAAGTATACTATTTATGAAAGTCATTTTTATTTACGAATTACGAATTACGATTTACAAATTGAAACTATTTCAAATAATTAATTGTAATTATTATTTTTAATTGATTTTATATAAAATCCTCGATTTTAGAGTATGCAAATTTAAACAAAAAAAAAGCCTCTTTTGAGACTTTTTTCTTGAGATTTTTATTTAATATTCATCCTCATTCCAAAGATAATCTTCGTCAGTAGGATAATCTGGCCATATTTCTTCCATCGATTCATAGATCTCTCCTTCATCTTCTATTGACTGTAGGTTTTCCACCACTTCTAATGGAGCACCAGCTCTAATAGCATAGTCGATAAGTTCATCTTTGTTCGCAGGCCATGGTGCATCACTTAAATAGGATGCTAGTTCTAATGTCCAATACATCTTTTGTCTGTTTAGTTTGGTGCAAAAATAAATTTTTTACTGAAAAAGACAAGTAAAAAAGCAATTATTTTTTATTAAAGTTAAGAACGTTTTTTTATTTAGGGTTTTTTAATGCTAAATAGCACTCTAAATCTCTTATCTGTTGACTATGAATAAGCATCTAAAATGGAGCACTATTTTCTCGGAATCCATTTTATTTCTTCCGCTTTTAGGTCAAATGACAACTTTCGTGCCAATACAAAAAGGTAGTCAGAAAGTCGGTTTAGGTACATAATTACGATTTCGGCAACGGGTTCATTATGGTCTAAATGTACCGCCATCCTTTCTGCACGACGGCAAACACATCGGGCAATATGACAATATGACACGGTAGTGTGTCCTCCTGGTAGAACAAAATGAGTCATTGGCGGAAGCGCTTCTTCCATAATATCAATTTCATTTTCCAATAATTCAATATCGCTTTCTAAAACGCCAAGTTTTTCCAAACGCAATTCTCCATTTTTCTTCACTTCTTTTTCAGGCGGAGTGGCAAGAATGGCTCCAACAGTAAATAATCGATCTTGAATTTCTACCAGGATTTTTTTATAATGAGGATTTATTTCCTGATCTCGAATTAACCCAATATGCGAATTCAATTCGTCAACCGTTCCATAACTTTCTATGCGAATGTGGTCTTTTGGAACACGTGTTCCGCCAAAAAGTGCCGTTGTTCCTTTATCGCCGGTTTTTGTGTAGATTTTCATTTTTATTGTTTAATCGGTTATATTTTTAATCGGTTAAATGTTTAGCCGATTGACCAAATAAATTATTTCGTAATGTCGCTTTCGACCATTCCATCTCTCAAACGAATGATTCTCTTGGCGTGAGCCGCAATTTCTTCCTCGTGCGTTACCACAATTATAGTGTTTCCGTTTTTGTGAATTTCCTCCAGAAGTTTCATGATTTCCTCAGATGTTTTACTGTCCAAATTTCCTGTAGGTTCATCAGCAAGAATTATCGAAGGATTATTGACCAAAGCTCTTGCAATAGCTACTCTTTGTCGTTGTCCGCCAGAAAGTTGGTTGGGTTGGTGATCCATTCGGTCATCTAGTCCAACTTGAGTCAGCACTTTTGAAGCTCGAGCCCTTCTTTCTGACTTGGAATATCCTGCGTAAATCATTGGTAAAGCCACATTATCAAGTGCTGTTGTTCGTGGCAAAAGGTTAAATGTTTGAAAAACAAAACCTATTTCTTTATTGCGAATTTCAGCTAATTCATCATCGTGCATTTGACTCACATCTTTTCCGTTGAGGATATAAGTGCCAGATGTTGCTGTGTCCAAACAACCCAAAAGATTCATCAAGGTTGATTTTCCGGAACCCGAAGGCCCCATTAATGCTACATATTCGCCTTTGTTTATTTCTAAATCAATGCCTTTTAGAACATAAACGATTTCGTCTCCAAGAACAAAATCTCGCTTGATATTTGTTATTTTTATTAGTGGCTTCATTTAGATATACTATTTACGATTTTAAAAGTACGAAATGTAATTTCAAATATAAGTGTTTGGTTTTTATAAATTGTTACAATTTTAGTATCAATAAAAAAAACAAGGGATATTAATTTGAAATCTTTGTGAACCTTGCGAAAATCTTTGCGCTCTTTTCGGTTAAATCAAACCCGAATCACAAAATGCTCCTTTGGTTGTTCTTTTCTAAAAAATACAATTCCCCATTGAAAGGTGTCGATTGTAACGGTTACTTTTGGATGGGTTTTAATAATTTCCCAAGCGTCTTCCATTTCTGCAGACCAATGAACATCGTCAAAAATCCAAACAGTTTCATTGGAAATAGTTGGCAATAAAAGTTCAAAATAATCTAATGTAGCTTGTTTAGAATGATTGCCGTCAAAGTAAATTAGGTTGATGGTTGATGGTTGATGGTTGATGATTTTGAAGTATGTAGAAAATTTAGTGACCACTAATTCTACAGTGTTAAAATTGAATTTTTGCAATTGCAATTGACATTGACTCGCCGTTTCCTGACAACCTTCTAATGTTATAATTTTTGCTTTCGGATTTCCCAAGGCTAGGGCAGAAGTCGCTAATCCTAATGAAGTTCCTATTTCTAAAACGGTTTCCGGCTGATAATATGTTGTAATTCGAAATAAAAGTTCGGCACGTTTTTGGGTAATTCCAGCGGTTTTGGCAATCTTGCTTATTTGTCTAGTATTCGATTTAAGAACTTTTGAACCAGCATCAAAATCGGTTACGTTAATCGTGTTTTTGTTTTCTAAAAGCGAATTTCTATATTTTTCTAATACCTGATATTCGGGTTTTGGTTTGCGGTCATAAAAACATTTGGTAATCAAATTAAATACAAACGGCGAATGCACTGCGTGTTCGTTCTTGGAGTTCCAAAGGAATTTGAGATAGGCTTTTATTTGGAATAGCATAAAGATTATTACAGGTTGTTTGATAATGTAGTTGCGAAGATACAAAAGACAAAATTAAGACTTTAAAGACTATCTTTGCGACCTTGGTATTTTTAACCAAAAACAATATTTATTTTCATGATGATGACAGAAGGAATAGAGAATAAAAGCGCCATAACCTCGGAAGATATTGACCAATGTATTGCTATTTTAGCACAATTAAACGCAGATACAGACCAAATTTTTGACATCCCAAAAGAACAAAGAACCGAATTACTCAAAGCGGCTGGACAATTTTCGCGCCCTAATCGTGATGAATTAGCTAAAAGAAAAAAGGGCGGAAAAGCGGTCGCCAAACGCAAACAGGAAAAGAAAGACAGAACGGCTCGCAAAGAAACCGGAATTCGTTATGCCCGAGAAGCAAGCGTTTTTGTTGCTCCAAAATTATTAGGTTCGAATGATATAGAACACAAAGAACAATTAGAATTTGAATCTCCTAGAAAGTGTTATGTATGCAAAACGGAGTTTACTAAAATGCATCATTTTTATGACACCATGTGTTCCGATTGTGGCGATTTTAATTACGTCAAACGTTTTCAAACCGCCGATGTAAAGGGGCAAATTGCAATAATAACAGGTTCTCGATTAAAAATTGGACACCACATTTCTTTAATGCTTTTACGTGGCGGTGCAACCGTTATTGCAACGACTCGTTTTCCAGTAGATTCAGCTTTGCGATTTGCCAAAGAAGACGATTTTATGGATTGGGGACACCGCCTTAAAATTCACGGATTAGATTTAAGACATATTCCGAGTGTTGAAATTTTCTGCAATTTTATCGAACAAAAATACGACCGTTTGGATATTCTTATCAATAATGCGGCTCAAACTGTGCGACGACCAGCAGGATTTTATTCCCATTTAATGGAAAACGAAGAAAAACCAATAGCTGCTTTGCCAATAAACGCTCAAAATTTATTATTGGATCATACCAATTGTCTCGATGAATTAAAAGTTTTGACAACTGGGTTTTCATCCAATGAAAATATGCCGGTAACTTGGCACGGACCAGAACCAGGAATTGGTTTGCGGGCTTCCGCCAAATTATCTCAAATTCCATATTCATTCGATAAGGCATTGGTGGCAACCGAAGTTTTCCCTAAAGGAGAATTAGATGCCGATTTACAACAAGTCGATTTGCGAAAAACAAACAGCTGGCGATTGCGTTTGGGACAAATTGAAACCACAGAAATGATCGAAGTGCAATTGGTCAATTCGGTAGCGCCATTTGTTTTGTGCAACCGACTTTCGGAAGTAATGAAGAAAGACAATACAGGCAAAAAGCATATTATCAACGTATCGGCAATGGAAGGAAAATTTCACCGTTTTTTCAAGGAAGATCGCCATCCGCATACAAATATGGCAAAAGCCGCCTTAAATATGCTGACACACACTTCCTCTGGAACTTTGGCAAAAGCTGGAATTTTTATGAATGCCG
This sequence comes from uncultured Flavobacterium sp., assembly GCF_963925185.1. Taxonomy (GTDB): domain Bacteria; phylum Bacteroidota; class Bacteroidia; order Flavobacteriales; family Flavobacteriaceae; genus Flavobacterium. The sequence goes on along the minus strand of NZ_CAWURC010000027.1, from coordinate 58,117 downwards.
TTGACACGGGCTGGGTAACCGACGAAGATCCTGCCGAATTAGCCAAAAGAAAACAGGAAGAGCAAGATTTTCAACCGCCATTGGATATTGTAGATGGCGCAGCGCGGGTAATGGATCCTTTGTTTGACGGAATCAATACGGGAAAACATTGGAGTGGGAAGTTTTTGAAAGACTACAATCCAATTCCTTGGTAAAAAACCACTTAACCCCCAAAAGAGGAATTAGCAACAAATAAAAAAACCACAACAGGATTAAATTATGTTGTAGTTTTTTTTTGTTAAGCTAGAGTTTGGTAATTGCTAATTTACTGAAATTAATTTTACCTCAAAAATAAGGACCGAGCCGCCAGGAATTGAGCTGTAATCATTATTCCCATAACCTAAATGAGCAGGCACTAAAAGAATACCGTTTCCGCCAGTTTTAAAAAGAGGAATGCCTTCTGTCCATCCTTTTATGACTCGGTTCAAACCAAATGAAATCCCTGCAGCACTACTTTGGTCGAACACGGTTCCATTTGTATAATAGCCTTTATAAGCTACGGTTACATTAGATGTTGCGTTGGGTTGTGTCCCGGTTCCAGTATTGGTAATCACATAATACAAACCAGAATTGCTTCGTTGTGCCGTTAAATTGTTTTTGGCTATATAGGCTATAATTTCTTGCTCGTTTTTAGCAACGTAATCAATATTTGTTCCTTTATCTTTCGAACAAGAAATAAAAAGAGTTAAGACTAATAGTGAAGATAAGAGGTGTTTCATAGGGAATGGAATTTTTTTTGAATGGCAAATATAGTACAATTTATTTAGGGTTAGATATTGTGATAATTAGCAACGTTGAAATCAGTCTTTTCGAAATAGTTATTTATCCCTCAATCTTGGCAGAAAGTTCAAACCATCGTTCTTCTCGATTTTCAATTTTAATGTTGATTTTTTCCAGTTCTTTCGCTTTGGCCGAAATATCCGCATCGGCTACTTTTCCGTCAGAAAAAAGTTGTTCGATTTTGGCTTTTTCGATTTCTAAATCTTTGATTTCTCTTTCTATCTTCTGAAATTCCTTTTGCTCATTGAACGTCAGGTTTCCTGTTGGATTGTTCTGTTTCCAGTCTTTCTTTTCGGACTTGTTGTCTTCTTTTTGAGCAACATCGGCACTGTCTTCATAAGCCCTGAAATCAGAGTAATTTCCTGGAAAATTTTCTATTTCTCCCTGTCCTCTAAAAACAAATAAATTATCAACAATTTTATCCATAAAGTAACGGTCATGCGAAACTACCAGCAAGCAACCCGGAAAATCCAAAAGAAAACTTTCCAAGACATTTAGGGTCACAATATCCAAATCATTCGTGGGTTCATCCAGAATCAAAAAGTTCGGATTTTGGATTAAAACGGTACACAAATACAAACGTTTTAACTCGCCACCGCTCAGTTTTTCGACAAAATCGTATTGTTTTTTCGAGTCAAAAAGAAAACGTTCCAGCAATTGTGAAGCCGAAATCAATCGGCCTTTCATCAACGGAATAAATTCCCCGTATTCCTTAATGACATCAATCACGCGCTGTCCCGGTTTTGGGTTAATTCCGCTTTGGGTATAATATCCTATTTTGATGGTGTCGCCAACGACTATTTTTCCAGAATCTAAAGGCAAAGTCCCTGTTAACAAATTCAAAAAAGTAGATTTTCCAGTTCCATTTTTCCCAATGATTCCAATGCGTTCGCCACGTTGAAAATCGAAATTGAAATTATCCAAAATCACGTGATCCTTAAATTTCTTAGAAATTTTGTGAAGCTCTATAATCTTGCTTCCCATGCGTTCCATATTAATTTCGAGTTCGATCACGTTCTCGCGACGGCGACTTTGCGCTTTTTCCTTTATATCATAAAAATCATCCTGACGCGATTTGCTCTTACAAGTTCTCGCTTTTGGTTGACGGCGCATCCATTCTAATTCTTTTACGAACAAGTTTTGGGCTTTGTCCACACTCGAATTTTCGGAGGCGATTCGTTCCTCTTTTTTCTCTAAATAATACGAATAATTTCCTTTGTATTGGTATATTTTTCCGTTGTCGAGTTCGATGATTTCATTGCAAACACGTTCCAAAAAGAAACGGTCGTGCGTCACCATAAACAAGGTGATGTTTTCTTTGGCAAAATAACTTTCCAACCATTCGATCATCTCCAAGTCCAAGTGATTCGTGGGTTCATCCAGAATCAACAAGTCGGGACGATTAATTAAAATGATGGCCAATGACAAACGTTTTTTCTGTCCACCGGAAAGGTTTTTCACCTTCAACTTAAAGTCTTCCAACTTCAATTTGAACAAAATTTGCTTGTATTGCGTTTCGAAATCCCAAGCATTATGTTGGTCCATTCCGTCGAAAGCTTTTTGGTAGGCTTCCTCATCTTCTGGATTTTCCAATGCTTTTTCGTAAGCTTCAATCACTTTCAAAGTTTCGTTATCCGATGCAAAAATGCTTTCTTCAATCGTCAATTCGTCTTGCAATTTACTGTCTTGGGACAAGAAAGCCATTCGGATGCTTTTTCGAAGTACGACTTGTCCTGTATCAGGTTCGTCAAAACCATTAATAATATTCATTATGGTGGTTTTTCCGGAACCATTTTTGGCTATAAAGGCAATTTTTTGGTCTTTATTAATCCCAAACGAAATGTTTTTGAAAAGGGTGCGTTCTCCAAAAGATTTCGAAATATTTTCTACTGATAAGTAATTCACAAGTGTAATTTTTTGCAAAAGTAAGGTTTTTGATTTTAAACTTTGCAACTTAAAATATACCTTTGGAAAATGCAACTATCCGTCATCATTCTCAATTATAACGTTCGCTATTTTCTGGAGCAATGTGTTTTAAGCGTCGAAAGCGCTTTAAATACTATTGATGGTGAGATTATTGTCGTCGATAATAATTCCTCTGATGACAGTTGCGCGATGATTAAAGAGCGTTTTCCAAACGTCAAACTAATCGAAAACAAGGAAAATTCAGGTTTTCCAAAAGGGAACAATATTGGCGTTTTGGTTGCCAAAGGCGAATATATTTGTATTCTAAATCCAGATACGGTGGTTGCCGAAGATACTTTTTTGAAAGTGTTGGCTTTCGCCAAAAAACAAAATAACTTAGGAATCGTAGGTGTTAAACTCATCGACGGAACTGGAAATTTCCTGCCAGAGAGCAAACGAGGAATTCCATCCCCTTGGGTTGCATTTACAAAAATTACGGGCGTGTACAAAATTTTCCCGGAAGCATTCGGAAAATATTATGCCCGTCATTTATCGGAAAATGAAACTGGAAAAGTTGAGATTCTTGTTGGTGCTTTTATGTTGATGAAACGGGATTTGTACAATGAAATAGGTGGTTTTGACGAGAATTGTTTTATGTATTCAGACGATATCGATTTGAGTTATATGGCATTGAAAAAAGGAAAGTCGAACTATTATTTTCACGAAACTTCTGTTATTCATTATAAAGGAGAAAGCACAATTAAGGACGGAACGTATATGAAACGTTTTCAGGAAGCGATGAGTTTTTTCTATAAAAAGCATTTCCGAGTATCCTTTTTCTTTTCTATTTTTATGAAAATGGGAATTGTGTTTTTTTTATTGGTAAAACTATTTCAAGGAAAACCAAAACCAAAATCATCGCCGGATAATTATGTTTTGATTTCTGAGGATGAAATTTGGAGAGAAAAATTAAAAAATAAATTCCAAACACCAGTTAGAATCCAAGACATATTTAAATCATTTTCAGAAAATAGTGTCTCAGAAATTATTTTTGACCAAAATTATCTTGATTACAAAACGATAATTCAAGCTTTCGAGATAAATAAAAACAAGGGTTTTACGTTTAAAATTCTTCATAAATCTTCTAATTTTCTTATTGGCAGCAACAGTAGTTTTGATAGGGGAGAGGTTGTTAAAATTTAAGATATTTGAATAGATGTATATTTGTGTAATTCGTGGTTAAAACTAAAAATAATCACTAATTTTGCAAGCAGAAACTTAAAACCACCTTCATAGGTAACAATATGGCAAGATTTGAATTAAAACTTCCAAAAATGGGGGAAAGCGTTGCGGAAGCGACCATCACAAATTGGTTGAAACAAGTTGGTGATAAAATTGAAGCCGATGAAGCGGTGCTTGAAATCGCCACCGACAAAGTCGATAGCGAAGTGCCAAGCGAAGTTTCGGGAATTTTAGTGGAGCAATTGTTTGGTAAAGACGATTTAGTTAAAGTAGGTCAAACCATTGCCATTATTGAAACGGAGGGCGATTCAGTTTCAGAAAATGCGAATCAAGAAGTTGTTATTCCGGCTGAAGTGACAGCAATTGAAAAAAAGATTGAAGTCACCAAAGAAACCATTTCTACTCCAACTAATTTCTTGGATTCCGAAAAATTCTTTTCTCCATTGGTAAAAAACATTGCCAAAGAAGAGGGGATTTTAGTCGCGGAATTAGAAAACATTTCTGGCTCCGGAAAAGACGGAAGAGTTACGAAAGAGGATATTTTGAAATTTGTCGCTGACAGAAAAACGGAACCAAAAGCCAAGAGTCAAGAGCCAGCTGTTTCTACACTAGCTCCTATCATACAACAAGCAACTCCAGTTTCTGTAAACGGAGGTGACGAAATCATCGAAATGGACAGAATGCGCAAGCTGATTGCGGGTTATATGGTGTCTTCGGTGCAAACTTCGGCTCATGTACAATCGTTTATCGAAGTCGATGTGACGAATATTGTAAAATGGAGAGATAAAGTTAAATCAGCTTTCGAAAAAAGAGAAGGTGAGAAGCTAACGTACACTCCAATTTTTATGGAGGCTGTTGCCAAAGCCTTGAAGGATTTTCCTATGATGAATATAGCTGTCGATGGGGATTTTATTATCAAAAAGAAAAATATAAACCTTGGAATGGCAGCTTCACTACCTAGTGGAAACCTAATTGTTCCGGTTATTAAAAATGCCGACCAGTTGAATCTTGTTGGAATGGCAAAAGCGGTTAACGATCTTGGAAACCGTGCTAAACAAGGAAAATTAAAACCAGACGATACACAAGGTGGAACGTATACTGTTACCAATGTTGGGACTTTTGGAAGTGTTTTCGGGACTCCAATTATTAACCAGCCACAAGTGGGGATTCTAGCCCTAGGGGCAATACGTAAAGTACCCGCTGTTATCGAAACTCCTGAAGGTGATTTTATAGGAATTCGTCAAAAAATGTTCCTTTCGCATAGTTATGATCACCGTGTTGTTGATGGTGCATTGGGTGGAAGCTTCGTGAAACGTGTTGCTGAATATCTCGAAGTATTTGATGTAGATAGAAATTTCTAGTTATTGATATACTCTAAAATTATAAAACCCCAATGTTTTTATATACTTTCGGATTTTAATTTTTTTGTCCAAAACTTTTTTAAATAATCGATGAACGGTAAGTTCAAAAAGATATATTTGTCATTCTAAAATTTATAGATGGAGCTCAAGCTTAATAAACCAATTTGTTTTTTCGACCTCGAAACCACTGGAATTGATGTTGCCAAAGATAGAATAGTTGAAATATCAATATTTAAAGTTTTTCCAAACGGAAACAAAGAAAGTAAAACGTGGTTAGTCAATCCGACAATCCCAATTCCGCCACAATCAACCGCTATTCACGGAATCAGTGATGAAAAAGTAGCTAGCGAACCCACTTTCAACGAGCTGGCTTCGCAGGTTTATAATATGATTAAAGATTCAGATTTGGCAGGATATAATTCAGATCGTTTTGACATTCCGTTATTGGCCGAAGAATTGCTTCGTGCTGGAGTAGATTTTGACATGAAAAACCGAGTTTCAGTCGATGTGCAAACCATTTTTCATAAAATGGAAGAAAGGACATTGAGCGCTGCTTTAAAATTTTATTGCAACAAAAAAATCGAAAACGCCCATTCTGCGGAAGCGGATACGATGGCGACTTACGAGATTATGAAAGCACAATTAGATCGTTACCCTGAATTGGTAAACGATATAAAATCACTTTCAGAATTTACAACCCGGAAAAAAATCGCCGATTTTGCAGGAATGATTGCTTTTGATGATGATGATGATGAGATTTTTGCCTTCGGGAAGCATAAAGGAGTGAAAGTAGATAAAGTTTTGGAAACGGAACCAGGTTATTTCAGTTGGATTCAAAATGCAGATTTCCCGCTTTATACCAAGAAAGTTTTGACCGCAATTAAACTTAGAAAATTAAATAATAAATTGAACTAACTTTTGAATCTAAGAAAATGAAAATCATCTGTATCGGTAGGAATTATGTCAATCATATAGAGGAGTTGAATAACGAACGACCAACGGAGCCTGTTATTTTTATGAAACCCGATTCGGCAGTTTTATTGAAGCAACATCCTTTTGTGATTCCTGAATTTTCGCAAGATATTCATCACGAAATCGAAATTATAGTACGAATAAACAAGGTTGGAAAACATATAGAAGCCAAGTTTGCCCATAAGTATTATGATGAAATCAGCGTGGGAATAGACTTTACAGCTCGTGACGTACAAGATCAATTAAAATCGAAGGGATTGCCATGGGAAAAAGCGAAGGCTTTTGACGGATCAGCAGTCATAGGTGAGTTTTTGCCAAAAAAACAATTTAATTCATTAGAAAATATTACTTTTGAATTGACCAACAATAATAAAACGGTCCAAAAAAGTAATGCCAGTCATATGTTGTGGAAAATAGATGAACTAATTTCATTTATTTCTCGATATTTCACATTAAAAATTGGGGATATAATTTTTACCGGAACTCCAGAAGGAGTAGCAGTTGTGAAACCGGATGATGTTTTAGAAGGATTTTTAGAGGGAAATAAACTATTTAGAATACAGATAAAATAATGGCACTACATTACAACCTAGCAAAAGCGTACGCACTTTCAGACAACGATCCAGAATTTGTTATGCAAATCGTAACGTTATTTGTCACCGAAATTCCAGATGATTTGTCTCAAATTAAGGAAGGAATCAAAAATAAAGATCATAAACATGCTTATGCTTTTGCGCATAAAGTAAAGCCAACGCTCGATTTGCTTGGTTTAAACGTGGCTTTCGAAGAAATTCTTCAAGTAGAAGCTTGGACAAAAAACCAAGGCGAAAAGAAAGAAATCAAAGAAACTTTTAAGAGTATTAAGAATCAAGTAAATGATGCCGTTAAGGAATTGAAAAAAGATTTCGATTTATAAGAAGCTAATCCTGCTGTACGTTTTAAGTTTTTTTGAAAATCACTTTTTTTTTCTAAAAATAAAAAAGGAGCTTCCGCTGGGCGCTCTTTTTTATTTAAAAAATAGCAATTTTCTGCAAAAAGCTTCCCGCTTCCATCAGGGCTAAAACACATTTTTAATTTGAGACAACAGCCAAGTTGTCACTACTTTTTTTAAGTTTAAATAAATCTTAAATCAGAATGAAAGCAACCATAATAACCATTGGAGATGAAATTTTAATCGGACAAATTGTCGATACAAACTCCGCTTTTATCGCCAAATCGCTAGATAAAATTGGAGTTGAAGTTCACGAAATTATTTCGATAAGTGATAACAAGCTACACATTCTAGACACATTTTCCAAGCTTCAAAACAAGGTTGATTTGGTGATTATTACAGGCGGACTTGGTCCGACAAAAGACGACATTACCAAGAAAACTTTTTGTGATTATTTTGAAGACGAATTAGTTGTAGATGTCAAAGTTCTACATCACGTAACTCAACTTATAGAGGGTTTTTATAAACGTCCAATAACTCAAATTAACAAAGATCAATCGCTCGTTCCTTCCAAATGTACCATTCTTCACAATCAAGTAGGGACGGCGCCTGGAATGTGGATGAAAAAAGAAAATACCGTATTTATTTCGCTTCCGGGAGTTCCTTTCGAGATGAAATGTTTAGTTGAAAACGAAATTATTCCTAAAGTGGTTCAAGAATACCAACGCCCCTACATTATCCATAAAACGATTTTGACATATGGTCAAGGCGAAAGCTTGGTGGCAGAACGCATTGAAAAGTGGGAAAATAATTTACCAGAATTCATCAAATTAGCTTATCTGCCAAATCCTGGTCGAGTTCGTTTGCGCCTTTCGGCGAGAGGAACCAACAAGGAATTATTGGAAAAATCTATCGAAGAAAATATAGTTTCCTTAACAAAAATTATTGGTGACATTATTGTGGGTTTTGATGATGACGAATCTCTTGAAACTGTTGTGGGACGCCTTTTAAAACAACAAAATAAAACCATTTCGACTGCTGAAAGTTGCACTGGTGGAAAAATTGCTCAGGTTTTTACTTCGATTTCAGGCGCTTCAAAATATTTTAAAGGAAGTGTGGTTTCCTATGCAACTGAAACTAAAATAAATGTTTTAGGGGTTTCTGAAAATTTGATAAAAGAACATTCTATCGTGAGTGCCGAAGTTGCAAAACAAATGGCAATCAATGTCAAAAACCTAATGAAAACGGATTATGCAATTGCCACCACGGGAAATGCCGGCCCAACGAAAGGAGATTTAAATATGGAGCTCGGAGCCGTTTTTATAGCATTGGCAACGCCAAATAATGTGATTGTCGAGGAGTTCAATTTTGGCCAACCACGTGAAAAAGTGATAGATAGAACCGTGATTAAGAGTATGGAAATGTTGCGGAAAGAAATTTTAAAAAATGTGCTTTAATTTTTTGCTTCATCCGTTTATTTTTCTTTTCTTTGCACCCTGATTTTGAATAACGATAAAAGATAAGAATAATGTCAAGAGTTTGTGAACTTACAGGTAAAAGAGCGATGGTAGGAAATAACGTTTCTCACGCTATGAATAAAACTAAGAGAAAATTTTCTGTAAACTTAGTTAAAAAGCGTTTTTATCTTCCAGAAGAAGACAGATGGATTACTCTAAGAGTAGCTGCATCTACGGTAAAAACAATTAACAAAAATGGAATCGCTGCAGTTTTGAAAAAAGCACAAGCAGGCGGATTTATTAAATAATCCCTTCCTAAATATACATCAAGATGGCAAAGAAAGCAAAAGGTAATAGAATACAAGTAATTTTAGAATGTACTGAACACAAAACAACAGGTGTTGCAGGAACTTCAAGATACATAACAACAAAGAACAAAAAAAACACTCCAGACAGGTTAGAGATTAAAAAATTTAATCCAATCTTGAAACGTGTAACTGTTCATAAAGAAATTAAATAATTATTAGTCATGGCAAAGAAAACCGTAGCATCCTTACAAACAGCTTCTAAGAGATTATCAAAAGCCATTAAAATGGTGAAATCTCCAAAAACGGGCGCATATACATTCGTAGAATCTATCATGGCTCCTGAAGCAGTTGATGAATTTTTGAAAAAGAAATAATTCACAATGGCATTTTATAGAAAAGCTACTTTCATTCGGAAGTAGCTTTTTTATTTTCTATATTTACCGTTAGAAAAACACATTAGTTTTTTGAGCTAATTTTTTTTTCTTAATACTATTTATAAAATGAGTTTTTTAAAAAAAATATTTTCTTTAGAAAAAAAGGAGACTTTAGACAAAGGTTTAGAGAAATCAAAAACAACTTTCTTTTCAAAGCTGACCAAGGCCGTTGCTGGAAAATCAAAGGTTGACGATGAAGTATTGGACAACTTGGAAGAAATTCTTGTTTCCTCGGATGTTGGCGTAAACACCACACTTAAAATAATTACTCGAATTGAAAAACGAGTTTCCGAAGATAAATTCCTTGGAACGGAAGAACTCAATCAAATTCTTCGGGAGGAAATTGCCGGTTTGCTTTCGGAAACTAATTCTGGCGAGGCCACCGAATTTATAATTCCTATTAGCACGAAACCCTATGTTTTGATGGTTGTTGGTGTAAACGGTGTTGGAAAAACCACCACCATTGGCAAACTGGCACACCAATTTAAAAATCAAGGATACAAAGTGGTACTTGGTGCAGCCGATACTTTTCGAGCTGCGGCGATTGACCAATTGCAAGTTTGGGCCGATAGAGTAGGCGTTCCATTGGTAAGACAAAATATGGGAAGTGATCCGGCCTCCGTGGCTTTTGATACCTTGCAATCTGCTGTTGCACAAAATGCCGATATCGTCATCATTGATACTGCCGGTCGTTTGCACAATAAAATCAACTTGATGAACGAATTGACAAAAGTAAAACGCGTGATGCAAAAAGTAGTTATCGATGCGCCTCATGATGTGTTATTAGTTCTTGACGGATCAACCGGGCAAAATGCTTTCGAGCAGGCCAAACAATTTACCGTTGCCACCGAAGTAACTTCGCTTGCGGTTACAAAACTTGACGGAACTGCCAAAGGTGGAGTTGTTATCGGGATTTCGGACCAATTTAAAATCCCTGTGAAATACATTGGAGTAGGAGAAGGAATAGAAGATTTACAGGTTTTTAATAAATATGAATTTGTAGATAGTTTTTTTAAATAATAGCCAATGAATTTTTTTTATTTTAAAAAAATTAATCCAATTTACCTCTATTTAGTGAGTATTATTTCGTTTGTTTTAGCGAATATTTTTCGAGATAACAATAATTCTCTATATATTTTTTTGCTGACAATTGGTGTTTCTTTCTTTATTTGGGGTTTTATTATTAGAATAAAAAATAGATAGTAGAATGAAAAATATAATTGGGCTTTTTTTTCTTTTTTTTCTTTTTATCTCTTGCCAGCAAAAGATAAAACCTTCGGATTTATCAAAAATCAATGGCTATTGGGAAATTGAAAAAGTGGTTTTTGACCAAGGAAATGACAAAGACTACACCATAAATCAGAGTTATGATTATTTCCAAGTTGACAAAAATAACACGGGTTTCAGGAAGAAAGTAATGCCACAACTGGACGGCACTTTTGTCGTAAATGACACCTATGAAAATGTAAATATACGTTTCGAAAATGACAAAGTGTTTTTTTATTATATAACTCCTTATGCAAAATGGAGTGAGGAATTAATTGCAATTTATAAGGATCAATTAGTCTTTAAAAATGCCGATAAAAAGGAATATCATTATAAGAAAGTAGCATCAATAAATATTCTAAACGATGGCAAAAAGACTCAATAATCAAAGCACTGTTGGGGATGTTTTGAAACAAATCATCCAAGTAAACAGACTGCAACCTGGGATGGATCAAATAGATGTTAAAGAAGCATGGAAAAATCTAATGGGAAACGGAGTGAATCATTATACTAAAAACGTTGTGTTGAAAGGCAGTACTTTATATGTCGAACTTTCTTCGGCAGTTTTGCGGGAGGAATTAAACCACGGCAAAACTAAAATTGTCACGATGATAAATGAGGAATTAAGACGTGATGTTGTAAAGGATGTTGTTTTGAGATAAAAATCGTAGACTTATGGGATTATAAATAAAAAAATCCCGTCCTGATTTTTATCGGAACGGGATTTTCTATTTTGTGCGATTTTCAAATCTAAAATCTAAAATCATAAATTAAAATTGCTCTCTTCCAGCAAAATGAAATGCGCCTTCGATAGCTGCATTTTCATCACTGTCAGAACCATGAACTGCGTTTTCTCCCATTGAGGTGGCATACGCTTTTCGTATAGTTCCTTCTGCGGCGTCAGCTGGATTTGTCGTGCCAATCAATGTTCTGAAATCTTCTACAGCGTTTTCTTTTTCTAGAATCGCGGCAACTATAGGGCCACGTGTCATAAATTCCACCAATTCCCCGTAGAAAGGTCTTGCTGAGTGAACGGCGTAAAAGGCGCGTGCATCTGCTAATGTCAATTGGGTTAATTTTAATGAAACGATTTTGAAACCAGCATTTGTTATCATTGCCAGTATATTTCCGACATGTCCATTTTCGACACCATCAGGTTTAATCATTGTAAAAGTTCTATTTGTAGCCATTTTTTATTTTTTAAATTGGGTGCAAAAATAGACTTTTTTACGGATATTTTTTAATAAATCAACAATAGTATTGTTTTTTTTGTTTTGTTTATAATACGGTTATTTTTAAATTTTAGACTTTAAAATAAGTTTATATGTGTATAATATCGAAATTCGTATTTAACGGCTTAAGTTGCTTTATTAAAAGAGGGATTAAATCCTCTCCGTTTTCTAAATAAAATTCCGAAAAATTAGCTTGTCGTTCTTGCAAACTTTTATTAGGGAACAATTCGTTTTGTAAGTCAATAATTTGTTTCAGCTCCTCGGAATACTTTCGCTTTTGTGCTTTTAGCAAACGTTTTTCAAGGTTTTTTAAGCCTTTTATTTGTTTGGCTTCCTGAGCTTTCACAGCACCTTCAAAGGATTTGTCGGTTTTTTTTGCCAATTCTAAAAGAACCTCAAATTGCTTTCCTAGAAATTCTTTTTGAGTTGAAAAATCGATGGGAAATTTCGATAATTGTGCTGTTTTTTTGTTTGTCAATTTACTTTGTTTCGAAAATAAATCGCTCCAATTTAATCCCAGTTTGTCTGCTTTTTTGGTTTGTTTTTCGGTTGTTAAAAGCGCCGAATTCCGAAGTAATAGTATTGGGAAAGTTACCTTCACGGCATCGAAAAAAGATTTCAGTTCCAACCAATAGGCAATTTCTCCTCCTCCGCCAATGTAGCACAAATTGGGTAAAATGATTTCTTGATACAAGGGACGCATAATCACGTTGGGGCTGAATTTTTCGGGATGATTTTCAAGCAATTCTAAAATTTCACTCTCCGAGAACTCCATTTTTGTATTGTTTACCGTGTATTTTTCTTTTTCACGAATAATACGTTCCCGTAAATTATTATCCAAGTAAAATAAATTGATTTCACGGGGATTGACTTGAATGGTGTAGTTTTTTAGTTTTTCGGTGGTTTCAAGGACTTTTTTACAGGAAGTTTGCTGAACCAATTCTTCCTTCATATAAGGAATAAAAGTCCGTTTTAATTCTTGATTGTCGGCATCGAGAATGACCAATCCGTATTCCCCAAAAAGTGCATTAGCCAAATGGAGAGTCGCTTCGGCCAAAGTGGAATGGTTTAGATACGATTCCTGAAAAAGTTTCTTGATTGCCTCGGCATTCGTTCCGGTACTCAGTTCACGGGCGTAAACTTCAAAAAAATCGGACAAACCTTCGGTTGATAATCTTCCAACTGGCCCCGTACTTTCTTTGTTCCAACGAAACTTTCGACCCTTGAAATTGAAATAATTGATTTCTTCAAAATCGTGGTCTTCGGTTGCCATCCAATAAACAGGAACGAAGTTATAAACAGAATATTTCGCTTTTAATTCCTTGGCTAAATTAATGGTCGAAATTATTTTGTACAAAAAATACAAAGGACCCGAAAGTAAATTCAGCTGATGACCGGTTGTAATTGTAAAGGTGTTTGAATCGTTTAAAAGTTTAATGTTGTTTAAGGTTGTGGTATAAGTATTTATTTTATCATATTGTTTTTCTAGTACCTTAACTAAAATTTTTCTTTTTTCATTGCCATTGTCATTGCCATTGAAATTTATTTTTTTTTCAATGATTTGTCCTTCAAAATTTTCAAGACTTGGAAACCTATTGTAAAGTGATTTTAAATTAGATTTTTGATCTAAATAATCATCCATCAAAGTAGAGAAATAACCTGAATTTTGATAGCTTATACAGTCGTTTGGCATAATGAATTTTATTTTGAGTAAAAATACCAAAAATTATTGGAACTAAATATTTGTTACTTTCGAATATTAATATCATTTTTATCCAAATATTATAATAATTCTATGAAAGAGAATCTCAATCCAAAAAAAAATAACTCATTAAAACACGTTCTTTTTGGCAGTTTAATTGGTACTACCATCGAGTTTTTTGATTTTTATATTTATGCAAATGCAGCGGTTTTGGTATTTCCGCAATTATTTTTTCCAGGATCTGATCCTACCACTTCCACCATTGAATCCTTGGCCACTTTTTCTATTGCCTTTTTCGCTAGACCAATTGGTTCGGCTGTTTTTGGGCATTTTGGAGACAAAATAGGTAGAAAAGCTACGCTTGTTGCGGCGTTATTGACGATGGGGATTTCTACAGTTTGTATTGGATTATTGCCTACTTATCATAGTATCGGAATAGCGGCACCATTATTATTGATGCTTTGCCGTTTTGGCCAAGGTCTTGGTTTGGGTGGCGAATGGGGTGGAGCCGTTTTATTGGCAATTGAAAACGCACCTCCCGGAAAACGAGCTTGGTACGGAATGTTTCCTCAGCTTGGAGCGCCAATAGGTTTGTTGCTTTCTGGAGGAACTTTCCTTTTGTTGAGCGATACATTGACCAACGAACAGTTTTTTGATTTTGGATGGAGAATTCCTTTTATTGCTAGTTCGTTATTGGTTGGTGTTGGTTTTTACATACGTATGAAAATTACAGAGACACCTTCTTTTGTGCAATCTTTAGAAGCTAAAAAGCAAGTTCAAATTCCCTTGCTTACTATTTTAAAATCCTATAAATGGGAATTGATTTTTGGAACTTTTACAGCAGTCGCAACCTTTGCCACTTTTTATTTAATGACCGTTTTTAGTTTGAGCTGGGCGACAACCCATTTAGGGTTCAGCCGTCGTGATTTTTTGATTATTGAACTATTTGCCATCTTGTTTTTTGTAATAGGAATTCCACTTTCGGCAGTATTTGCGGATCGTTTCGGAAGACGATTGGTCTTGTTGATCGTTTCATTGGCAATTGGACTGTTTGGTCTCAGTTTCTCTTATTTTATGGATTCCGGAAGTACTTTTTTAATTACCACTTTCATCTGTTTAGGAATGGGATTAATGGGGTTTACTTATGGGCCACTAGGAACTTTTTTATCGGAGTTGTTTCCAACTGAAGTTCGGTATTCTGGAGCGTCCTTAACCTTTAATTTGGCCGGAATATTGGGCGCTTCTTTTGCGCCATTGATTGCTATTTGGTTGGCGACAAAGTACGGAATTGGATATGTTGGGTATTATTTATCGGTTGCTGCGTTGATTTCTTTCTTGGCACTTTTGGCAATTAGAAAAAGGGAGCATCGGTTTTGATGCGATACTTTATTAATTAAAAATGTTCAAGTGAATAGTTTTTAATGATAAAAGCAATAAAGTTATTTTTTGCAGTTATTTTTGCACAAATCAATTTCCTTTGAAAACCAACGTATTTATAATCACGCCACCGTTTACCCAACTGAATACACCGTATCCGGCAACGGCTTATATCAAAGGTTTTCTGAACACCAAAAATATTCCAGCAACACAAGCAGATTTGGGTATAGAAGTGATTTTAAAATTATTTTCGAAGGAAGGACTTCAAAATTTGTTTAAAGTTAAAAGTTTAAAGTTTGAAGTTTCCGAAATTTCGGATAATTCCTCCCGTATTTTAGCTTTACAAGACGAATATATTAAAACGATTGATGGTGTTATTTCTTTTTTACAAGGTAAAAATCCAACATTGGCATTGCAAATTTGTCAGGAAGATTTCTTGCCGGAAGCATCTCGGTTTGCGCAACTCGAAGATACTGATTGGGCTTTCGGAACAATGGGAACGCAGGATAAAGCCAAACATTTGGCCACTCTATATCTCGAAGATATTTCGGATTTCATTGTGGATTGTGTCGATGCTAATTTTGGGTTCAGCCGGTATGCGGAACGTTTGGGCAGAAGCGCTAATTCTTTCGACGAAATATATTTGGCTTTACAAGAAGAACCTACTTATATTGACAATATTTTAATTTCGATTCTGGCAGCAAAAATAGAAACCATCCAACCCGAATTATTCTTGATTTCGGTTCCTTTCCCGGGGAATTTATATGCAGCTTTTCGTTCTGCTCAATATGTAAAAAAACACCATGCAAACATCAAAATTGCTATGGGTGGCGGATTTCCTAATACCGAATTGCGTTCGCTTTCGGATGCTCGCGTTTTCGAGTTCTTCGATTATATCACTTTGGATGATGGCGAATTACCAGTAGAACTATTATTCGAAGCCGTTTGTCAACCTAAGCTTGTCGAAGGGGAATTCAAGAGAACTTTCCTTCTTGAAAACGACAAAGTAGTTTATAAAAACAATTCCACAAGAAGTGACTATAAACAATCAGAAGTTGGTACACCCGATTATTCGGATTTGCTTTTGGATAAATACATTTCGGTAATTGAAATTGTGAATCCAATGCACCGAATGTGGAGTGACGGTCGATGGAACAAACTCACGATGGCTCACGGTTGTTATTGGGGGAAATGCACATTTTGCGATATTTCATTAGATTATATTAAAATTTACGAACCTATTGCAGCCAATTTACTGTGTGATCGAATGGAAGAAATGATAGCGCAAACAGGACAAAATGGGTTTCATTTTGTAGATGAAGCAGCTCCTCCAGCTTTGATGCGCGCTCTGGCACTCGAAATTCTTCGCAGGAAATTATCAGTCACTTGGTGGACGAACATTCGATTTGAGAAAAGTTTCACAAGAGATTTATGCTTACTACTTAAAGCTTCGGGATGTATCGCCGTTTCTGGTGGGCTAGAAGTCGCTTCGGACCGATTATTGGAACTAATTGACAAAGGCGTGACGGTGGAACAAGTAGCAAAAGTCACTAGAAATTTTACCGATGCCGGAATTATGGTTCACGCTTATTTGATGTATGGTTATCCAACGCAAACGGTTCAGGAAACGATAGACAGTCTAGAAATTGTGCGACAATTGTTTGAAATTGGCGTTTTGCAATCGGGTTTTTGGCATCAATTTGCGATGACGGCGCACAGTCCTGTGGGAATGCATCCGGAGAAATTTGGTGTTGTGAAAGAAACAGAAATTATTGGAACTTTCGCAAATAATGATATTAATTATGTTGATAAAACAGGAATTGATCACGACAAATTCAGTTTTGGATTAAAGAAATCCTTATTCAATTTTATGCACAGGATTTGCTTTGACTACGAATTGCAGGAATGGTTCGACTTTAAAATCCCGAAAACAAAAGTCCGTCCCGATTTTATTGCCAATGCTTTGGAAGAAGATCAAGAATTTAACACAAAACTAACTGCAAAAATTATTTGGCTAGGAGGGAAGCCAATTGTAGAATATTTCACAAAATCCAAAAAAGGAAATTCTTGGGAAATGATGACTTTGACTTTTCACGACAAGAAAGAAAGTTTTACCATTCAAACTGGCAAAAATGAAGGGGAATGGCTGGCAAAAATGCTCGAAAATATTTCGGTTTCCAATGCTAAAACCTATAGTTTTCAAGAAATTAAATCCGACTTTGAAACTCATTTAGAAGATTTCGAATTGTTTTGGTATTCGAAACCCGTGAATACTTTAATGGAATTTGGGTTATTGGTATTCTAAAAAAAAAGCATCATTCATTGCTCTTTTTTTAAATGGAATAAGTATTGAAGGCTAGATTCAAGTTATAAATAAAGGAAAATAAAAAAAGCTGTACAATAAATAAATGTTGTACAGCTTTTTTATTTTATGAGAAAAATAGTGTTTCTATTTCTTTTCCAACTGCATAGGGTTTTGTCCAGCTGATTGTCCTCTAGCCGGTTTAGCTCCATTACGTGCTTTAAACATTTGTAATTTCGATGGCTCAACTGTATCTGCTCCCCAAACATTATTATTTACATCTATATCAGCGGTTTCGAGCATTGGATCTAATTTTATAGAAGCCACCTCTTTGTCATGCACATAAAATTTTGATGTTTTTAATTCATTAAGCCTCCAAATTTGCGCAGGAATTTTATCAATTAATTGTGTTCCATCTTTAAATGTGAATTCAACGATAATTGGCATAACTAATCCTCCTTTGTTGGCAAAGTTAAGTTCATAAAAGAACATATTGCTATATTTTTCTTTTTCTTCGGCAGTAAATTCTTCGGCGGGTAAAATTTCAGGATCTGGCATTTTTTTCAGTATCAAAGTAGAATCTATTTCAACCAAACCACGTGCATACTTCCAATAGAAATCTCTAGCATCTAAATCAATATCAGTATAGAATTTCAAATCATTTGAAGTGCGATTTCTAATTTTTGAAATATCTTCAAAAGTATTAATCATTGGTTTATCGTTACGGTTCTTTCTATCTCTTTTATCTTCAACAGCAACGGGAGTGTAGTCTGCTTTTGCAAATTTCACACTTTCTAGAGCAATGTCACAAGGATCTGTACCATAAAACCATCCTCTCCAAAACCAATCTAAATCTTCTGCGCTAGCGTCTTCCATAGTTCGAAAAAAATCAGCAGGTGTAGGATGTTTAAACGCCCAACGTTTTGCGTATTCTTTAAAAGCATAATCAAATAATTCTCTTCCCATAATTGTTTCACGCAATATATTCAATCCAGTAGCTGGTTTAGAATAGGCATTAGGGCCGAAGTTTATAATATTTTCAGAGTTCGACATAATTGGCTCTAATTGATCTTTAGGCAATTTCATGTAATTTACAATTGTATAAGCGGGACCTTTTTTACTTGGGAATTTATTGTCCCAAAGTTCTTCTGTTAAATATTCTACAAATGAGTTCAATCCTTCATCCATCCAACTCCATTGGCGTTCGTCACTGTTTATTATCATGGGAAAAAAGTTGTGGCCTACTTCGTGTATTATTACTCCAAGCATTCCGTTTTTAGTACTTTCACTATAAGAGCCATCGGCACTTGTACGGCCATAGTTGAAACAAATCATTGGATATTCCATGCCGTTGGCTGCTTCTACACTTTGAGCTACAGGATATGGATATGGGATTGTAAAATCGGAATATGTTTTTATAGAATGTGCAACAGCATGAGTCGAAAATTTCCGATACAAGCCATAAGCTTCTTTGCCGTAAAAACTCATGCACATTACTTTTTTGTCTTTTATGCTTAGTGACATAGCATCCCAGACAAATTTTGGAGAAGAACCCCAAGCAAAATCTCGCACATTGTTGGCTTTATATATCCATGTTTTTTTAGCATTTGTATTGTTTTGTTCCGATAGTAGGGCTTCTTCCAATGTAACTACTTCTAAAGGTGTAGTTGCTGTTTGTGCTTTTTGGTAACGAGCTAATTGTAAGGGTGTTAATACAGTATTATAATTGGTACATTCCCCAGTTGAAGTAATGATATGATTGGCTGGAACGGTCATTTTTACATTAAAATTACCAAAAGTTAATGCAAATTCACCTCTTCCAGTAAATTGATGGTTTTGCCATCCTTGAAAATCGCTGTATACACACAAGCGAGGATACCATTGTGACATTGTAAAAATATAATTTTTTTCGTTTGGAAAAAACTCATAGCCTCCTCGGCCTCCATCTGCAATACGATTTGTAATTTTGTAATTCCAATCAACATTAAAAACAAATTGCTGTCCTGATTTTAATTCAGGAATTTCTATGCGCATCATTGTTTTGTTAATAGTATATTTTAATTTTTTCCCTGTAGCATCGGTTAAATTTACTATGTTAATTCCCGCACCGTTGTCGTTTGGATTTTTACTTTCTAAATTATTGTCTACCAAAGTGTTGTTGCTTTTTGTAGGCATAATACTTGCGCTTTGATAGTTGGCATTTTTTAAATTGTTGTGCTCATTCTCATCAAGTTGTAACCAAACGTAGGTCAATACATCAGGTGAATTATTAAAGTAAGTAATAGTTTCACTTCCGATTAAAGTCAAGTTTTTTTCGTCTAGTTCGCAGTTAATGTTATAATCCGCGCGTTGTTGCCAGTATTTAGCACCAGGAGCCCCGCTTGCAGTGCGCTGTTCATTGGGAGTTGTTAAAATACTTCCCAACTGTTCAAACTTATTTCCGTGATTACTTCCCGGATTATTTAAAATATTTTGTCCCATTGTTACCTGACTTATAAAAGTCATCAGCAACACTGTTTTTGTAAATTTGTTCATTATTATTATTATTATTATTATTAATTTAAAGGAATTCGTTTTATAGCCATTTGTAATGACAGACTAAATATGGCAACGGAAATAAATAATACCCAATTGGATTTTTTTACTTTAAAGTATTTCAGAGCTAATGTTGTAAAAAATAGAAGAAAGGCTACAAAAAATAATTGCCCAATTTCCAAACCTATATTAAAACCCAATAAACCCCATCCAATAATTTGATCTTTAGCCAAAATCATGCGTATGGTATTTGCAAAACCCATACCGTGGATTAATCCAAAACCCATTGCTAAAAAGTATTTAATAGTAGTTAAATTGGTTCTATATTTTATTTTTGTAATATTACTCAACGCTGTAATAACAATAGTACACGGGATTAAAAATTCAACCCAGTTGCTTTGCAAGCGAAAAACATCTATTACGCTTAAAACTAAAGTTATCGAATGACCGATGGTGAAGGCGGTAACTAGTATAATAATTTTTTTAATATCGGAAAGAGTGTATATGGCTATTAAACTCAGAATAAACAATTGATGATCGAGTGCATCAAAGCTCACCATGTGTGACCAGCCTATTTGAAAATAAAATAAAAAATCTTCTAATGGCATTTAAGTTCTGTTTTATTGGCTAGCATTTATTACTTTTGGACGATAAAAGTATTGTATTTTTATTCATTTAGCAAAAATATTATTTATCATGTATTTTTTATACTCAAAAACAGTATTATTCTTCATTTTATTATTTGGTTTCCATTCTTTTAACACTTTTGATATTCATCCATTACACGTAAGTACTGCAGAAATATCATTTAATAGCAAACAAAAAAGTATTGAGATTTTATGTAAATTATATGCCGATGATTTTGAAAATGCACTGCGCAAACAAAACAAAACCAAAATTGATTTTACTGCTCCTGATTTGCACAACCAAATGGATTTTATTATAAAGCAATACATGCAAAATCATTTGCAAATCGCAATAAACGATAAAAAACAATCCCAAAAGTATATAGGTTTCGAAATTGATCGAGAGGTTGTCAATGTATATTTAGAAATAGAACCTGCAAAACCTTTTGAAAAAATAAAAATAGAGGACAGTATTCTTTGTGACATCTTCGAAGATCAAATGAATATCGTTCATGTTGAACTTTTTGGCAAACGCAAAAGTGGAAGATTAAACAACCCTAATACTCAATTGGAGTTTAAATTTTAAAATTTATAGATTTCAAATACTAAAACTTCTCTTTTTCAGGAGTTTAAAACTCATTTCGAAAGTGATTTAAAGATTTTGAATTGTTTTGGTATTCGAAACCCGTGAATACTTTAATGGAGTTTGGGTTATTGGTTTTTTGAAATCGATAATTTGAATTTGAATTATTTTAAGCACTGCTATTTTAGTTTTTTTTAAAATTTTATAAGGAATAAACCCGTTGGGTGCAATTATTTAAAGTAAAATAAATTGATTAAATGTTGGTCAAGACACTGAAATTCAGTATCTTGAAGTCGCTAAACAACCAATATTTATGACAAATATAGTTAAAAATTATTTAAGAGTTTTAGAAGTTATAAGTTCTTTGAATTGTGAATTAGAATATAAATCTGGAGTTGGTCGAAAGAACAAAATGTCTGATTTAGAGATTATTGCATTGAGTTTGACAGCTGAATTTATGTCGATTGACAGTGAAAACTCATTGTTTAAATTGGTAGACATTAGTCAAATTCCAAATTTAATTGAGCGAAGTCAGTTCAATAAAAGAAGAAGAAAATTATTTTTATTTTCAGAAGAAGTTAGGTTAAAATTAGCATCTCGTTTTTTGGAGTTTGAAGATTACTTTATTGTTGATAGTATGCCCTTAGAGATTTGCAAATTTGCTCTTCATCGAAGAATTAAAATCTGTAAAAAAGAGTTTGAGGCAGCTCCATCAAAAGGATTTTGTGCTTCACAAAACACTTGGTTTTATGGTTATAAACTTCACGGAGTTTGTTCTGTATCAGGTATTTTTCATTCATTAGATATTACAAAAGCAGAAGTTCATGATGTACATTTTTTGAAGAATATAAAACAACAAATGTCTGATTGTGTGCTACTTGGAGATAGAGGTTATTTATCAAAAACTATTCAATTGGATTTGTTTCAAACGGTAAATATCAAATTAGAACCACCAAAAAGAAAAAATCAAATAGATTATAAACCACAGGCTTATATCTTTAGAAAATCAAGAAAAAGAATTGAAACATTATTTTCTCAATTATGTGACCAGTTCAAAATTAGAAACAATTACGCTAAATCTTTTGAAGGATTTAAAACAAGAATATTAGCAAAAATAACAGCATTAACATTGGTTCAATATGTAAATAAATTCATTTTTGATAGACCAATAAACAATATTAAAAATCAAATAATTTAATTACACCCAACGGGTAAGGAATAAGCAGTATTATAGTACAAATTCTTATTCTAATTTTGTATTTGAGTGCTTGAAAATTACTAACATTAAATTAACAAATGTTTATCATAAATAAATTTCAATATTAACTAATTTGGCTAATTAAATAGTAAATATGTCTAAAAAAAAGTGTCTACTAGTTTTGCTACTAGCTATTAATGTAGTTTTTTCCCAAAACAATAGTTGTTTTGATGTAGCTAGAAAAGGAAGTTTATCTGAAATAAAGTTGCTTTTTGATAAAGATAAAAGCATAGTCAATGCAGTTGATGATAATGGATCAAGTATGCTCATTTTGGCTTGTTATAGAGGAAATCAAGAAGTTGCTACATTTTTGATCAACAATCAAGCAGATTTGAATTATGTTTCTAAAAATGGAACGGCTTTAATGGCTTGTGTAATGAAAAATCAATTTCAACTGGTTGACGAACTATTTAATAAAAGTGTAAATCTCGATTTAACAGATGCCAATGGAATAACAGCTTTAATGCTTGCCGTTCAATTTAAAAATGTTGAAATGGTCAAAAAATTAGTAAAAACGGGAGCCAGCAAAGAAATTAAATGCAAACAGAACAAAACAGCTTTTGAATATGCTGTTTTTTCTAATAATGAAGAAATTATAAACCTATTAAAATAAATTACTATGAAAAAAATTACTAGCCTATTATTTTGTTTTTTGGTTTTATCTGCATTTTCGCAATCAAAGTCGACGGGAGATATCAGTCTTGGTTCTAATTTTACGGCTAATTTTACTTTGAATAATGATACTTCCAAAGTAACTTTGGTTTTAAGTGGTCCTTCGGATAGATGGTTTGGATTGGGCTTAGGTGTTCAATCGGGTTTTGGAATGCAAGACGGCGATGTTCTTGTTTATACTACTGCATTGTCTGATAGAAATTATGTTGGGTATGCGGCTCCAGCCACTGATTCTAGTCAAAATTGGTCAACAGTAAGCAATACTGTTGCAACCGGTGTTAGAACCTTAACTCTAGAAAGAGATTTAACAAATTCTGATTCTAATGATTTTCAATTGCCCTACGCTTCTACCAATTCTATTGATTTAGCTTGGGCGCGCTCCGGTTCGATAAGTACATCGCTAGCTAATCACGGTGGTAATAGAGGGTTTGCATCAGGAACCTTTAGCACTCTTGGAGTTGAAGATTTTTCTTTAAACGCAACATCAATTTATCCAAATCCTGCGTCGGGAGCATTTTATATTAAAACCAGAACTAATTTATCAAAAGTAAAACTCTACAATCAAACAGGTTCTTTGGTTAAAACAATTGACGTGATGGATGATGCCAGAGAAGTTACAGTTGATGTGAATGGTATGCAGTCAGGGGTGTATCTCTTAGAATTGCAAAACGATTCTGAAAAATCTTGGAAAAAAGTTATTGTGAATTAGAAAAATATAAATCAATAATTTATAGAGTTTATTTTATTGTAAACTCTATTTTTTTTAAAATTATGGATAAAAAACTTAAAATTATCTTGTTATTTGCAGTTATACTTATTGTGGGATTTCTTTCTTATAGTTATATAATGACTGGCGGTGCAAGAGATTTAGAAAAAGAAACATCTGAGTTTAGTGTATCGGCAAGCGATGTTTTTGCAGAGTTTTCTGCCAATACTGAAATGGCAACAAAAAAATATTTGAACAAAGCGGTTGAGGTTACTGGAAAAGTTACCAGTGTGACTGATAATGTCATTACATTAGACGGCAAAGTTTCTTGTCAATTGCAAGTATCGGAACAGATAGTACTTAATAGTCAAGTAAAAATAAAAGGAAGAGTTACGGGTTATGATGACCTATTAGAAGAGTTAAAATTAGATCAATGTTTAATAGTAAAATTGAATTAAAAATGAATTTATCTAAAATTGCGTTCTCATTATTTTTTATTTTTTATTTTAGTATTGTTAATGCACAAGATGATTTGTTCAAAGAGTTGGATACAGATACAATTTCTAAAAAAGAAATTGAAACAGCTGCTTTCAAAGGATTGCAAGTTTGTACAATGCAATCAACGAAACTGGCTTCGAAAGGAGAATGGTATTTTATAGTAGCACATCGTTTTGGAGATTTAACAGAAGGTTTTGATAACTTCTTTGGGTTCGATAATGCTAATAGTAAAATTGGCGGTCTTTACGGTGCGACAGAATGGTTAACCGTTGGGTTTTCTCGCCACACCTTAAATAAAAATTACGAGTTCACTGCAAAATATAAATTTGCGAATCAAGAAGTGAATGGTTTTCCGGTAACTATTGTGGGTTATAATACGATGGATATTAATTCCCAGTTAAGTGAGGATGAATTTCCGCTATTGAAAACATCTAATCGGTTTGCTTTTAGTACGCAATTGCCAATTTCTAGAAAATTTTCGAATTCTTTGTCTATGGAATTGAATCCAATTTATATTCATAAAAATTTGTATGAACCCATGTTTGAAGAATCGGATGACTTTCTTTTAGCACTTGGTGGAAGATATAAATTATCAAAAAGGATTAGTCTTAATATGGAATACACTTTTAGGCTGAACGCGAGGGAAACAAGTTTGTATCACAATCCAGCTACAATTGGTTTAGACATAGAAACTGGAGGTCATGTATTTCAATTGGTTTTTTCGAATAGCCAAGCGATGAACGACATTACTTATTTTACAAACGCCACCGGAATTACGGATGGTAAAGGAATTTATTTTGGGTTTAACTTATATAGAGTATTTTAAATATGAAAACTTTAAAAATTATTTTTATTCTGATGATTACTTTTTATGTTGGGTTTTCATGTGATTCATCAACTTATGATGAAATTTCAGGAGAAGTTGCTAATCCGACATACACTTCGAATGTTAAACCTATTATTGGGAATAACTGTCTTTCCTGTCATAGTGCAGCAGGAAAGCAATATCCTATAATGGAAACTTATGTCCAACTAAGGGATGCTACTGAAAATGGCGCTGTAATTTGCAGAATTGATGATCAATCCTGTGGTGCAGTTATGCCACAAAGCGGAAGAATGCCTCAGACCAATATAAATATCATCAAGAAATGGGCAGCAAACGGATATCCTAATTAAAATTCAATAGCTATGATAAAGAATAAAACTTTACTTTTATGTTTGATTTTATCGACTGTTTCGTTTTCTCAAAAGATGATAACTCGTTCTGGAGAAATTAAATTTGAAGCTTCAATGCCTTCCTTTGAAGAAATTGCAGCTAAGCATAATACTGCTTCTTGTCTTTTTGATGCTGCAACAGGCGAAATTGCTGTTTTAGTATTAGTGAAAGGTTTTAGGTTTAAAATTCCTTTGATGGAAGAGCATTTTAATGAAAACTATGTCGAAAGTGATCAATTTCCAAAAGCAACTTTCAAAGGGGAAATTATAGATTTTGAGGTCTCAAAGTTATCATCAATTAAAACGGTCTTTGATTTAGAGGGAGAATTAACTATGCATGGAGTAACGAAAAGAATTAAAACTAAAATTAGTCTTGCTCAAAATGCTGGAAAAATTAATGTAGTGAGCGTTATTCTAGTAAAACTACAAGATTACGCTATTGAAATCCCTAGTTTAGTAAAAAGTAAAATTGCCGATAATGCTAAGATCTCAATTAATTTTATTTTTGAAGCTAAATAATTTTAGGTTAAAACGTTTACAAAGATTGTTTTTTATAAGTTTTAAAAAAAACTCCAAATCTAGTTTAAACTACCCCAAAAAGTGTGACACTATTTGAGGTATTTTTATGGAATTAAATTTCATTATACCACATATTCATCAGCAATGCTTAATGCTTGCGAGATAATTGCTAAGCCTTCGTCTATTTGCTTTTCGTTGATGCACAAAGGAGGAGCGATAAAAATATAACCCCAACGCACAAAAGTATACAATCCTAATTCTCTAACTTTCGCAGCAATTAGATTCGTTACTTTCAAATCATCACCGCTGGCATTATAAGGAGCAATAAGTTCTCCTGTGGTTTTATTTTTCAAGATATCTAAACAGCCCAGAAGTCCTGTATTTCTGAAAGCTCCCATACTTGGGTGCTTACTTCTCATTTCCTCAATTTTAGTTTCTAGATACGCACTCATTTTTCGAGTGTTTTCTATTAATTTGTCACTTTCGTATATGTTTATTACAGCTAATGCTGCCGCCAAAGAGACCGGATGGCCATTGTAAGTCAATCCAATCATCATTGGTGAGTTTTCAAATTTAGCTGCAATTTTATCGGAAACCATTAAACATCCAAGTGGCAAGTATGAAGAAGTCAATCCTTTAGCCATACAAACCATATCCGGAATGATATCGTGGTTTTCAAATCCGAACCATTTTCCAGTTCTACCAAAACCGCTCATAACTTCATCAGCAATAAACAGGATTCCGTATTTTTCGCAAAGGGCTTTGATGCCTTTTAAATAGCCGCTTGGATAATGTAAACAACCTGAAGAACCGCTTTCGCCTTCAAAAATAAAGGCAGCAATATTGGCTTTACCTTCAAAGTGAATGACTCTTTCAACATATTCTAAACTTAAATTTAATTTTGTTGCATCGTCTAAATGATTCATTCCAAAGTAATAATAGGGATCATCCAGAAGAACTGCATTTGGCATTTGTTGTGAATCGTTGGCCAGTTTTCTTGGATCACCACCTACGGACATTCCGCCAATAGAACCACCGTGAAAGGCTCTGTATCTTCCAATGATTTTGTGTCTTCCAGAATAAAGTCGGGCTAATTTAATGGCATTATCGACAGAAGAAGTTCCGCACAAAGTATAAAAAGCTTTGTTCAAATCACCCGGACAGATTTCGGCTAGTTTTCTGGATAATTTAGCACGAATTTCTGTAGTGCAAGTTGGTGTCACGAAACTTACTTTTTGCATTTGCTCGACAACAGCCGCAGTCACACGCTGGTCACCGTGACCGATATTTACCGACATTAATCCGCTCGAAAAATCGATGATTCGTTTCCCCCCAATTTCGTATAAATACACGCCTTCGGCTCTTTCGATAGCAATTGGATTTACACTTGCTTGTGCTGACCAGGAAAATAAACTGAATTCTTTACTGTCGGAAATTATTTGTTCTTTTGTCATAATTTGTTTTTTTTTCGGGCATCAATAAAAACCATTTTAAGCTGGTTTTATTTTTATACTATTAAAAATCTGTGATTATCAGCTTTTGCTTAGATTCTGTTTTATTTATGTCTTAAATTTTATAATACTATTGCCATCATTTGTTCGTCAATAAATTCATTTTTACTTTTTAAATAGGTAAATTTTTTCAAAACCCCTTCTTTTTCAAAACCTACACTTTCATATAATCGAATGGCTTTTTCATTTGAAGTGGCAACACTCAATTCAATTCTCAATACTGAATTATTTTTGCAAAAAGCGATAATTTCAAGCATCATTTTTCTTCCAAATCCTTTTCCAAAATTATTTGGATGAATTGCTACGCCTCCTAAATAAAAGATATGCTCGTTTCTGTGTTTTAGTCTAATGAGTTTGCACATCCCTACTGTTTTTGTGTTTTCTTTATATAGGTATAAAACTTCTTCTTTAAGTAAATCTTCAAATATGGGTTGGAATGTTTCCTGATCCATCATTTCATATAACAAAAACGGATTTACTTCGGGATTCATATACAATTGATAAATATATGAAAAATCAACTTTGGAAACTTTTTCTAACATAATATATTACTAATTATTTAAGGTTTGCCAACCGATAACTGATAACTGAAAACTTTTCTTTTAGCTCATCCAATTCGTTCCTGCTTCAGGATTCCATTTGGTAGTTGTTTTCTTTTCTTTGGTAAAAAATCCAATAGAACTTTTTCCAGTAATATCACCAGAACCAAAACGGGACTCATTCCATCCTCCAAAACCAAAAGGTTCTCTTGGAACTGGAACCCCTATGTTTACTCCACACATTCCTGCCGAAGCATTTTCAGTAACATAATTCGCCATACCGCCACTTTGTGTAAATACCGAACAGGCATTTCCATAAGGGTTTGCATTTTCAATAGCTAAAGCTTCGTCTACAGTTTTCACACGAACAATCGCTAGAACAGGTCCGAAAACTTCTTCCCTTGCAATTTTCATATCTGCAGTTGCATAGTCTATAATAGTTGGTCCAACATAAAATCCGTTTTCTTTTCCGGGAACAACGGTGTTTCTTCCGTCCAATATAATTTTGGCACCTTGCTGTTCCGCTTCGGTAATATATCCTTCAATTCTATCTTTGGCAGCTTTCGAAATAACCGCACCTAAAGTGGTTCCACATTTAATTTTATTGGCATCACCAATTAATTTATCAAGAATGGCATCACAATCCCCAACGACAATTAAGGTTGCAGCAGCCATACATCTTTGACCGGCACAACCGCTCATTGAGGCAACAATATTGGACGAAGCCATATCTGGATGTGCATCTGGTAATAAAAGAATATGATTTTTTGCTCCGCCAAGAGCCAATACTTGTTTTAAATTGTTGCTAGCTCTTTGATAAACGATTTTCGCCACTTTGGTAGAACCTACAAAAGTGATTGCTTTGATTTCTGGATGATCGCAAAGATTCTCAACTGTAGATTGTGTTCCGTTAATAATGTTGAATAAGCCATCAGGAAGTCCAGCTTCTTTCAATAATTTTGCAATATATTGACTGCTAATTGGCACAGCTTCTGAAGGTTTTAAAATCATTGCATTTCCAAGAGCAATTGCATTTACTACTGTCCAATGCGGAACCATACTTGGAAAATTAAAAGGGACTATCGAAGCTACAACGCCTAAAGGATTTCGAGTCGATGAGCAATAGACCCCTTTGCTTACTTCCATATTTTCACCATTTACAAATTGAGGAATGGCACAAGCAAATTCTGTAAGTTCGATTGCTTTGTCGATTTCGGCTTTTGCTTCAGAGTGAATTTTTCCGTTTTCCTGATATATTATTTCAGTGAGTTCGGGGCTATTATTCTCCAATAACTGTTTGTATTTATATAAAACCTGTACCCTTTCTTTTAAGGTAACTTTTTGCCATGCTTTTTGTGCTTTTTTTGCAAAATCAACAATTTCATTCAAATCTTCCATTGTAGATTCTTTGAATGTGGTTAGTTCACTTCCGTCTAAAGGTGATATAACAGAATGAATTTTGTTTGAACTTCCGGATTTAAAGTCCCCATTTATAAAGTTTTTTACTTCGTTGAATATCATAATTAAGTTATTTATATATTTTTCAAATATACAATTTTTAATAAAAAAAACAATAATTTTTGTCAGTATCAAAAATATTGTTAGATTTACAACAAAATCATATATAAATTAACTTATTTACAATTATAACGATTGCGTAATTTAATGTCAATATGGTTTTAAAAATTAACCAATATCTATTAATTATTTATTAACCAAAAACAAAATTAGAATGAAATCAATGAAATCAGTTTCGACGATTATTGGAGTTGCCCTACTATTATTGGCAGTTCTTTGTTATTTTATCAATTGGCATGCGCTAGTTCCTGCATTTACTGTTTTAGGAATAGCAATCATTACCAGAAAGGCATTGGAACCTCTTATTATAGGTTGCGCAATTGGATTTGTGCTTTTAGCACAACAAGGTGGATCCGCAGAATGGTTTCCAGAAGGAGAAGGAATGATTTTTCCTTTAAATATGTTTGACGGATTATTTTCGTCAATAGCAAGAGATGCTCATGATGGAGGATTAATATGGGTAATATTAGTATGTATATTGTATGGCGCTTTTGTTCAAATGGTTGTTGCTTCTGGCGGAATTAAAGCAGTGGGTAAATATTCTGAAAAACATGTAAAAACTAAAAAACAATCTTTATTGATGACCTATTGGTTAAGTTTTTTCTTTTTCTTGGATGATTATTTTAGTGCTTTATCTGTAGGAAATACGATGAGACCTATAACTGATAAATTCGGAGTTTCTAGAGATAAACTTGCTTTGGTATTAAGTTTTGTTTGTGTGCCGTTAACAATTATTTTCCCAATTTCAACTTGGACAATTTTTTACGGAACTCAATTGACTTCAATTGAAGGAGGAGTTCTTGATAGTGCTGGACAAGTAATATCAAGTCCTATTGAAGCATTTTTACATACTATTCCGTATAACTTTTCGGCTTGGATTTCCTTGATTCTTGGAGCTTTGGTAGTTTATGAGCTTCTTCCAGATTTTAAAGGAATAAAAGACGC
Source organism: uncultured Flavobacterium sp. (assembly GCF_963925185.1). Classification (GTDB taxonomy): domain Bacteria; phylum Bacteroidota; class Bacteroidia; order Flavobacteriales; family Flavobacteriaceae; genus Flavobacterium. The sequence goes on along the minus strand of NZ_CAWURC010000027.1, from coordinate 27,624 downwards.
AGAAGCTGCTGTTGTTATCGAAGAGAAAAAAGTAAAAACTAATAAAAAGGATAAAAAAGAAGGTAAAGTTATCTATTTTTTACTTCCTTTAATAGTACTTATTTGGTGTACTGTTTTTCCTTATCCTTTTGATTTTGATTATTGGGGACCTTCTTTTGAGTTCGATATAAATTATATTTTTGGAAATATTGATGCATTAAGAGGTATCGCAACAGCATGTGTATTTGTTTATTTGTATTTCTTGATATTTAAAATCGTTGATTTCCATAAAATCTCAGACAATTTTGTAAAAGGTCTTGAAACTATAACTTTTGTATTAGCGGTTTTAGGCTTTACTTATTTATTAAAAGATGTTCAAAATGGGTTAGGATTCAATGAGTTTGTTGCATCACACCTAGAAGGAATTGGTTGGTTAAACGGTTCTACATTGCCATTTGTGGTTTTTGCATTGGTGGCTTGGATTTGCTGGGCAACGGGTTCAAATTGGGGAATTTATGCAATTCTTGTTCCTACAACGGCTATTTTATCAGCTCAATTTCATGCTGACTTTTGGCTAACACAAGGAGCTTTGGCTTCTGGAACAGTTTGGGGAGCAGCTGCTTGCTTCTTCTCTGATAATAGAGTGCTTACAGCCCAATCTTGTAAAGTAGATATGATGAAACATGGAATTTCTCAATTCCCTTATCAAATAATAATTTTTGTAGCTTCATCTGTAGTTTACCTTATAGCTGGGTTTATATTATAATTTAAGGAATGATTTTTAAAAGTATTTTAGAAAATAGATTCATAGTGAGAACCGCTACTCCAGCTGATGCAATTCAGATGGAGTACGTTCAATCTAGGTGTTATCCTACTTTAGATGAGTCTGAAATAATGACTAGAGATCATTTTTCTAATCATATCAAGGTCTTTTTTGAAGGACAAATAGTTGTGGAAGAAGACGGAAAAATTGTTGCTGCTGCTAGCACTTTCAGATGTAACTTTCCAGAACACGATAGTACTTTTTTAGAAGAAACGGACAATTTATGGATTACCAATGCTCAAGTAGATGGCGGTGATTGGATGTACGGAATTGACATGGGTGTTTTACCAGAATACAGAGGACTGGGGCTTTCTACAGAAATGTATAATGCAAGAAATGAAGTTTGTAAGCAATTGAAATTGAAAGGGCAGATTATAGCCGGAATGACAATTGGTTACGGAAGATTTAAAGATAAAATGACCATTGAGGAATATTGTTACGCTTTGGAAATAAACAAGTTTACAGATCCTACAATAACTCCGCAAAGAAAATCTGGTTTCCGATGGATTAGACCTTTATACAATTATATCAATGATCTTGAATCTGGATATGGTAGTATATTAATGTATCGTCCAGTAGATCCTAATTTTAAATTATAAAAATTCCAAAATCAAAACCAAATTACACCCATAAATTATTAAAAAACTGTAGATAAATAAGAAATGAAACATATTAAAAAAGTATCAGAAATCCCTGGTCCAAAAAGTGCTTTAATATTAGCAAGAAGAATGGCAGCATTGCCTGCAGGTTTAGGTAAATCTACAGAAGTAGTTGTGGAAAAAGCCGAAGGTGCATTAGTATGGGATGTCGATGGAAATCAATTAATTGATTTTGCAGGTGGAATCGGGATGGTAAATTTAGGACATAGACCTGAAGGTGTTGTTAATGCCATCAAAGATCAAATGGACAAATACATCCATACAGGTGCATTGGTAACTACTTTTGAACCATACATTGAATTTGCCGAAATGTTAAACGCTATTACTCCAGGAGATTTTCCTAAGAAAACTTTATTGGCTTGTTCTGGTTCAGAAGCAGTAGAAAATGCAATTTCAACAGCTAAATATTTTACCAAACGACCAGCCGTAATCTGTTTCGAAGGGGCGTATCACGGACGTACAATGCTTACTTTGAGTTTGACCAGTAAATATGGTTTGTTCAAAAGAGGTTTCGGAAATTTCGCTCCGGATATTTACCGTTTTCATTCGCCAAATGTGTACAGAAAACCAGATAGTATGACCGAAGAAGAATACATCGATTTTTGTATTGAGCGTTTTGACCAAAATCTAATTTCACACGTTGATCCTTCTGCAGTAGCAGCAATCATAATCGAGCCAGTTCAAGGAGAAGGTGGATTTATTCCAGTTCCAAAACGGTTTCTTGAAAAAATAAGAAAAGTGTGTGATGAACACGGTATTGTTTTTATTGCTGATGAGGTTCAAGCAGGAGCAGGACGAACAGGAAAATTTCTCTCTATCGAACATTCTGGAGTAATTCCAGACATTGTAACGATGGCTAAATCTATCGGTTCAGGAATGCCAATTAGTGCAACCACTGGAAGAGTAGATATTATGGATGCACCACATTTAGGTGGAGTTGGAGGAACGTATTCTGGAAGTCCACTAGCTGTAGTTGCGGCTTTAGAAACTGTAAAACAAATCAACACTCCAGAATTTTTAGCAAAAGCCACTCACGTTGGTAGTATTATTACAAGTCGTTTGACTACAATGAAAGATAAATTTTCAATCATTGGAGACATTCGTGGAATAGGAGCGATGCTTGTTGTTGAATTTGTAAAAGATCGAAAAACCAAAGAACCAGACATGGACTTTGCTATGGCAGTAATCAAAAAATGTGTTTCCAATGGTTTGATACTAATTCGTGCCGGTTTATATACAAATTGTATCCGTTTCTTGCCTCCAATTGTAATCACTGACGAACAATTAAATGAAGGAATGGATGTGATTGAACAAGCAATTACAGACGTTTTAGCGGAAAGAGTGTAATTTAATTGTTTATTGAAACTTTGGTAATTTGCCTTTTTGCGAAAAAAAATAGTATAAATGACTTTCAAATTAATCCATAATGCCAATATTATTACTATGGAATCTGCTTTCTCTAAAGCAGATTCCATAGTAATTAATAATTCTGGAAAAATTGAATCCATAGGAACTGAATCCGATTTGAGAAATCAATTTGATTCCTTTTCGGAAGAAATCAATTTTCAAGGAAAAACAATCGTTCCAGGTTTGAATGACGCTCATATTCATGTATGGAAAATTGGGCATTTACGAACATATATGCTCGATGTTCGAGGCGTAAAATCTATAATTGAATTCAAAGAAAAATTAAAAGATTTCGCTCAAAAAAACCCAAAATCGAATTGGATAATGGCGCGTGGTGTCAATGAAATGGTACTCGAAGAAAAACGATTGCCATCCAAAGAAGATATTGACGAAGTGATTTCCGACAGACCTGTATTTGTGATAAGAACCTGTGCTCACATAGGAATTGCCAATTCAAAAGCCATCGAAATTTCAAAAGTTGATGAAACTACCGAAGTTCCTTTTGGAGGAGAAATACGCAAAAATAAAGACGGTAGTTTACAGGGAATTTTCACCGAAAGAGCTTTGGGATTGATAATGAACAATATTCCCGCTTTTACTTTCTACGAATACAAAAATATGATTCTCGAAGCACATAATTATTTGTTGAGTATGGGAATTACCAGCGCAACTGACCCTGCTGCAAACGAAGAATTATTAGCTGCTTACATCAAGCTAGATCAAGAAGGATTATTAAAAGTAAGAATGAATGTTTTTCCGCTTCGAATTCCTGATGGAAGCGACGAAATTCAAGTTTTACCAGAACGATATGAATCGGATTTTTTGCAAATTAAAACCGTTAAGTTTTTTTCGGACGGAGGCTTGAGTTCGGCCACTGCCGCAATCAATGTTTCTTACAAAAACACGGAGGGTTACAAAGGCGTTTTGCGTTTGGATTACGACAAGTTTTACAAAACGGCCAAAGAAGCGGTGGACAAAGGATTTTCGGTGGCGACTCACGCCATTGGCCATCAGGCAATCGATTTGACATTGAGAGTCTATCGCGATTTATTTAAAATTGACAACACTTTAAAACACAGAATAGAACACGTTGGGTTTTTATCCAATGAAAATATAAAAGATTTTCAGACGATGAATATGACTGCCGCAATGCAGCCGATTTTCATTTATGAATTGGCAAACAATTTCAAAAGTACTTTGCCGGACGAATTATTAGATGTGGTTTATCCTTGCAAAACCGTTTTGGATAACGGAATAAATTTGGCATTATCAACCGATGGTCCCGTGGTGAAAGAAATTAATCCCTGGGTGAATATCGAAACGGCGGTAACGCGGAAAGCTGCCGATGGTTTTGTCATTGGTGAAAGCCAAAAAATTAGTTTCCAGCAAGCCTTAAAAGCATACACACTTGGAAGTGCCATTGCCGATAATTTAGAACATATAAAAGGAAGTCTTTCTAAAGGAAAAGTAGCTGATTTTATTGTTTTGAACACGAATCCGTTAGAAATAGAAGATGTTTCTAAAGTTTTAGTATTGGAAACTTGGATAAACGGAGAATTAAAATATAAAATTTAACTCAACCCTGAAGGGATTAAGAAAAAAATAGATGAGCGCACTAGATGACGAATTAGATTATCAAATATTAAAATTGCTTCAAAAAGACGGTAGAATGTCTTTTACTGAAATTTCGAAAGAAATTAATGTGGCCGTGAGTACGATTCGTCACCGTTATATTAATTTAGTCGAAGACGGAACGTTACAAATTATAGGAAGGGTTGATCCAAACAAAATTGGGTTCAATGCCTATGCGAGTATATTGATTTCGGTTAGACCAAAATCACGTATGAACTCCATTTTAGAAGATTTAGAAAAATTACCTGAAATAAGTTTCTTGGCTTTAGTTTCAGGAGATTTTGACATCGAAGCCAATGTAATGTGCCGCGATATGGAACATTTAAACGAATTATTGGTAGATAAAATTCATACTATGGATGGGATTTTTGATACCAAAACTAATATGTACATGAAAATTTACAAATTTGCCCAGCCAGATTTAGAACTAGCAAAATTATCAAGCAAATAATGATGAAAAATACCGATACACTTTACGAAAGAAGAAAAAATAGCGTTCCAAACGCTTTGGGAATTTTCAATTCATCAAGTATTCAATCTGCCAAAGGTTCTATAATCATTGATGCTGACGGCAATGAATTGATTGATTTCGCAGGCGGAATTGGCGTAAATAATGCCGGTCACGGTGTGCCTGAAATTATTGAAGCCATAAAAAGTCAAGCGGATAAATTTATCCACGCTTCATTTAACGTTTCCGTATATGAGCAATATTTAGACTTGACCGAAAAGTTGTGTGAACTATTACCACACGGCGATTCGACAAAAGCAATGCTGACTTTATCTGGTGCAGAATCGGTAGAAAATGCTGTCAAAATTGCTCGTGCCGTAACGGGAAAAGCCGGAATTATTTGTTATGACGGATCTTTTCATGGTAGAACAATGATGGCAATGACTTTGACATCTAACGTGAAATACAAGGAAGGAGCAGGCCCTTATGCTCCCGAAGTATATCGTTTGGAATACCCATATTACAAACCGTCGATGAACAAAAGAATGTCTCAGGATGAATTCGACGATTTGATGATTATGAAGTTGCACAAGACTTTTTCTTCAACTGTTTCGGCTACCCAAACGGCTGCAATTATCTTGGAATTAGTACAAGGTGAAGGCGGATTTACAACTGCTTCAAAAAAATACGTGCAGTATTTGCGTAAATTCTGTACCGAAAATAACATTTTCTTGATTTTTGATGAGGTGCAATCTGGTTTCGGTCGTACCGGTAAATGGGCGGCTTATGAGCATCATGGGGTGACTCCAGATCTGTCCACCTGGGCAAAATCCATGGGTGGCGGAATGCCGATTGGTGCCGTTATTGGAAAACAGGAAATTATGGATGCCATAAAACCAGGACTTATTGGTGGAACCTATCTTGGTGGACCTTTGAGTTGTGTAGCTTCGTTAGCAAGCATCAATTATATGCAAAAAAACAACATTAATGCCGCTGGTGAAAAAGTGGGTAAAGTGGTTAGAGAAAAATTCAATCAATGGCAGGCTTTGTATCCAAAAAACATCACTGATGTTCGAGGTTTGGGAGCAATGTTGGCCATCGAATTTTCGATTCCAGAAACAGGAATGCCCGATGGTGTTTCAACAAAAGCAATTGTCGATAAATGTCTTGCAAAAGGATTGATTGTCATCACTTCAGGAACCTATGGGAATTGTATTCGAATATTGAGCCCTTTGTTTATCGAAGATGAACTCTTGGAAAAAGGCTTGACTATTTTAGAAGAAACTATAAAGGAAGTGATATAATAAATACAGCTTTGTCAAAGTTTTAAAATTTGGCAAAAGTAATTAACTAATAAAATGAGAAAACAATATATAAACGGAGAATGGTGCGACGCAATTAATGGTGCGACATGGGATTTGCAAAGTCCTTCTACCGAAGAAATTTTAGATAAAGTTCCTTTTGGGAATGCAACCGATTGCAAAAATGCGATTACTGCAGCCGATGCTTCTTTTAAAGATTGGAAGACAACAACGCCCTATTTCAGAGCCGAAATTCTAAAAAAAGCAGCCGATTATATGCGTGCTAATACTGAGGCTTTCGCCAAAGAAACATCGTTAGAAACAGGAAAACCAATGCTCGAATCTCGTGGCGAATGGCAGGTTTCCGCCAATCTTTTTGAATGGTTTGCCGAAGAAGGAAAACGCAGTTATGGAAGAGTTATTCCATCAAGTAGAATCGACAAACGTTCGATGGTTATTTACCAACCTTTAGGAGTTGTGGGAGTAATTACAGCTTGGAATTTCCCGGCTTATAATCCTGCAAGAGCCGTTGCGGCTGCTTTGGCTGCAGGTTGTAGCGTGGTGATGAGAGGTTCTGAATTTACACCTTTGTCCAGTTTTAATATGGCAAAAGCATTGCACGAAGCTGGAATACCAAAAGGAGTTTTCAACTTAATCAACACGGAACCTATATCCACAGGAACGGAGATGATTGAAAATCCATTATTAAAAAAAATAAGTTTTACGGGAAGTACCCGTGTTGGAAAAATATTGATGGATGGCGCATCCAAAACATCGACCAAATTGTCACTTGAACTGGGTGGCAACGCTCCGGTAATTATCGAAAAAGACGTAGATGTTGAAGCAATTGCGCATCAAGCAATTGTTGCTAAACTAAGAAATTGTGGCCAGGTTTGTGTGTCGCCACAACGTTTTTATGTGCAGACTGACATTTTTAATCAATTTGTCTCTATTGTAAAAGAGGATATTTCGAAATTGAAAACTGGAATTAATGGTGGAAATATTGATTTTGTTGGGCCGCTAATAAATAAAACGCAGCAAAAACATTCCTTGGCAATGCTCGAAAAAGCAAAAAGCGAAGGAGCAACAATTCTTATTGGAGGAGAAGCCTCTGAAAAAGGATTTTTCGTTCATCCGGCTTTGATTGAAGCCAGACAAAATCAGGCTTTTATCAAAACCGAAATATTCGGTCCTTTGATGATCGTGATTCCTTTCGAAACCAAAGAACAAGTCCTCGAATGGGCAAATGATACTGAATATGGTTTGGCTTCTTACGTATTTACGAATCATATTAAAACGGCTAATTTCTATGCTGAAAATCTGGAGTTTGGAATGGTAGGAATCAATGAATGGGCAGCTCACGGAACTGAATTACCTTTCGTAGGAATAAAAAGTAGCGGAATAGGTCACGAATCTGGTTCCGAAGGATTGAAAGAATACTTGGAATTAAAATTAATCAGTTACGGAGGAATGTAATAATAATTAACCTGACCGTTTTTTAAAACCTATCAGGTATAAATACTTCTAATTATGAAAAAAGAAATTTTAGGTAAATACATTTTGCAAACCGCCAGGCCAGAATACGCAAAACAAGAGGCCGAACTTCAAAAAATTGTTTTTCCGACCTTATCAGAAGAAGAGTTGATGACGGAAGAGCAATATAAAAGGCATATGGAGATTTTTCCTGAAGGACAAATGATTGTATTAGATGGCGATAGAGTTATTGCGGCCACAACAACTTTGATGCAAAATTACCATAAAGGACATCATACTTTTCTGGAGATTTCAGATAATTTATGGTTGGGAACGCACGATCCAAAAGCGGATTGGCTTTACGGATTAGACGTTTCAGTTCATCCTGATTATCAAGGAAAAGGAATTGGAAGACAAATTTACAATGCACGTCAGGAGGTGGCAAAACAATTGGAAAAAAAAGGTCAAATGACAGCTGGAATGCCAATTGGATTTGACAAAGTGAAAGACCAAATGACTATTGCCGAATATTGCGAGAAATTAATAAAAGGCGAAATCATTGATCCAACCGTTACGGCTCAAACCAAATGTGGATTTATTTTAGTGGAACCATTATTCGATTATTTGGACGACCCACGAAGCGGAAATTGTTCTGTATTAATGTATTGGCCTTTGGATCCAAATACTAAATTAAGTGAAAATCACTAATTATTTCGTCAATGAATTCATTGTTCTAAGATGGTAAAACAACAATTATTTGCTGATTTAAAAGTAGTAGAACTGGCAGGAGTTTTGGCTGGCCCAGCTGTTGGAATGTTCTTTGCTGAACTTGGAGCATCTGTTTTAAAAGTTGAAAACCCTTCGAATAATGGGGATGTAACACGGAGTTGGCGTTTGGAAAAGGAAAAAGAGAACACACAATCGGCCTATTATAGTAGCGTGAATTACAACAAAACTATTGTTTGGGCCGATTTAAAAGAGGCAGAAGATTTTGAAATTGTCATGAATCACATTGCGTCGGCTGATGTCGTGATTTCCAATTTCAAACCGTCATCAGCAAAAAAATTAGGATTGGATGCGATTGCTTTGCGCAAAAAATTTCCAAAACTGATTTATGCACAAATTAGTGGTTATGGTATCGATGACGAAACGCCAGCCTTTGATGTAGTGCTTCAAGCCGAAGCCGGTTTTATGTTCATCAACGGAGAAGCTGGCGGTGTTCCATTGAAAATGCCGATTGCGTTGATAGATATTCTCGCCGCACATCAATTGAAGGAAGCAATATTAATAGCTTTATTGAAACGTTCCAAAACAGGTTTGGGTTCGATAGTTCATATTTCGCTTTATAATGCTGCACTTTCGTCTTTGGCTAACCAGGCGACAAACTATTTAATGGGTGGGGAAATTCCGCAGCGAATGGGAAGTTTACATCCTAATATTGCTCCTTATGGAGAAACGTTTTATGCCAATGATGGAAAAGCAATTGTGCTCGCGGTTGGAAACGATAAACAATTTGAATCGCTTTGTAAATGTCTGTATTTTGAAAAAAGTGAAGCTTTAAATTTGTTTAAAACCAATGCCTTGCGAGTTCAAAATCGAGTAAAATTAAACGAGATATTAAAGAAAGTATTTTCTAAATTAGATAGTAAAATGCTATTGAATCAGTTAAAAAGTAATAATGTACCCTGTGGTAATATTCGTTCGATGGATGAGGTTTTAAACAACGAAACGGCACAAAAATTAATTTTATCAGAAGCTCTTAAGGATGGCCAAATCACGAAAAGAATGGCAACAGCAGTTTTTGATATTTATTAAAATGCATAAAGAGTAACAATAAAAAGAGAAAGAATGATAATCAAATCTATAAATCCATATACTCAAGCAGTAATTGCCGAGCACGAAGTTTTGACCAATGCACAATTGAATCAAAAAATAGAACTTTCCGAAAAAGCTTTTAAAAATTGGCGTAACACCACATTTCAGGAACGAGCTGACAAAATGCAAAAATTAGCTAATATTCTTCGTGCAAAAAAAGAAGAACTGGGTTTGTTGATTACCAATGAAATGGGTAAAATTTTATCCGAAGGAATTGCTGAAGTCGAAAAATCGGCTGGAAATTGTGATTTCTATGCCGAGAATGCCGAGAAAATGTTGCAAGATGTTTATTATGATACCCCTTTCAAAAGCTTGTCAGTATTTGATCCATCGGGAGCTGTTTTTGCCGTGATGCCATGGAATTATCCTTTTTGGCAAGTTTTGCGTTACGCTGCACCGGCAGTTATGGCGGGAAACGTAACGATATTGAAACACGCTTCAAATGTGCAGGGATGTGCCAAAGCTATTGAAAATGCTTTTTTGGAGGCAGGCTTCCCAGAAGGTGTTTTTCAACAAGTAACGATCAGCATCAGTCAAGTGGAAGCCATTATTGCCTCTGACATTGTGAGTGGAGTAACACTTACAGGAAGTGAAATGGCAGGTTCTTCGGTGGCGTCTTTGGCGGGTAAACACATAAAAAAAACGGTTATGGAACTTGGAGGTTCCGATGCTTTTATAGTGTTAGACGATGCGGATATTGAAAAAGCAGCTACTGTAGCTACTCAATCTCGAATGCTCAATGCTGGTCAAGCTTGTATTTGTGCCAAAAGATTTATTGTTTCTAAAAAAATTGGTGATGAATTTGCTCATTTATTTGCCCAAAAAATTAATGCTTTAAATCAAGGGAATCCATTGCAAAACGGAATCAATATGGGGCCTTTGGCTAAACTGGAATTTGCAAATACATTGAGTTCTCAATTGGAAAAATCATTGCAACAAGGCGCTAAAATTTTAGTAGGAGGAGCGCAGGATAATTGTAATTTCCAACCCACATTAATTGATTTTGTAGATTCAAATAATATTGCTTTTCAGGAAGAAACTTTTGGACCATTGGCAACAATAATTAGAGCAAAAGACGAAAATGATGCAGTTGCGATAGCAAATAATCATCGGTATGGATTGGCTTCAGCCATTTGGACAGAAGACAGAGAAAAGGCATATAAATTAGCCAGAAGGATTGAAGCAGGTAATGTTTTTGTCAATTCATTAGTGCGTTCTGATTCTCGAATTCCTTTTGGAGGAATAAAAAAATCGGGTTATGGAAGAGAATTATCTGATATTGGGATGAAGGAATTTATGAATATGAAATCGATAATTATTGAGTAGAATAAAATAAAAAAGTAAAATAAGTATTAATCTAAAAATAAATATATGATAAAGAAAACAAAAATAATTAATTAACCAAAACTCAAATTAACAATGAAATCCAAATTAACAATGAAAACCAATTTAATAACAAAAACCAATTTAAACATGAAAAAAGTAGTAATTATTTTAGCATTAGTGCTAACCAGTACAATGACATTTGCACAAGATGCACCAGCAACAACAACCGAAGCGGAAGAAGCAGAACCAAAATTCACTGCGGCCGTAGATGTTGTCTATCCTTATTTGTGGAGGGGTGTAAAATATTATGGAGATTTAGTGGCTTTCCAGCCCTACATGAATTATGCTTTTACAGATAAATTATCGGTAGGAGTATGGGCAACAACGAATTTTTCTAATGCTGCAGATGCTTACAATGAATTCGATTGGAATATTTCCTATCAAATAAGTCCAGTTGTAGGGATCATGTTAAGCGATTATTATTGGCCAGCTACTAAAAATAATTTGGATTGGGAAAAAAGTAGCTATTTTGATTATTCAGAAGGTTCAGCTCAGACTTTGGAATTTTCTGTTTTATTTGACTTTTCTGAAAAAGGAGTGCCATTGGATTTTCAATGGAATACGATTATTGGAGGGAATGATTTTAAATATGATGATCCAACAAAAAGAGCTTATTCTAGTTATGCCGAAGTTGGATATACGTATTCTTTAGAAAATGCAGGGATTGATTTCAGACCTTTTGTTGGCGCAGTAGTTGTTAATGGAGGTTATTATGGTGTTGATGCTAATGATGTTGCAGGTTTCACATTTACAAATGTAGGATTGAATATTGCTAAAGAATTTAAAGTTTCTGAGAATTACGCTTTGCCAGTTTTTGTTAGATACACTAATAATGATTATGGAGTAGTTGAAGATACCAAAACCGTTAGAAATTTCTTTTCTTGTGGTGTTACTTTTAATATCAAATAGAATATCTATGAAATAAGTTTAAGTGTTCAAAACTTATATTTTAAAATCGAAAAAGTCGCCAATTTTGGCGACTTTTTTATGGCTATTCTTTTTCAAAACTATAAAATGGAAATAAATGAGTTATGAGAACAACAAATTTTTTGTTTTAACTATTAATAAAAAGTAACCTCACCATTTGTAATAGTATGCATTCCACCAATGATTCTAATTTCACCATTTTGAATCATTTCTTTTAGAATAGGGCTTCTTTCCATAATGGCATTCACGGTTCGTTTAACATTTATTGATGATACTTTTTCAACAAACTCGGAATTAGATGAATTCCGATTTTCGGTTTCGGTTTTTTCATCAAAAACAGCAGGTTGAATTTTACTTAGTAAAGCTGTAAGATTTCCCATTTCGACATGGTCACATGCGCCTTTTACTGCGCCACATTTAGTATGTCCTAATACTACAATAACTTTTGATCCTGCCACTTTACAGGCAAATTCCATACTGCCTAGAATGTCTTCATTTATAATATTCCCTGCAATTCTAACGCTAAAAATATCGCCTAAACCTTGGTCAAAAATTAATTCAGCCGAAGTTCTTGAATCAATACAACTTAAGATTACCGCAAATGGATGTTGACTATCAGAAGTTTCGTTAGCTTGTTCTAAAAGATTTCTATTCGCTTTTAAATTATTCATAAATCTTTTATTGCCTTCTTTTAAAAATTTTATAGCCATTGAAGGAGTAATGGCTTCTTGCATTTCTTTATTTAATGTTTTCATATTTTTATTTTTTTATTTTTTTATTTTTTAAAATGGTAAATTGTTAAAAATTATTATTTGAAATTGATTTCTATTAGAGTTTTCTTTTGTTTGCGCCATAAAACCTACTTCTACTTTAAAATCTTTATTGATAACATATCCTAAAGCACCATAAAGACGATTTTGGTCAAATAATGGGCTTTCGGCATTGATAAAAATTTCATTGTATGAAGAAATATAAACAGCGCCTTCATCTAACTTTTTTTTATTTATAGAAATATTAATTCCTAAAAAATATCTAAAACGCAATTGAAAATCATCCGATATAAATCGTTCTTCGATTCTATATCGGTGTTGAATAAAAACACTTCCAATAGTTTGTCTAGTAATGAATTGTTGGTATATCCTATGTTCATTTGAATCTACTTTTTGATCCGAATTGGGCACATATTTTTGTGTATTTATAAATCCGTATCCTAATAATAAATTGTTGTTATTCTCAGTAAGATTATAACCAATACCTGTTCGCAAAAGCAATTGATTGGTATCGCCTATAAAATTGTAATTTCGATATTGGACTTCATTATGCCAATTCCATTTTTGATTAATTTTTTGATTTCCAAAATAGATTAACCAATTACCGGTATCCGATTTTTGTGAAAAGGAAAGGTTATAAAAGCAAATTATTGGAAGTAGAATCTTAATTAGTCTCATAGGTTCTTTTTATTAACTTTTATGCTCAACAAAAACATGTTTTTCTTCTTCGCCAGTTTCTAACAACCCATAAGCCTTTTTGAATCCAATTAATTTAACTTTAATATTCTCTTCTTTGGATTTAATCTTTTTGAATTCATTTATCAAATCCAAAACATCATGAGCGATATAAACGGTGTCAGAAGCATTTATTTCTACTTTAGAATTTTCTGGAATAGAAGCTAAAGTTGATTTAATAGCAGCTTTATTCAAAAACGAAACTTCTTGTGCTAAATCAATATGAATAACATCGCCATTGTGGTATTCTTGTTTTCTAAATATATATGCTCTTTGCATATTACCCTTCAAAATAAAAATGATACTGATTATCATTCCTAAGGCTACACCTTTTAATAAATCGGTTAAAACAACTGCTAACAAAGTAGCAATAAAGGGAATGAATTGGTATTTTCCTTTTTCCCAAAAGTGCTTAATGGTTTTAGGATTTGCCAGCTTATATCCAATTAATAATAAAACAGCGGCTAAAGTAGCTAACGGAATTTTATTCAAAATAGTTGGAATAGCCACAACACTAATCAGTAATAAAACACCATGAATTACAGCCGACATTTTTGATTTGGCTCCAGCCGAATTATTAGCAGTAGTTCTCACTACAACAGAAGTCATTGGTAAACCTCCTAATAAAGCACTTACTATATTACCAATTCCTTGAGCTTTTAATTCAACATTAGTGTCTGTATATCTTTTTTTTGCATCCATTCTATCCGCTGCCTCAATGCATAACAAAGTTTCAATAGAGGCAACAACTGCAATGGTGATAGCAACAATCCAAACTTTTGAATTGGTAATGGCGGCAAAATCGGGAAACAAAAAAATACTTTTAAATTCTTCAATAGAATTTGGAACCGGTAAAGTGACTAAATGCTCACTTTTTATGGATAAACTGCTTCCTGACACTATGAAGAACTCATTTACAAGTACACTAACAATTACAGCAATTAGTGCTGCTGGAACTAATTTTAATTTTTTTAGAAAGTCAACTTTAGTCCAAGCAATTAATATTATAAGAGAAATTACTGTAATAATTACTGATCCTAATTGAATATGTCCTAAAGTTTGAAATAATTCTGAGAAAGTATTTCCACCATCTGATTCTAAAAAAGCCAAATTACCCAAATAATCTTTATCATAACCAAATGCATGTGGAATTTGTTTCAAAAAAATGATGACACCAATTCCTGCTAACATTCCTTCAATAACATTAGTTGGAAAATAATTTGAGATAGAACCCGCTTTTATAAAACCTAGAATAAGTTGTATAATTCCGGCTAATAAAACGGCTAATAAAAAAGCATTGAAAGCACCTAAATCAGTAATTGCAGTTAACACAATTGCCGTTAAGCCTGCTGCAGGACCAGAAACGCTTATATGAGATTTACTTAAAACCCCGACCACAATTCCTCCAACAACCCCCGCAATAATTCCTGAAAATAATGGAGCTCCACTCGCAAGTGCAATTCCTAAACATAATGGCAGTGCCACTAAAAAAACCACTAAACCTGAAGCAAAATCAGATTTAAGGTTGGCAAAAAGATTTATTTTTTTTGTCATAATACCTTACTAAAAATTGAATACATAGATTTTTGTCCCATTTTTTATAAAATGGGAACTTTAGATTTTAAAAATTAAAATCGGCGATGTATTAAACTAGTTCAGGTGGGGGAATAAATATTTTTGTAAAAATTTTATCGTGCTTGGATAAATTCTCGAAGTGTATTAAACTTGAATTTAACTGCGATAAATTGTTAGAAACGTTCACAAAATCAGAATTAAATATTGCTTTAATTTCTTTTTCCGCTTTTTCCTCTTCTGAAAAACTATAAAATATGGATATGTCTGCATTTTCCTCGACTACACTAATGATAATTGGTGTAATAAGAAAACTAATAAAAAATAATAATAGTATTTGAGCAGTTAATTTCATTTCGTGCAAAATTAATATTTATGTAATGGAATCAAAGAGATTGTATTAAATTTAAATTTAAATTAACATTTAATTTTTTGAGAGAAAAATATCTTCCCGATTGGTCCTTTTTTTAATCTTTTAATGGAAATAAATTTGCTATTCCTAACTTTAAATTTATTTTATTTATGGCTTGCTAAACTTGTTTTTTTTCTTACCTTAAAAAAAACATTTTTTTTATAATTAGCTTTCAGTTTTTTAGATAATTATTTATTGGCATATATTTTACAAATTTTTTTAATGTTATATTAATTGGGGGTATAAGTATTTTTAAGATAAAAAAATCTATTTTTTATAGATTTTTTTATCTTAAAAATAAAAATATATAAAAAATAAGGGGGTGTATGTA
The DNA here is from genome assembly GCF_963925185.1 of uncultured Flavobacterium sp. Classification (GTDB taxonomy): domain Bacteria; phylum Bacteroidota; class Bacteroidia; order Flavobacteriales; family Flavobacteriaceae; genus Flavobacterium. The sequence goes on along the minus strand of NZ_CAWURC010000027.1, from coordinate 11,894 downwards.
AATATATAAATAAATATCTGATAAAATAATTTAATATAAATATTGATTATGTATTTTTCGTCAACCATTTTTTGCTTATCAATAATTCTTTCCAAAATAATTCAAAAAAGCTTTTTTTTTATAGTTAGACAGAATAAAAGTTGATAGATTTGCCACAGTAGAAAAGGTTTTACCTGCAGGAAATTTTTACTTTATAAATGATATTTTTCGATTATTTGAAAACACATTGTAAGTTTAAATTTTTTAAATAAGCCAAACTAATATTAATAATTAAACCTAATTAAACATGAAAAAAGTAATTACTATTTTAGCCTTGGCGCTAACGAGTTCAATGACATTTGCTCAAGAAGCTGCGGAAACTACACCAACATCAACTCCATTAGAGATTTCGGGATCGGGTGATTTGTATTATAAGTATGATTTTTCAAAAACCGGGAATATTCCAACAAGCTTTGCAACTGATCAAAATTCTATCTCTTTAGGAATGCTTGATATTGCTTTAAAGAAAACTACTGGTAAAGCATCTTTTGTAGGAGAACTATCTTTTGGGCCCAGAGGTCAATATCAATCCATTCCTAATGGAGACGGAACGGATATAAATTCATTTCATATTCAAAATTTATATGCTACTTATTCATTTACGGATAAGTTTAATATGACTGCCGGGTATATGGGAACTTTTATTGGTTATGAAGTGATTTCTCCTTTGGCTAATTTTCACTATTCCACATCTTATTTGTTTACTAATGGGCCATTCCAAAATGCGGGCGTTAAGGCTAATTATGCTATATCTGATAAATTTGGTGTAATGTTGGGTTTGTTTAATGATTCTTGGAATTCCTATAAATCATCGGATTCAGTTGATGGTTTAAATGCTGTTGGTGGTCAATTTTCTTATGCATCTGACGGAATTAGTGCCTACCTTAACTTCATGGATGGTTCAGTTAGTGGAACTATTTTTGATTTAACAGCATCATTTCAGCTTTCGGATAAATTTAAATTGGGTTTAAACGCTGCAGATTTTTCAAATGAAGGAGAAGTTGGTTTTACAGGTTTAGCACTTTATCCATCTTACGCCGTTAGTGACAACTTTGGTTTAGGATTGCGTGGTGAGTATTTCTCTTATAAAATGGGTTCTGGAGATACATCAGTAACTGCTTTGACTTTATCTGCTAACTTAAAGGCAGGTGGGTTAACGTTTATTCCTGAGTTCAGATTAGATAGTGGTAAAGATGAAATATTCGTTGATTCTAATTTTGCTTCAACAAAATCTGCCTCTCAATTAGTCTTAGCCGTAGTTTATGGATTTTAATTTGAGTTTTCTATAATATTAAAACATATTTTTACAGAAAAGCGGCTTCTTAATTCTTTCAAAAAGCCGCTTTTCTTATTTTGTTTTACCAAATTATTGTTTCTTGTAAATATTATAAATGGTGTTTATGGTTTTTTCATCTAAAACAGCATCGACTTCTTTTTGAATATAATGAAGTTTGAAAGCGGAAATAGCCGCTGGAAGATTTTTAGTATTGTATCCTATAATTCGTAAGGCTTGTTCGATGTTAAAATCACAAGGAACGCTTTCAAGAGATTCGTCTGGCCATATGCCAAAACCCATTTCTGCTAATTTTTTCCAAGGGAAAAAAGCACTTGGATCTTGTTTTCTGGTTGGCGCAATATCCGAATGGCCTATAATATTTTGAGTAGGAATATTATAATCTTTTTTTAATTTGGTTAAAAGAGCCAGCAGGCTATTGATTTGTAATTCTGAAAAAGACTGCGTTCCATTATTGTCTAATTCGATTCCTATTGATGCCGAATTAATGTCAGTATTTTTACCCCAAGAAGCATTTCCGGCATGCCAAGCACGAAGGTAATCGTTTAGCATATGAACAACTCTACCATCTTGTGCAATTATATAATGCGAACTTACTTGAGTTGCTGTCAATGTGAATGTTTTTAAGGTTTGTTTCAAAGAATCCTGAGCAGTGTGGTGAATAATGATAAAATTTGGTTTTCTCAAATTGAAGTTTACCGTTCCAATCCATTCTGTAGTGATGCCGTTTTGCAAAGGAAACACTCCCATTTTTGAAATAGTATCTTTAAATGTGAGTAATTGTTTTAGATATAAAGCATCTACATTTTTTTCTGGAACAACTACATTTTGCAAAGGAACCGCTTCCTTTTTTGAAATGGTTTCTTTTAATTTATTTAGATTGTTATTATATAGTTTTTCGCTTTTTTTATATGGATTTGTAGAACACGAAGTTATTATAATAGCGAAAATCAAATAATAAAAATGTTTTTGTATTAAATGTTTCATACTACTTTTTCTCTTTTTTCTCTTTTCTTTTTGATTTAGATTTAGAGGGATTTTTTCGATTCTCTTTATATATTAGGTATTTTTCTATTTGCTCTTTGTTTAAAAAATTTTTAATTTTTCTATCTGTAGTTTCAGACAGCGCTTGAAATTCTTTTATCTGATCTTCTTGGTTAGTGACTTGTTTTAACAATATTCCTTGTGTTCTTATACTTTCTATTAAAACATTCGAAATGGCAATAGTCTGAAGTTCATCAAGATTTAGTCCAGGTTTCATTTCCTCCATTACTTTGGCAGCTATTTTTTCTGCTGGGATTTCTATTGGTTTTTCTGGTTGGCTTCCTTGATTCATTTGGCTCATTCCTCCATTTCTTCCATTGCCATTTCCACCGTATCCGTTATTCCCATATCCATTATTTCCATATTGGGCCGAAATTGTACTAACAGAAAATATCATCAATATACTTGCTAAAAATGTTTGAATTGCTTTCATATTTAGTGTTTTAAAATTTAAACAGGTTCTGCATATAAATCAAATTCGGTTGCATCGGTAATTTTTACCATAACAAATTCTCCGGTTTTTACATAATGTTTCGAAGCATCTATAAGTACTTCATTGTCAACATCAGGACTGTCAAATTCAGTCCTTCCCACAAAATGCTCTCCTTCTTTTCTATCAATAATACAACGGAAGATTTTGCCAATTTTTTCTTGGTTTAAATCCCAAGAAATTTGCGATTGAAGTTCCATAATTTCATTAGCTCGCTCTTTTTTTACGTCTTCGGGAACGTCATCTACTAAGGTAAAAGCACCTGTATTTTCTTCGTGAGAATAGGTAAAGCAGCCCAAACGTTCGAACTTCATTTCTTGTACCCAATCTCTCAAAATTTCAAAATCTTCTTGTGTTTCACCGGGATAACCCACAATCAGAGTTGTTCTTATTGTCATTCCAGGAACAGCTTTACGAAATTCTTGTAATAATTTGGTTGTTTTTTCTTTTGTTGTTCCACGTTTCATCGATTTTAAAATGGAGTCCGAAATGTGTTGTAACGGAATGTCTAAATAATTACAAATCTTCGGTTCCCGCTTCATTATTTCCAAAACATCCATCGGAAAACCGGTAGGGAAGGCGTAGTGTAAACGAATCCATTCGATTCCTTCGACTTTCACCAAGGCTTCGAGCAATTCACCAAGATTTCGTTTTTTGTAAATATCTAATCCATAATAAGTCAGGTCTTGCGCAATTAAAATCAATTCTTTTACGCCATTTTTTGCCAACCCTTCTGTTTCTTTTACCAGTTTTTCAATGGTTTGCGAAACGTGTTTGCCACGCATTAACGGAATGGCACAAAAACTGCACGGACGGTCACAGCCTTCAGCAATTTTTAAATAAGCATAATTTTTTGGTGTTGTAGTCAAGCGTTCGCCTAGCAATTCGTGTTTATAATCTGCGCCCAAAGCTTTTAATAAAGCCGGTAATTCCGTGGTTCCAAAAAATTGGTCCACATTGGGGATTTCTTTTTCTAAATCGGGACGATATCTTTCTGATAAACAGCCAGTAACGAATACTTTGTCGACTAATCCGCGCTCTTTTTTGTCGGCATACTCAAGGATCATGTTTATTGATTCGGCTTTGGCATTATCAATAAATCCACAGGTATTGATGACTACGATGTTTCCTTCTTGCTCGTGTACGACCTCTTTTCCACTGGCTTTTAGTTGACCCATTAGCACTTCGCTATCGTACACATTTTTTGAACACCCAAGAGTGATCACGTTGATTTTATTTTTTTTTAAGGACTTGGTTCTCATATATTTATAATCCCGATAATTTGGGTAGTTTGCAAAATTACAATTTTTATTTTTAGAAGTACAACCCTTTGTTTGTTTATGAGTCTTTGACCCTGCTTTTCGCTAAAATCTGTTATTGTGATTACATCATTGCGAGGAACTAAGCTATCTGTGTGTCAAAATAATAAGATTTCTCCTGCTATCGGGGCTAATTGATAAACTTTTAGAATTTTGATATAATTTCGAAAATAAAGAAAGCCACTTCAATTACGAAACGGCTTTCTTTTAAAGTTTATTTTAATGTATTACAACTCAAACAGCAAAGTAAAGCAAATATTATTATTAATAGTATTGATATTAGCTCCATCTGTAAATCCTTGGTTTAAGAAACCTTGGTGCAAATTTCTTTGGGCATTGGAATAAGCCAAATCTAACTTGGTTGAACCAAAATTATAACCAACGCCTCCTGAATATCCGGTTAAATCGCCTATAGTATTGGAGTTTTTGTATGGGCTTTGTTCGAAGCGATAACCTCCGCGTAAACTCCATTTATTGATTTTGTATTCGGTACCAATTCTTATTTCACCAGTATTATTAAGAACTGTATTCATATAGCTATTTAAGTTTCTAAAATAGGAATCCTTTTCAGGTCTAAACTTTGTATTACCATAATTTTTCATGATGTAGTCAATACTTATTAACCCAGATTTACCAAATATGTAGGCAAAACTTCCCGTAAACTTACTTGGAGTTTGCAAAGTATAGGGAGCGTAATAATTGATAATCCTAGGATCTACCTCATCTTGTGGTAATTGACCATCAATATTGCCGCTTACGGATGTCAGTTTTTGGGATAATTCATCACTTAAACGATACCAAGTAGGTGATTCATAAGCCAATCCCAATCGAATTTCATTGGTGACTTTTGCAATAGCTCCCAATTGAAATGAAAACCCAGTTCCAGTAGTATGCAAATCATTGTCAAACTGCAATCTATTTACTCTGTCATTACTGTCTAAAGTGTTATTGTTGTCTTCATAAATACTTGAAGTCTGGGTGAAATCAGTGAAATGGGAGTTTAAGTTTATTCCTAAATATAATTTATCTTTATAGGATGTAGCAGTGTTAAAAGATAAATTTCCGTTATAACCATTACTATGAATACTATTTTCCTGATAATAATTTCCGCCAGAACGAACACTTGAAGTATATAAAGTATTGTTTGGATCATTTTCGTCGATAGGATTTATAATATAACCTTGGTAACCAAGAAAAGCTTGTTGACCACCGTGATCTAGTTCTTGATAAGTTGAGTTATTCAAGACATCCAGCGGCACACCATTAGCATAACTTAAAAAATAATTAGCTACAGAATTTATTGTATTTGTTCCAGCAGAGAATAGATAATTATTAAAATTATTTCTGTTTTCATAGTTAACAGCCACAGAAAACTTTTTCCAATCTTTATTTGGATCTTTAAAAACAAAAACACCGCCAGCTTGGTTCAAATCGAATGAGCTGTTTTCTGTAGTAGTTTCGGTTCCAAAATAATTGGAGTTATTCTTCGTGTAGAAATTACTCAGAGTAACCGCAATTTGATTATTAGAAAATATCGCTGAACCTGCCGGGTTTGCATTTATAGATGACAAATCTCCGCCAAGAGCCCCAAAAGCCCCACTCATAGCTCTATAACGAGCTGATCCAGTCAAATTTTCTTGCGAATAGCGTAAAGCATCTGTGATTTCTTGTGATTGGGCGATACTAAAAGCGAAGCTAACAAATAGAAGGAATATATATTTTTTCATTTTTATTCGTATAAATTATATTTTTTATAAAAGGATCATTGAATTCTTTATCTTCCACCTCTTCCACCTCCAGAAGATCTTCCTCCACTACTACTTGACCCTGAACTATTTGAGTTGCTTGAGCTTGGGGGTGTATAACTCTGGTTTCGGGAATTGCTAGTGTTTTGCTGAGAGTTAGTATTTGTTCTTGTACGATTGGAATTAGTGGAAGAATTGTTTTGTGTTTGTGTATTACTTCTTCGGTTGAGTAAAGTACTGTTTTGGGTAGCGTTGTTAATAGTGCTACTTCGATTATTGCTAGAATTTGTTTCTCTATAAGAACTGGATCTGTTTTGAGAATATTTATTGCTGTTTATGATATTGGAATAAGAAGAACCCCTTCTGCTTGGATTATACGAATAATGACTGTTATTATTACCGTAATTATAATGATCTCCGCCATAATTATAGGGATATCCATATCCATAACTAGGAAAACCCCAGTCATTATAAGGATAGTTATAACCAAAATAAGAATATCCATAATAGGGATAGCCATAATAGGGATAGCCATATCCATAATAAGAATATCCATAATAAGGATAACCATAACCAAATCCATAATAAGGAGAACCAAATCCATATCCTATCGAAAAGTTCCAAGGACTTGTATATATATTTACCGAAGTTGTTCTGGGATTATTTCCCCAATCGGGATAATCTGTATTTTGTATTGTGTCGTTCGAAGTGTCGTAATTACTATAATTATTGACATCAGTAAAAATTTCTGTTTGAAAATTATCATTTTGTAAGGAACTAAAATAATCCTTGTAACGATTACTTGAGTTTTCGGGAGTTACTTTTTTAGTATTTCCGTATATTCCATCAGAATCATAGTAAGAGCTATTTTGATAAGAACCACAAGATGTTAATACAACACTCGAAAGAATAATTAGAGAATATATTAATGTATTTCGGGAGGAAAAAATATTTGTTTTCATATCAATAGGATTTTTTATTGTTGCACAATACAAAAATAGTTAGTTTTGCGTAACTATTTAGTTAAAATAATTAAAACAAAATTTGTGCCAAACTATTCAATATGAGCAAGAACCTCACTACACGAGCAGACGATTATTCAAAATGGTATAACGAGTTGGTTGTAAAAGCCGATTTAGCCGAAAATTCAGGAGTTAGAGGATGTATGGTTATCAAGCCATACGGTTATGCAATTTGGGAAAAAATGCAAGCTGAACTTGATAGAATGTTTAAGGAAACAGGACATCAAAACGCCTATTTTCCTTTGTTTGTTCCAAAAAGCATGTTTGAAGCCGAAGAAAAAAATGCAGAAGGTTTTGCCAAAGAATGTGCTATCGTTACCCATTATCGATTAAAAAATGACCCTGATAATCCAGGTAAATTAATGGTAGATCCCAATGCAAAACTCGAAGAAGAACTTATTGTTCGCCCTACGAGTGAAGCCATAATTTGGTCCACTTATAAAGGATGGGTTCAATCGTATAGAGATTTGCCTCTGCTGATAAATCAATGGGCAAATGTGGTGCGATGGGAAATGAGAACCCGATTATTCTTGCGAACCGCCGAATTTTTGTGGCAGGAAGGGCATACTGCTCACGCAACAAGAAGTGAAGCTGTTGAGGAATCTGAAAAGATGATGAATGTTTATGCCGATTTTGCCGAAAATTTTATGGCAATTCCAGTTATAAAAGGAATCAAAACTGAAACCGAACGATTTGCAGGCGCAGAGGAAACGTATTGCATCGAAGCATTGATGCAAGACGGAAAAGCTTTGCAGGCTGGAACTTCGCATTTCTTAGGGCAAAATTTTGCCAAAGCTTTTGACGTGAAGTTTGCTAACGCCGAAGGAAAACAGGAACACGTTTGGGGAACTTCTTGGGGAGTTTCTACTCGTTTGATGGGCGCTTTGGTTATGACTCATTCCGATGATAAAGGATTGGTTTTACCTCCAAGTTTGGCTCCGATTCAAGTGGTTATTGTTCCTATTTATAAAAACGATGAGCAATTAGAAGAGATTACTACAACGGTAGCTATTTTAGTTTTGCAATTGAAGGAATTGAAAATTGTTGTGAAATATGATGACAGAAATACACAAAAACCAGGATTTAAATTTGCCGAATGGGAATTAAAAGGAGTTCCTGTTCGAATTGCAGTTGGTCCAAAAGATTTAGAAAATGGAACTTTCGAGATTGCTAGACGCGATAATTTGTCGAAAGAGACGATAAGTAAGGACGGAATTGCAATTTATATCCAAAAACTTTTGGAACAAATTCAAATCGATTTATTCAATAAAGCCATGGCTTATCGCGATACTCATATCACGGAAGTGAATAGTTTTGAGGAGTTTGTGGCGGTTTTAGAAGGTAAGGGAGGCTTTGTATCTGCTCATTGGGATGGAACTGCCGATACCGAAGAGAAAATCAAGAATTTGACAAAAGCGACTATTAGATGCATACCTTTAGATGGGAAAGAACAGTCTGGAAGCTGTATTCTCACTGGAAAAACTTCGATTAGAAGAGTTTTATTTGCGAAGGCATATTAAAAAAAAATATTTTTTTTTGCGCCTACTATTGCACGTCTAAAAAATAGTTGTATTTTTGCATCCGCATTAGAGAAGTATGGTCCCTTCGTCTATCGGTTAGGACGCCAGGTTTTCATCCTGGTAAGAGGGGTTCGATTCCCCTAGGGACTACAAAAAAAAATTAATAAAGAAAAAATCATTTAAGAAAATGGCAAATCACAAGTCAGCTTTAAAGAGAATTAGAAGTAACGAAAAAAGAAGAGTTCTAAACAGATACCAACATAAAACTACTCGTAATGCTATTAAAGCATTAAGAATAGCGACTGATAAAGTTGATGCTACGTCTAAATTATCAAGTGTAATTTCTATGATTGATAAATTAGCCAAAAAGAATATTATTCATGATAACAAAGCATCAAATTTGAAATCAAAATTAACGAAACATGTTGCTAAATTGTAATAATTTCAATTTACATTTATATAAAAAAAGCTCTCAATTTGAGAGCTTTTTTTATGGAGTATTGTTCGGTTTTGTTTTTAAATATTTCAGCATTTCTTAGAAATAGGTTTTACAAGAAATCAATTACCATTGAATATTTTTTTTAGATTTTTCTAAATTTTCAGGGTCAATGGTCGAGGAAAGGATGATAGTTTTTATGGGATTATAGTCCGAATAATCCGGAGAGCTTATTATAACGGAATTATTTAACATCGTTCAAAACTTATTTTTATTATGCATGTTTTTTCACCTATTTAGTTAACAAAATGTAAACTATTATAGAATTAATTTTTATATCAAAATAAAGTGTACCTTTGCAACCTCAAAAAAATACAGATGGAAGCTATTAGAAACATTGCAATTATTGCCCACGTCGATCACGGTAAAACTACCTTGGTTGATAAAATTATGTACCATTGTCATTTATTTCGTGACAACCAGAATGCTGGAGATTTAATTCTTGATAATAATGACTTGGAGCGCGAAAGAGGTATTACAATTACATCTAAAAATGTTTCTGTAGTTTATAAAGGAACAAAAATTAACATTATTGATACTCCTGGTCACGCCGATTTTGGTGGTGAAGTTGAGCGAGTACTAAATATGGCGGATGGAGTTTGTCTTCTTGTTGATGCTTTTGAAGGGCCAATGCCACAAACTCGTTTTGTTTTGCAAAAAGCAATCGACTTAGGATTAAAACCTTGCGTGGTTATTAATAAAGTGGATAAAGAAAACTGTACCCCTGAAGAAGTTCACGAAAAAGTTTTCGATTTAATGTACGAATTAGGCGCTGAAGAATGGCAATTGGATTTCCCAACTGTTTATGGTTCTGCTAAAAATAACTGGATGTCAGATGATTTTAACGTCATCACAGAAAATATCGAACCTTTATTGGATATGGTATTAGCTCACGTTCCAGCTCCTAAAGTTTCTGAAGGAACTCCACAAATGTTGATTACATCTTTAGATTTCTCTGCATTTACAGGTCGTATCGCAATTGGTCGTCTTGAAAGAGGTGTTTTGAAAGAAGGAATGCCAATTTCTTTGGTAAAAAGAGATGGTTCAATTTCGAAATCAAAAATTAAAGAATTGCATACTTTTGAAGGACTTGGTCGTAAAAAAGTGCAAGAAGTAATAGCTGGAGATATTTGTGCAATTATTGGCGTAGAAGGTTTTGAAATTGGTGATACTATTGCTTGTTTTGATAATCCAGAAGCTTTACAAACCATTGCCATTGATGAGCCTACAATGAGTATGTTGTTCACCATAAATGACTCTCCTTTCTTTGGTAAAGAAGGTAAATTTGTTACTTCTCGACATATTAGAGACAGATTGACAAAAGAATTGGAAAAAAACTTGGCAATGAAATTGGGTGAAACTGATTCAGCAGATAAGTTTATGGTTTTTGGTCGTGGAGTACTTCACTTGTCAGTTCTTATTGAAACAATGAGAAGAGAAGGATATGAAATGCAAATTGGCCAACCTCAAGTTATCATCAAAGAAATTGATGGTAAAAAATGTGAGCCAATTGAGGAATTGACTATCGACTTACCGGAAACTCTTTCTGGAAGAGCTGTAGAGTTTGTTTCTTTGCGTAAAGGAGAAATGTTGAGTATGGAAACTAAGGGGGAACGTATGATCATAAAATTTAATATTCCATCACGTGGAATTATTGGATTGCGTAACCAATTGCTTACTGCTACTGCAGGTGAGGCTATTATGGCACATCGTTTTATAGGATATGAGCCTTTCAAAGGCGAAATTTCTGGACGTAACAAAGGTTCATTAATTTCTATGGAAAAAGGAAAAGCTATTCCTTATTCTATCGATAAATTACAAGATCGTGGTAAGTTTTTTGTTGAACCAAATGTCGAAATTTACGAAGGTCAAGTAATTGGAGAAAACTCTCGTGGTGATGATATGTGTGTAAACGTTACTAAAGAGAAAAAACAATCTAACGTTCGTTCATCAGGTAATGATGAGAAAGCAAGGATTATTCCGCCAATTATTTTCTCATTGGAAGAAGCTTTAGAATACATTCAAAAAGATGAATATGTTGAGGTAACTCCAAAATCGATTCGTTTGAGAAAAATTTATTTGACTGAAACAGATAGAAAAAGATTTAAAATCTAATTCTATTTTTTATACAGAAAAGCCATTCGAAAGAATGGCTTTTTTTATGTGTTATAATTAAGATTCAATTAACGCTTTAAACTAAAATGCCCTTTTGCTTCTCTTCCATCTTCTAATTTTATGGTGTACCAATAGTCATCTGAGGGTAATGATATTCCATTAAAGGTTCCGTCCCAACCCTCATTTAAAGCTGGAATCCATTGTTTAAGCAATTTCCCATATCGATCAAAAATATAAATGATAGAATTGGTGTTGAAAGTAGCATTAACCCCTTTTACACTCCAATAATCATTGTATCCGTCATTGTTTGGTGTAAAGAATTTTGGTAAACCTACAACTGCTATGGTTTTAGAAACTAAACCGCAACCATTTTTGTCATTGATATAAACATCATGAATACCTGCTGGAACATTGGTAAAAAAATTAGAATCTTGAAAATATCCTGAAGGCTCGTCTAAACTGAATTCGTAATCACCCAATCCCGAAACATTTACAGTTACTGTGTTTATATCGGTCATATCTGCAATCAGAATAGAATCGATATGAGCGAGATCAGAAGCGGTAACTTGTATGGTTCGAATTCTACTGCATCCAGAAGCATTTATAACTTCTACAGTATATAATCCTTCAGCGTTTACATCTAAAGTAAAGGTGTTTCCACCAGTAATTGCTCCGTCTTTGGACCAAATATAAGTGTAATTATTTATAGGTGATCCGTCTTGAATTCCTGCATCGAGTTGTACAAAAAAGGTGGGCAGATTGGAACACACCAATTCATTTTCGCCGCCATTTGTATTCAAGTTAATTTTT
>NZ_CAWURC010000026.1:0-15331 GCF_963925185.1 uncultured Flavobacterium sp. | reverse complement strand
GATAAGTAAAGTTAACATAATGAAACGAACAGAAGTAAAATGGTGACTATTTATCCTTATTATTTTTATTCAATTCTAGAGATTTTAAATTTAAAAACTTATTCAAAATCTTAATATTTAAAAAATTCTTCTACTTTTGTCCCAGAAAAACAAACCCATGGCAAAGAATTTAGTTATCGTTGAGTCCCCTGCGAAGGCAAAAACCATCGAAAAATTTTTAGGAAGTGATTACCAAGTGGAGTCAAGTTATGGTCATATTGCCGACTTGCCTTCCAAAGAAATTGGAGTGGATGTAGAAAACGGGTTTAAGCCGAAATACGAAGTTTCTTCCGATAAAAAAGCATTGGTAAGCAAATTGAAGACTTTAGCTAAGAAAGCCGATATGGTTTGGTTGGCTTCGGATGAGGATCGTGAGGGAGAAGCAATTTCCTGGCACCTTTCGGAAGAATTAAAGTTAGATAAAAATAAAACGAAACGAATTGTTTTTCACGAAATCACGAAATCTGCGATTTTAAAGGCAATCGAAAATCCCCGTGAAATCGATTATAATTTGGTCAATGCACAACAAGCTCGAAGAGTTTTAGACCGATTAGTGGGTTATGAATTATCGCCGGTTCTTTGGAGAAAAATTAAAGGAGGACTGTCTGCAGGTCGTGTACAATCCGTTTCAGTTCGTTTGATTGTGGAACGAGAAAGAGAAATTCAGAACTTTAATCCTGTAGCGTCTTATTCAGTAGTAGCCGAATTTACTAATGAATCTGAAAAATCATTCAAGGCAAAATTACCAAAGAATTTCAATACCAAAAAAGAAGCCGAAGATTTCTTGAAAAAGAATATTGGTTCTACTTATAAAGTTTCGGATTTAGAAACGAAACCTACCAAAAAATCACCAACAGGACCTTTTACTACTTCAACTTTACAACAAGAAGCAGCAAGAAAATTGTACTTGCCTGTTGGCATCACGATGCAATTAGCACAACGTTTATACGAAGCTGGACTTATTACTTATATGAGAACGGATAGTGTAAACTTGTCGAAAGATGCGATGGAAGCGGCTCAAGCCGAAATCATAAAATCCTACGGAAAGGAATTCTCTAAGCCACGAACTTTTGTTAATAAAAGCAAAGGAGCTCAGGAAGCCCACGAAGCAATTCGTCCAACGGACATGTCGCGACATACTGTGAACATTGATCGAGACCAGGCTAGATTGTATGATTTGATTTGGAAAAGAACATTAGCTTCGCAAATGAGTGATGCTCAATTAGAAAGAACCAACGTAAAAATTCAGACCAACAATCACAGTGAAATATTCACGGCATCTGGTGAAGTTTTGCTTTTTGAAGGTTTCTTGAAAGTATATTTGGAAGGAAATGATGATGATGACGATGAGCAAGAAGGAATGTTGCCGGCGATGAAAGTCAACGAAAAATTAGAAAATAATTATATCACGGCTACCGAAAGATATTCTCGCCCAGCTGCAAGATACACCGAAGCTTCTTTGGTAAAAAAACTGGAAGAACTGGGAATCGGACGTCCTTCGACTTATGCTCCAACGATTTCTACTATTATCAACAGAAATTATGTAGAGAAAGGAAATCTTGACGGTCAGGAACGCAATTACACGCAACTGACTTTGCAATCTGGGAAAGTAGGTGAGAAATTACTCAAAGAAAACACGGGTTCTGATAAAGGGAAATTGGTTCCTACTGATATCGGTACTATTGTAACGGATTTCTTGGTCAAAAATTTTGGAACTGTTTTGGATTATAATTTTACAGCCAAAGTTGAAGAGGATTTTGATGAAATTGCCGAAGGAAATATCGAATGGACAAAAATGATGCAGGAATTTTATGATAAATTTCACCCAATTGTGAAAGATGTAGAAGCCAATGCAGATAGAGAAAGCGGGGAAAGAATCCTTGGAACAGATCCAAAAACAGGAAAACCAGTTTCGGTTCGTTTAGGAAAATTTGGTCCAATGGTTCAAATTGGAGCTGCTGATGACGAAGAGAAAAAATTTGCCAGCTTAATGGCGGAGCAAAATATCGGAAATATTACTTTGGAAGAAGCGTTGGATTTGTTTTTGTTACCAAAGAATTTAGGCATTTATAAAGGCGAAGAGGTTGAGGTAAGTAATGGTCGTTTTGGTCCGTATGTGCGTCACGGAAGTGTTTTTGTTTCTTTGCCGAAAGGCGAAAATCCATTGGATGTTTCTATAGAAAGAGCTCAGGAATTAATTGACGAGAAAGCAAAAGCCGATGCACCAATTGCTACTTATAAAGGAGAACCAGTCCAAAAAGGAGTGGGGCGTTTTGGTCCATTTATAAAATGGGACGGAATTTTTATCAATGTGAATAAGAAATACAATTTTGATAATTTATCACAAGCCGAGATTGAAGAATTGATTGAGGATAAATTGCAAAAAAATATCGACAAGGTTTTGCATAATTGGAAGGAAGAAGGAATTTTGGTCGAAAAAGCCCGTTGGGGAAGATCAGTAATTACAAAAGGGAAGATTAAAATTGAATTGAGCAAAGATATTGATGCCACTAAATTTACATTAGAAGAGGTTCAAGAAATGATTGCTAAGAAAACGCCAGCGAAGAAGGTTGCTGCTAAAAAAACAACTACAACAAAGAAACCCGCAGCGAAGAAAGCGGTTGTCAAAAAGAAATAATATGGAATTTGATTTTCTAAAACCTTTAGATAACGAAATCCTTCAATTTATAAAGGAGTTTTCTTCTCAACAACTGGGGAGTAAAGTGGTATTTCATACTATCGAAGATTTTCCTGATATAAACAAAATCAAAGTTGCTATAATTGGTGTTTTGGATAATCGTGGGGATAAAAACCAGACTGAACAAGTTGATTTGTCTCACATTCGAAAAGAATTATACGGATTGTTTCCCGGTAATTGGGATGCTTCCATTGCCGATTTGGGTGATATTTTTGCTGGGAATTCTAGTGATGACACTTATTTTGCCTTAAAAAAAGTAGTTTCAATTTTAATTAAGAAAAAAATTATTCCTATTGTTATTGGCGGCTCACAAGACTTGACTTATGCGCTTTACAGAGCATATGATGACTTGGAGCAAATGGTAAATCTGGTTTCAATTGATAATAAATTTGATTTTGGAAAAGAAAGTGATCCAGTTTCGGCTTCATCGTATTTAACGAAAATAATTATTGATGAGCCTAACAATCTTTTTAATTACAGTAATATTGGTTACCAAACCTATTATAATTCCCAAGAAGAAATTGACTTGATTGATAAATTATTTTTTGAAGCTTATCGTTTAGGAGAGGTTTCAAATAATATTTCTATTGCCGAACCTGTTTTTAGGGATGCTGATGTTGTGAGCGTTGATTTAACAGTCGTAAAATCATCTGATTCTGGGATTTTAAATCCATTTATGCCTAATGGGTTTAATGGAAAAGAAATTTGTGCGTTGTCAAGATATGCTGGAATAAGTGATAAAGTTTCGCTTTTTGGGGTCTTCAATCACAATAATTCCAAGCGAGAATCTGTTTTAATAGCACAAATTATTTGGTATTTTATTGAGGGGCTTCATTACCGATCTAATGAATATCCATTTGGAAGCAAAGAAAATTATACCAAATACATAATACCTTTGGAGGACGAATTGGTTTTCTATAAAAGTAATAAGACAGATAGATGGTGGGTTGAAATACCATTTATTATAAACGGCAATAATAAGTTGAACAAAAACACGTTATTACCTTGCTCTTATGAAGAATATTTGGGAGCATGCAATCAGCAAATTCCAGAGAGATGGTGGAAAGCTCAGCGCAAGAATGTGATTTAATTATTGATAAACAACATATATACAATCATATTAAAATATTTGAAGCTTATATATGGAGTGTTATTTGTTAAAAAAACTTATAAATAAAATGTTTTGTAGCATTTTATAGATATTTTTCTAAGCATTTTATCGATAAAATATTTTTTCTTACCGTTTTAAATTTTAGTTTTGGTCTTTAAAACAAATACTGTGACAAATAATTGTTTTATTAAAGAATAATAAATAGGTTTACTGACTTAATAATAATGAAAATATAATATTAATTTATATGAAGAAGTTCATTGCATTTACGGCAATTTTAACCTTATTAATTGGCTGTGGTAAATCAAGCGATAAAGGCGAATTGGTTGGTGTTAAAGGAGCAAAATGGCATCCTGAAAAACCTTTTGGAATGACTTTAGTTCCTGGAGGCTCTTATATTATGGGAAAATCAGATGAGGACATTGCCAATGTTGGAGACGCACCTACTAAAACAGTTACAGTTCGGTCTTTCTATATGGATGAAACAGAGATAACCAATAAGGAATACCGTCAATTTGTAGAATGGGTAAAAGATTCAACAATGAGAGTTAGATTAGCTATTCTTGCTGATGATGAGGGAATAAAACCCGGAGATTCAAAAGCAAGTGGTAAGGGCAAGAATTCAGGAAGCATAGGCGATTTCGCTTTTAATGACCAAGATCCTGAAAAAATGACAGCCTATGATAAATACATGTATGATAATTATTATAGTATTGGCACTGATGATGATCCTTATGCTGGGAGAAAACTCAACCACAAAGTGAAATTAATTAAAGAGACCAAGTCTTACCCAGACGAGTACTATACCGAAGTTATGGATTCAATGTATTTGCCGTTAGAAGCATCTTACAATGGCTTAAGAACAATTGATGTTGATAAATTAAAATTCAGATATTCTTGGATGGATATTCAAGCTGCGGCAAAAGCTAAGGTTGGGAAACGTAAAGATTTTATTAGAACGGAACAAGTAAAAATCTATCCTGATACAACCGTATGGATTAAAGATTTTTCCTATTCCTATAACGAGCCAATGCACAATGATTATTTTTGGCATCAAGCCTACGGCGATTATCCTGTTGTAGGTGTAAACTGGGATCAGGCGAAAGCATTCTGTGCATGGAGAACACTATATAAAAACAGTTATATAAAATCTAAAAAGAAAGGTCGTGATTTGACCAATAATTTCAGATTACCTACTGAGGCCGAATGGGAATATTCAGCTAGAGGTGGTTTACAATCAGCTACTTATCCTTGGGGTGGGCCATATACTAAAAATGATAGAGGTTGTTTCCTTGCTAATTTTAAACCAATGCGGGGTGATTATGCAGCGGATCAAGCTTTATATACCGTAGAAGCAAAATCATATGAGCCAAATGGTTATAACCTTTATAATATGGCAGGAAATGTTGCAGAGTGGACTGACTCTGCATACGACTCAAATGCATACGAATATGTTTCTTCAATGAATCCAAGTAATATGGATACATCAAATAAACGCAAAGTGGTTCGTGGGGGTTCATGGAAAGATGTCGCCTATTATCTTCAAGTAAGTACAAGAACATTTGAATACGCAGATTCTGCAAGAAGTTTCATTGGTTTTAGAACTGTCCAAGATTATATGGGAACTCAAACAACGGAGAAAATCAAGAAAAAATAATACTTAACCTATACTTCAATCAATTTTAATCTAAAAAACAAATATTATGGCATTAGTAAGTAAAAAAAATATGAATTTTGCATACGGAATGGGCGCAGCTATTGTAATTATTGGAGCTTTATTCAAAATTACACACCTTGAATTTGGTTTTATAACTGGAAATTTAATGCTTACCATAGGTCTTGTTGTTGAAGCTGGGATTTTTGCCCTTTCAGCATTTGAACCAGTTGAAGATGAATTAGATTGGACTTTAGTTTACCCGGAACTCGCTAATGGAGAAGCCAGAAAGAAATCAGATAAAGCTGAAACTTCATCCGATGCTCAAGGGTTATTGTCTAAAAAATTAGACGCTATGTTAAAAGAAGCTAAAATCGATGGAGAATTGATGGTTAGTTTAGGAAATAGCATCAAAAATTTTGAAGGTGCTGCTAAAAGCATTATGCCTACTGCAGATTCTATTGCTTCGACTAAAAAATACAGTGAAGAGTTGACTATGGCTGCAGCTCAAATGGAATCATTAAATAGTTTATATAAAATACAATTACAGAGCGCTTCTAGAAATGCACAAATAAATGAAGAAGTAGTAGAAAATAACTTAAAATTAAAAGAACAAATGCAATCATTGACCACAAACTTGTCATCATTAAACAATGTTTATGGTGGAATGCTTTCTGCAATGAGCAACAAAGGATAATTAGTCTCAAACTATAGTATAACAATAATAAAATAATTATTAGAAAATATGGCAGGAGGAAAATTAACCCCTAGACAGAAGATGATAAACCTAATGTATTTGGTTTTTATCGCGATGTTAGCATTAAATATGTCAAAAGAAGTATTATCTGCTTTTGGAATTTTGAACAAGAAGATCATCGAATCAAATGCAATTACCGATGTTAGAAATACAGATTCATTTAGTCAATTAGCCCAAAAAGCACAAGAGCAACCTGGGCAATATGGTAGTAAAAAAGAAATAGTCGAAAAAATTAGAAAAATTTCGAAAGAGTATTGTGATTATATAGAAGAAATCAAAACCATAGTTACCAGTAAAACCGAGAAAGATGAACAAGGTAATTATCTGTATGAACAAATGGATAAAGGGGATTTAGTAGACAGACTATTCTTCAACGGAGAAAGAACATCCAAGGAAGGTGAAGAGTTTTTGGATAAAATAAAAAACTACCCTTTTGAAATTAAAAAAATTGCGGGGAGTAAACTTCCTGAAGTTGAAATTAAAAAAATCGAAAAAAGATTTGAAACAAATCCTGTTAAAAAGAAAGATGTAATTATGCCAGAACCATGGATAAATTATCATTATAAAGGTTTTCCTTTAATTGCAACGGTTACTAAATTAACCCAACTGCAAGCCGATATAAAAGCAACCGAAAGTGATGTAATGGCCTCAATGTTTCAATCTGATTTGATTGCTGCAGCATCCCTTACAAAATACGAACCTATTGTTGTTCTTTCAAAATCTGTTTTCTTTCAAGGAGAAGCCGTTACAGGTAAAGTCATACTTGGTAAATTTGATCCAGATTTAATTGCTAAATCCG
The DNA here is from genome assembly GCF_963925185.1 of uncultured Flavobacterium sp. Lineage (GTDB taxonomy): Bacteria > Bacteroidota > Bacteroidia > Flavobacteriales > Flavobacteriaceae > Flavobacterium. The sequence goes on along the minus strand of NZ_CAWURC010000026.1, from coordinate 8,273 downwards.
TGGTGGTTAACGGCATGAATGTAAAAGCACAGGCTGGACAAGCTGACTTTTCATTTGGTGCAGGTAACATTGGAGAACATCCAATTACAGGTTCTTTCAATTTTGAAGAAAACGGAAAAGACGTCCCATTAAAAATCACAGGCAACTATGTTGTTGTTGCAAGACCAAAATCAGCAACAATTTCCGCCGATAAAATGAACGTAGTATATCGCGGCGTTGTTAATCCAATGACGATTTCATTTGCGGGAATTTCTGCGGATAAGGTTAATGCTTCTGCGCCAGGTTTGACGTCTTCGGGAAGCCCAGGAGCTTTCAGTATGAGACCAACTTCAGGAACTGAAGTTGTGATTAATGTTACAGGAACTCTTCCTGACAATTCAAAAGTTGTTGATAAAAAAACCTTTAGAATAAAAGGAATTCCTAGCCCAACGGGGACAATAAGAGGAGAAACGGGTATCGTAAAAGGGCCTAAATCGAACTTGGAAATTGCTACAATTGGAGCAAAATTAGAAGATTTTGATTTTGAAGTTGGACTAGATGTTGTTGGTTTTAATTTAAAAGTAACCGGGTATCCTACCGTTGTTGTCCAAGGAAATAAATTGAATGCTGCTTGTAAATCAGTTCTTTCAAAAGTAGGCAGAGGAGATCAAGTAACTATTTCTGAAATTAAAACGAAGCTTGTTGGAGCTGGTAGTTATTTATTGCCAAGAACAGCAATAGTAATTTATGAAATACAATAAAAGGAGTTTGATAATAAAACTACTTCTATAACTTATAATTATATTATGATGAATGCAAGAAATTTTTTGATTGTTATGATTTCCTTTTTTGGGAGTTTGGCTACTTACGCGCAGACTAATTTACTTAATGCAAAGATTCCCGAAGAAATTGGGATTAAGTCCGATGCACAACTCATTTCTGACAACGATAGGCCTTTAGAATACGGATATGTTGACGATAGAGATGTTATGATGGGTAAAATGGTTTGGGAGATTATTGATTTAAGCGAAAGAATTAATTTTCCTTTATATTTCCCAATTGACACTACAAACATTGGACCCGACAGAAGGTCTTTATATGATATTTTGACAAAAGGGATTCGAAGCGGAGAAATTTCTGAAGTGTATACAGATAGTTATTTTAATACTAAAAAGTCCTATAAAGATATTCAAGCTTCATTGACACGTATTGACACAACTGATTCGGGAAAAGAACAAATCAACGCTGGACTTCAAATATCTCCAGAATACATTCTGAAACAAGACCTTTCAGCTCAAGACGTTACTCAATATAAAATTAAAGGATATTGGTATTTTGACATACGTCAAAGCGAATTAAAGTATAGATTGATTGGTATTTGTCCTGTTACTCCAGATGTATATACAATGAACAGTGATGAAAAAGATTATATCGAATTATTCTGGGTATTTTTCCCAGCCTCAAGAGATGTCTTGCATGAAGCCAAATCCTTTAATGACAAAAATTCAGCGATGCCAGTTTCTTTCGACCAAATTTTAAATTCAAGACGATTTAATGCTACAATTTATCAAGAAGATAATGTATATGGTGATAGATCAATTGCAAATTATATGAAAGATAACGCCCAAAATCAATTGCTGGAATCACATAGGGTAAAGGAAAAAATACGTGATTTCGAAGAAAATATGTGGAATTATTAAAAGTCAAATGATATAAATACAACAAAAACTCTTGCCTTTGGTAAGAGTTTTTTGTTGTTTCAAATTTACAATTTAAAAAATGTTAGATTATTTAATAATAGGTTCAGGATTAGCCGGTATTTCTTTTTCCGAAATGGCATTGCAAAATGGTAAGTCTATTTTGGTGTTGGACAATAATTCACAAAATTCTTCCAAAATTGCCGGAGGGTTGTATAATCCAGTCATTTTAAAACGCTTTAGCGAAGTGGGTCAGGCCAAAGAGCATTTGTTCATAATGAATGAATTTTTCGCTATTTTAGAGAGAAAACTTGATGTCAAAATCGATATAAAGACGCCTATTTTGAGACGATTTTATTCTGTCGAAGAACAGAATAATTGGTTCGCGGCTTCAGACAAACCAAATCTTTCTGCCTTTTTATCGACCAATTTAATCACTAAAAAATATACAGGAATTGATTCCCCCTTCGGTTATGGCGAAGTCTTGCAAACAGGATATGTAGACACGGCATTATTATTGAAACATTACAAAGAATACCTTATTAAAAACCAATTCTTCCTAGAAGAATCTTTCGATTACACTCTTTTGAAGGAAGAAGAAAATGGAATTCGCTACAAAGATATTCAGGCAAGACACATTATTTTTGCGGAAGGTTTTGGTATGCACGCAAATCCTTATTTTAAGGGCTTGCCTTTAGACGGTACAAAAGGAGAATTGCTCATTATAAAAGCACCACTACTGGATTTAGACGTAATCGTGAATTCAAGTGTTTTCATTCTGCCCCTTGGTGATAATTTGTTTAAAATTGGTGCTACCTACAATTGGGAAGACAAAACAGATATACCAACCGAAGAGGGAAAGACAGAATTAATCGAAAAAATAAAAGAAGTAATTCATTGTGATTTTGAAATTATTTCTCACTTGGCAGGAGTGCGGCCTACGGTCAAAGACAGACGGCCATTAGTGGGAACTTATTCAAATCATAATTCGATACATATCCTCAATGGTTTAGGTACACGAGGCGTAATGCTTGGGCCAGCAATGGCAAAAGCTTTGTTTGAAAACATTGAATTTAAAAAGCCTTTGGAGAGGGAAATTGACATTCGAAGATTTGCTCGTAAGAGCTGATTTATTTCTTCAAATCAGGATCGTAAGACACAAACATATTAATATATATATTTCTTGACCATCGCAAAACAAATGGAAATAAAACAAAATTAGATGCAATTATTGAAATAAAGGCAATTTTTATACTGGAATTAAAAATAACATATGAAAGGATAAATGCTGCAACACCAAGCGCAACATTCAATCCGTAACTTACATACATCGCACCATAAAAGAAGGATGGTTCGATTTGATATTTCAAATCACAATGACTGCATTTTTCGTTCATTTTGAGCATTTTCGTAAAATGTAACGGATTTTTATCCAAATACATGCTCTCATTCTGACATCTAGGACAAGTTCCTGTTAAAATACTATTTAGTTTGGATCCTTTTTTTAACATTTGCAAAAATTTTCAACGAAGGTACACTTTTGTACTTTTCTTAATGTAACATTTGTAACAAAAACATGCTTAACATACATAATTTGTCTGTTTCTTTTGGAGGAACTTATTTATTTGAAGAAGTAACCTTTAGATTGGGCGCCGGAGACCGGGTAGGCCTTGTTGGCAAAAACGGTGCGGGAAAATCGACTATGCTAAAAATCCTTGCCAAGGATTTTGCTCCTGATTCTGGAGTTATTTCTCAAGAAAAAGAAGTTCGAATGGGATTCTTGCGTCAAGATATCGATTTTGAACAAGGAAGAACGGTTCTAGAAGAAGCATACGAAGCTTTTATTGATATTAAAATTGTAGAAAAAAAACTCGAAGAAATCAATCATCTTTTGGTTACGCGAACAGATTATGAAAGTGAAGGATATAGCCAAATCATTGAGGATTTATCCGATTACACACATCGTTTTGAATTATTGGGCGGATATAATTATATTGGGGACACCGAAAAAATTCTTCTGGGATTGGGTTTTAAAAGAGAAGTTTTTGACAATCAAACCGAAACTTTTTCGGGAGGTTGGCGAATGCGAATCGAATTAGCTAAATTATTATTGCAAGCCAACGATGTTTTGCTTTTAGATGAGCCCACGAATCACTTGGATATTGAGAGTATTATTTGGTTAGAAAGTTTTTTGCGCAATTATCCAGGCGTTGTTGTGATTGTTTCGCACGATAAAATGTTTTTGGACAATGTGACTAATAGAACTATCGAAATTTCCCTTGGTAAAGCGTATGATTTCAATAAACCCTATTCTGAATACTTGGAATTGCGACACGAAATTCGCGAAAAACAATTGGCTACACAAAAAAATCAAGCCAAAAAAATAGAAGAAACCGAAAAGCTAATCGAAAAATTTCGTGCCAAAGCTTCCAAAGCCTCGATGGCACAATCTTTAATAAAAAAATTAGATAAAGTAGAGCGTATCGAAGTAGATGAAGATGATAATTCAGTGATGAACATTACTTTCCCTGTTTCAAAAGAACCTGGAAGAGTGGTTATCGAAGCGGAAGATGTAACCAAAAAATATGGTGACAAAATAATTTTAAAAGACATTAATTTATTAGTAGAACGGGGTAGCAAGATTGCATTTGTTGGACAAAATGGGCAAGGAAAATCTACTTTTATCAAGGCTATTGTTGACGAATTCGAATACCAAGGAACGATTAAATTAGGGCATAATGTCCAATTGGGTTATTTTGCACAGAATCAAGCAGAATATCTAGATGGTGAGATTACACTTTTGCAAACTATGGAAGATGCCGCAATGGATACCAACCGATCTAAAGTACGTGATATGTTGGGGTCTTTTTTGTTTCGTGGCGATGATGTCGAAAAAAAGGTAAAAGTCCTTTCTGGAGGTGAAAGAAACCGTCTGGCGTTGTGCAAACTGTTGTTGCAACCCATCAACGTACTTTTGATGGATGAGCCAACAAATCACTTGGACATTAAATCCAAAAATGTATTAAAGGCCGCTTTGCAAAAATTTGGGGGAACACTTCTTTTGGTTTCTCACGATAGAGATTTTTTACAAGGAATGTCTAATTTAGTTTATGAATTCAAAGACCAAAAAATAAAAGAATATTTAGGAGATATCAATTATTTCTTGGAGCAACGTAATATGGAGAATATGCGTGAAGTCGAGAAAAAAGATGAGTTAAAAGCTGTTGTTTCTAAAGAAAGCAATAAAACATCCTATGAAGACCAGAAAAAAGGCAAGGCTCTTCAAAATAAATTAAGTAAAATCGAAAGTCAAATCAAGCAATTGGAAAGAGATATTCAGCACGACGACAAAATGCTTTCTTCTAATTACGACAAACACATTGAAGATGCAAAGTTTTTTATAGCTTACAACAAGAAAAAGGCAGAACTTGACAAACTGCTTTTAGATTGGGAAGTTGTCCAGGAAGAGATTGACGATTCGGGCTTATGAAATTAGTCCAATATTTTTTGAATGGGCATTAGCTTCACGGCTATCAGTGAAATAGCAAACAGCAATGCCTAAACTTTCGAGGTTTTTCAGAACAGTTATGACTTTTTCTTTTTTTTCCTTACTTGTTTTTCTAATGGAACACAGAACTTAAAATACCCGTCAACAAGCGTTTTCATATGTATTTTTGTGCCATCATATTCAAGATAAACGGCTGCATTTGGGTGTGTTTTAATTCGGAATAAACTAATTACTGAAGTAGCATTTTTGAAGCTTTTTTTTACAAAAATCGTAATCCTTTCTTTTAGTTGGTTTAAAAAAATGTCCCATTACGATTAATTGCTGCTCATTGGCATGGCCTCGATATAATTTTAAAATAGGCTTCATTGTATGGAATTTTGAAGGGTCAATAAAATTAATTAAATTTAAGGAATAATCAAGTTAAAACCTTGAAAAACAATATTTTAATTGTTATTAATCCTATTTTTGGAGGCATTGATAAATCAAATTTTATCGAAGCTGTAACAATTTTCGCGTCCAATAAAAAACAGAATCTTATGCAATATATAACTTCTGTAAAAAATGATATTCAAAAATTAAAAAAGCTTTATGAAAAATATAAACCAGAAATAATTATTGTTTTTGGTGGTGATGGAACCATATAAATGGTTGCCGAAGCAATGGAAAACAAGGAAGTGATTCTAGAAATTTTGCCTGCAGGTTCTTCCAATGGATTAGCGGTAGATTTGGGTTTAATGAAAACATTAGATGAAAATGTAGCTATTGCTTTTCAGGGAAATTATATCAAACGGGATACGATTGAAATAATCAACAAAAAGTGTTACCACTTGAGTGATTTGGGATTGAATGCGAAACTTGACAAAAACTATGAAAACAGTGATCTTCATAGCAAATGGGGATATTTATTGCAAGCTTTAAAAACATTAATTGATCTGGGGGATTCATTTGTGGCGACAATTACTGTTAATAATGGAACCATAAAATCTGAGGCGATAATGATTGTAATTGCCAATTCAAAAAAATATGGTACTGGAGTAACGATAAATCCTAATGGAATTATGAATGACGGAAGGTTTGAATTAGTAATAATAAAAAATCTAGATTTAATTATTTTAGGAAAGATAATTTCCGGATATATTCCAGTAAGTTTTAGATTGATGGGGAATATTATGGTGCTTTAAAAAAATTAAATATTAAGATAGTTCCTCAAAAAATTAAAGTAGCAATTCCTTAGTTTTTAAAACTATTTAAACGGATTTCTTTCTTGCCAAACCACCTCTGGGTCGAGGTAGCAAAAAACTTTATCTATTGCAAGATCAATAATTGAATTGCTGTGTTTCATGAATCCGAACATTTCTTGAGGTTTTGCTCCTACCGAACTTTTGATTTCGAGCGCGGTTCGAGCAAAGACAATCTCTTTGAATCCTTTGTTGATTGAGTAAGCAACTATATCGTAGAGCATATTTAAATATAGCATTTTTTCACGCTGAATGGTGTCATCATAACCTAGGAAATAAGTGTCCATTACTTCGCCATTTTTTATGATAGTATTAAATCCTATCAGTTTTTCATCAAGAAAATAACCATAAAAAAGGAACTTGTCCTTTAGGGATTCTTTAAATGTTCTAAAATGGTTTTTTGGTAGAAAAAAAGTATTAAAATGAGCATTTTTAGCTACATGATGATACAATTCATAAATAGTATCTTCGTGTTTTATGATTTCTTCCAAGTTCATTTTTCTTTTAACAATACCTTCCGCTTTTTTCCTAGCTCGTTTATATTGGTCTCTGTATTTTTTTGACAAAGTATCTATGTAATCTTGCTCTTTTTTCCAATGATCTGGAATATCAAAAAGCATATTTGGTTGGGTAGAAAATTGATAGGAATCTTGAAAACCTGCAAGTTGAAAGTTTGGCATTTCTTCTTTCGAAAAGTCTTTAAATGTAGTTATATGTACTTTGAATCCCTTTTTTAAAAACAGACTTTTTAATTGTTCTGAAGCAATTTTCAATGTTTTTAAGGCATGAATTTTATCTATGCTATCCGAAAAATAATAGGCGTTTTGTCCCGAAAGCATGTTGTTTCCAATAATTAGTACGTGGGAACAAAAGTTTTTAAAAATAATATTTCGGACGGAAGTTTTTATACACTTATCTCGTTCTCCAAAAGATTCGAGCTTGTTAAGATCTAAAAATTGTGAAAGTGCGATTCCAACTATTTTTTCTTCGTTAAAGAACCCAATAAAATGACAGCTCATATTATTTGGAGCCGATTTCTCCAAGATTTCCAGATATTCCTTGCGTAAAAAAACATTGTCTACGGCCAAGTCGTTCCAGTTATTTGGAAGTTGAGTTGACGAGGAATATATTTCTATTGTTAAATGGGTATCCAAATTTAAAAAAAAATCACAGCGCAAATGTAGAACGATTAACTTATAAATAAAAGTTAAAACAGCATTAATGCGCAAATAATACCACCCATAGCGGTGAAACATATTATCCAGAAACCAACAGTTACATTGTATCTTTTAGACTTGATCCAAGAATTCCTCGAGGCTCTGCCTCGGGGTCACGAGGAAAAGATTAGTATATTTGTTTGATGAGTGAACCTATTTTATAGAATAACTCCCCCTCATTTCTGGGGTATAATACCACTTCTGCTGAAACGGTATCATAAGGTCTTTCAATCTATTTACAACTGGATATGCAAATAAAACCCGCAGTATTAGTTAAGCAACATTTTTAAAACTACTTACACTTTTTTTTAAAAGAAATACCGTGTAAGTTGTGTCATATAAAATAAATTTGTTTAAAAGCACAATATCTTTTTTTTTTGGGATTATAAAATGTAAATTTGATAAAAAAATTAATAAAAAAACACAAAAAACATATTTCAAATGAAATTAAAACAGACTCTTCTTCTTGTTGCTATTTTAACGTGTAACCTCTTAACAGCTCAAAAAACAGCTCAAAATAGTTATTGGACAAAAGATAATACAAGTTTATCCAAACAAGTACTTGATAAAAAGAATATTAAAGAAAATAGCTATGCTGTTTATCAACTCGATGAACAAAGGTTTAAAAATAGTT
>NZ_CAWURC010000025.1:0-121543 GCF_963925185.1 uncultured Flavobacterium sp. | reverse complement strand
AATTGTTGTCAACGAAACCGGAACGGCGAAAGCTTCCGGTAAATCATCAACGATAAATTGTATGGTGGTTTCGTCAAAACAGTTTAATGAGGTATTATTGGTTACAACCGCTTTTATGGTTTGTGAAGTTGTTGCAAAAGTAGCAGGAAATGGACTGATGATTGAAGTGCCATTCGCATCTTTCAAAGGATTATTTGCCACATCAAAATAAGCAACAGTAACTGGATAAGTTTGATTTGTTCCTAGCAAAGTTGATTCTAAAGTTGATGTGTTAAAAGTAACTATTCCATCTTGATTGTCATCACATTGCCTTGGAATTATAACCGAATTTGCAAAAGGCAAAGCCTCGACATTTAAAGTAATATAAGGACCTAAACCAACGCAAGAATTATCAATACTGCTTTCTACTCTGACCCAAACATCCTGCGAATAGGGATAACCAATATTCCTGTAATTTGAAATATCCTCAATGACATTGAGTTGGGCTAAGGCGTCAGCTTTGTTTCCGTAGTAATTAATAGTGTAGTCTTGAGTTGGAGGAAGTTGGTCTAGTATTGTTGCTTTTGTCCAAGAAAAATCAAAAGTTGCAATTCCATCCCTATTGTCATTATTGACATTATTGCTTCCGTTAGTATCTAAAAAATCATCGCAAACCGGAGATGTCATGATTTTATATGAAGGAAGAAGATTAGTAGTTGGAACTTTTAATGTTAATTTGGCAACGCTAAAACAACCGGTAGTTTTATTAGCGACTCTTGACCAAACATACATGTTAGAGGGAGTTGTGTTTTCGAAAGCCAAATCATTGAAAATCAAGTCAGTTGAAAGTCCACTATTTGCGCCTGATTGTGAAGTGTAATAAGTAAAATTTTCATTCGTATAATTTGCCGAAATTTCATTATTTTTTATTTTTAAATTAAAAAGAGTCTTTCCATCTGGAATCAAGTCGCTATCACATTGAACAATGGTAACATCGTTGACAACAGGCAATGGATTTACAGTCACTATGATTTCCGATCTTGGTCCTTCGCATCCAGTAGCTGTAAGGGTTTGACTTACATAGTATTTTGTTGTGCCAACTGTTGCTGTCAATGGAGTTGGACTTATTGCACTTGAGCTTCCGCCGGTTGGTGATAAATACCAATTTAAAGTACAGTTGGCATCTATAGTTGCTAACAGAGGAATTGCAGTTTCATTATTACAATAGGCAATATTACTTACTATTGGAGCAATTGGTAATGGATTCACAGTTACAGCAATTTCAGATCTTGGCCCTTCACAGCCAGTGGCAGTAATGGTTTGGCTTACGTAATATTTTGTTGTATTTACAATTGTAGTAGAAGGCGTTTGACTTGTTGCGCTTGGCGTGCCTCCTGTAGCTGAGGTGTACCAATTAAGAGTACAATTTGCTGTTGCTATAGCTGTTAAAGGAACAGCTGTTTCATTATTACAATAGCTTATATTGCTCACAATTGGTGCTGTAGGTAATGGGTTTACAGTCACTATTATTGCAGCTCGCGGACCTTCACAGTTAGTTATTGTATTCGTTTGACTTACATAATAAGATGTAGAGCCTGAAACGGTTGTTGTTGGCGTAGGACTAGTCGCCGAAGCTACTCCTCCTATTGGCAAAGTGTACCAATTTAGAGTGCAATTAGTTGAAGGAATTGCAGCCAAAGGAATTGTATTTCCATTAAGACAATATAAAACTGGGCTTGCAGAAGAAATTGCAATTTGAGGTAAATTAGGTAAGTTAACTATAGTGGCCGTTATCCCAGTTCTTGGTCCATTTGGGCAACTCCCATTTGATGCATCAACATAAAAAGTTGTTGTGATTGTAAGATTTGGCGTTGTAAAGGAATTTCCTGTATATAAAGGTGTTCCTCCGGTACTATTTGTGTACCAATCTAAATTCCCATTAGATGCAGTCGCTTGGAGAGTTAGAACTCCAGGACCGCATATAGAACTTGGGGTAGTACTGGTTATTTTAGGAATGGTTATTGTTGTGCTCGCCGAAATTTGAATATTGTCAACATCGCCAGTTATCATTCCACCAAATTCTACAATATAGCCTTGAGGATAATAAGCACTTCCCGGGTTTGTGTCGCCAGTATTAGGCAAGTCATTCCAAGAACCTTTAGGTCCCACTCCATATGTAATATGAGCATAGTCTTCATTACCTGCGTTATTAGGTTCTCCGTTATTCCAATTTGTATATGTCATAACTGTTCCGGCTTCAGGACCAGTTACCCATTTCCAAGTACCTTCCACTGCTGCGTCACTCCCACCTATCCATCCTGCTCCTGGCGCCTGTGCTCCAGCTAATTGAGCTTCATCTGCAGCTGTTAAGGTGGCTAAATAACCCTGCAATCCATAATAGTTTAACGCGGCGGCAGCATCTCTTGCTGCAGTCCATGTTATTCCCGGAGAACTAACATATTCATAAAAATGTTTATTCCTTGGCAAATAACTGAGTTGACCTGTACCTAGGCTAATAGAAAAAGTTCTAGTTCCTGATGGTGCACTTGAACTATTACTAAACATTACATTTTTAATTGCAGCTTCAAAATCTGCATAGGGAAGTTTGCTTGTACTAAATAACTGTAATTTCCCTTCAGATGCACTCCAGCTATAAAGAATACCTGGATTTGTTCCTGTAAGTGATAATAAATCTTGCCCAAATACATAACCCGAAGAAATTTGAATATTTACAACATCAGTAGTCGGTTCAAGTGGATCGAATGAGATACTTACGGTCTCTACAATAGGCAAAGATGTCCCAGAACAATAAGTTTGATTTCCCGTAGCTGTGATTTTAGGTGGATCAATTGCATAAATTGTTTTAGGAATGAAAATCAGTAAAAACAAAATTATTTTAAAAAAAACATAATTTTTCATTCCATAAAAGTATTAATTTTTTATTTAGACCAATTCATTTTTTTGAATAAATCCCATACCAAAATCCCTGCGCTTACTGAAATATTTAAAGAATGTTTAGTTCCCAATTGCGGAATTTCAATACAGCCATCACAAATTGCAACTGCTTCTTGTGAAACTCCAAATACTTCGTTGCCAAAAACCAAAGCATATTTCTGGTCCTTCTCGACTTTGAAATCCTGGAGAAAAATAGCGCTTTCTACTTGTTCAATGGCAAGTACGGTAACATTCTCGGCTTTTAAATTTTCGATAACTTCGAGAACATTTTCTTTGTGTTCCCAGTCGACGGTTTCAGTTGCACCGAGGGCTGTTTTATGAATTTCCTTGTTGGGTGGAGTTGCGGTTATTCCGCACAGATATATTTTCTCGATTAAAAAAGCGTCGGCAGTTCTAAAGACCGAACCAATATTATTTAAACTTCGAATATCATCTAAAATAATGATAATTGGTGTTTTTTCCGATTCTTTAAAATCTGCAATTGATTTTCGATTGAGTTCGCTATTCTCTAATTTTCGCATAGTATTGGTAATAAATTATAAAAAAGGCTTCCTAGTTTTAGGAAGCCTTTGGATTATTTTTTAAATAAATTTAGCTTTTCGTAGTGGGATCTGGTAAAACAGTTCCTTTTATGGTAAGCACTTTGGTAGGCGTTCCTTCAGCATTTGATGTTACAGTTACTGTTTTTGTAAATGCTCCAACTCTATCCGTTGCATATTTTACTCCAATAATCCCTTTTGCTCCAGGCGCAATTGGTTCTTTTGGAGAAGTAGGAACAGTACATCCACAAGATCCCGAGGTGTTTGTTATAATTAATGCTTTTTTTCCGTTATTAGTAAAAACAAATTCACGTTTTCCGTCTGCATTGTGGGCAACCGTACCGTAATCAATAGTTTCTGTGTCAAAAATCATTCCGGCACCTTCCACTTTTGGAGTTACAACTGCTGCTGTTTTTGCGGGTGCTTTTTTTGTAGATTTTGTTATTTTTGCGGTTTCTTGTGCATTAGAAAAAGTAAATGCCAAAAGAGCTATTGAAAGTGTAATTATTTTTTTCATCTTTATTTTTTTTTTAAAATTAAAAGACAAATTTATGTAAAAAATCGAAAATACATCTTAAATTTTCCTTAAAAATGTTTTAAATTTCCCTAACGTTAAATATTCCCCATAAAATATTTAAATTCGCTATCTATTAAATTTAAAAAACACATTTTGTCATCTAAAGAAAAATTGGTTAAGGAAACGCCTTTAATGAAGCAATATAATGAAATCAAGAGAAAATATCCTGATGCCTGTTTGTTGTTTAGAGTGGGGGATTTTTATGAAACATTTGGAGAAGATGCTGTTCGTGCTTCAAAAATTCTAGGGATAACACTTACTAAGCGCGGAGCGGGTTCTGCGACTGAAACTGCTTTAGCCGGTTTCCCACATCATTCTATAAACACCTATTTACCAAAACTGGTAAAAGCAGGACTTCGAGTGGCGATTTGTGACCAACTTGAAGATCCAAAATTGACAAAAACAATCGTTAAACGTGGCGTGACTGAACTTGTGACACCTGGAGTTTCTATGAATGACGAAGTTTTGCAATCGAAGACAAACAACTTTCTGGCCGCTATTTATTTTGCCAATAAATCAATAGGCATATCATTTTTGGATATTTCTACAGGTGAATTTCTCACCTCTCAAGGCAATGCGGAATATATTGACAAATTGCTTCAAAATTTTAATCCAAGTGAAGTATTGATTCCAAAAAATAACAAAAATGATTTCCGGGAAACTTTTGGCGAGGATTATCACAGCTTTTATCTGGAAGATTGGATTTACAAGGAAGATTATGCATTCGAAATCCTGACCAAACATTTTCAAACGGTGTCCCTAAAAGGTTTTGGAATTGAAGAATTGAAGGAAGGAGTTATTGCTTCGGGAGCCATTTTATATTATTTATCCGAAACCCAGCACAATAGAGTGCAACACATTACCACCATTCAGCGCATTGCCGAAGACGAGTATGTTTGGATGGATCGTTTTACGATTCGGAATCTGGAATTATACCATAGTTATAACCCAAATGCAGTCACTCTCTTAGATGTTATTGACAAAACGCTTTCGCCAATGGGCGGTCGTTTATTGAAAAGATGGTTGGCTTTGCCTTTGAAAGACGCAACTAAAATTAGAAATCGCCATCAAGTGGTTTCCTATCTCAAAGACAATCTGGAAGTTCTGAAACGGATTCAACACCAAATCAAACAAATTTCAGATTTAGAACGTTTGATTTCGAAAATTGCAGCGGGAAAAGTTTCTCCACGTGAAATCGTTTATCTGAAAGAATCCTTGGATGCAATTATTCCAATAAAAAATTTGGCATTAGAAAGTCCGCAAGAAGCCGTGAAAATTATTGGCGACAGCCTACACAGTTGTGATTTATTGCGCGAGAAAATAAAAATCACCTTAAATCAAGATGCACCCGTGGCTATTGCCAAAGGAAATGCTATTGCCAAAGGCATCAACGAAGAATTAGATGATTTACGAGCAATTTCAACCTCAGGAAAAGAATTTTTAGAAGGAATTGAAAAACGAGAATCGCAATTAACTGGAATTTCATCTTTGAAAATCTCCTTTAATAACGTCTTTGGATATTATATCGAAGTTCGAAATACACACAAAGATAAAGTACCATCAGAATGGATTCGCAAGCAAACCTTGGTCAATGCGGAGCGCTATATCACTGAAGAATTAAAGGAATATGAAACTAAAATCCTTGGTGCCGAAGAGAAAATCCATAAAATAGAATCCGAATTATTTGAACAATTAGTGAGTTGGATTTCGACGTATATAAAACCAGTTCAAATGAATGCTAACCTAGTAGCGCAATTGGATTGTTTGTGTTCTTTCACGCAATTGGCTATCGAAAATAAATATGTTTGTCCAGAATTAGACGAAACTTTCGAGCTTGAAATCAAAAATGGAAGACATCCGGTTATCGAAAAACAATTGCCCGTTGGAATGCCTTATATAGCGAATGATGTTTTCTTGGATAGAGAAACCCAACAATTGATTATGATTACTGGACCAAATATGTCCGGAAAATCAGCTATTTTGCGTCAAACTGCCTTGATTGTTCTACTGGCTCAAATGGGCGGTTTTGTTCCCGCAGAGAGCGTGAGAATGGGAATTGTAGATAAAATATTTACCAGAGTTGGAGCAAGCGACAATATTTCGATGGGAGAATCTACTTTTATGGTCGAAATGAACGAAACAGCTTCCATTTTGAATAATATTTCCAGTAGAAGCTTGGTATTGTTGGATGAAATCGGTAGAGGAACTAGTACTTATGATGGAATTTCGATAGCTTGGGCAATAGCTGAGTTTTTACATGAACATCCTTCAAAACCCAAAACATTATTTGCCACACATTACCACGAATTAAATGAAATGAGCGAATCTTTGCCCAGAATCCAGAATTACAATGTTTCTGTCAAAGAGCTGAAAGACACGGTGCTTTTTATTCGGAAATTAGTAAAAGGAGGAAGTGCACATAGTTTTGGAATACACGTAGCAAAAATGGCAGGAATGCCTCAAATAGTAATTTTAAAAGCTCAAAAAATATTAAAAAAACTGGAAAAGGATCATTCAAGCGAAGTGTTGAATGGGATTAAATCAAATAAAGACGGCTCGAGCCTGAAAGGCGAACTGGCTCATGAAATACAAATGAGTTTTTTTAATCTTGACGATCCATTATTAGAGGAAATAAAGGACGAGATTTTGAACCTGGACATCAACACCATCACACCGATGGAAGCTTTGATGAAACTTAACGAAATAAAAAGAATGCTAACCAAAAAATAACTCTGTTTGCTTTAAAGTTTAGGTTATCAGAAGGTTACATTCCGTCTATTTATTTTTGCAAAAAACACTTGTTTAATTGAATTAATGTATTAAATTTGCATCCGCAATACGGTATAAGTATTGCGTTCTTTTAAGATTGAAAATGCGAAAATAGCTCAGTTGGTAGAGCGCGACCTTGCCAAGGTCGAGGTCGCGGGTTCGAGCCCCGTTTTTCGCTCGAAACCAAACTGCTGAACGGAGTTATATTTAATTTTCATAAATTAGATGAACATCAAAAAGCAAAATGCTCGGATGGTGAAATTGGTAGACACGCTGGACTTAAAATCCAGTGAACAGCAATGTTCGTGCGGGTTCAAGTCCCGCTCTGAGTACTAGAAAATGCCGTAAAGAATTAATTTTTAATTCTTTACGGTTTTTTTTATTATATACAAAAGAACGATTTTATATTACTACAGTTCTAACTTGAAATTAAAAAAAATAATTTCAATCAACAAAAAGCCACGACATTTTACACTGCCCTCAAAATAATATTTAAAAAAATACTCAAATTTTTCAGGATAAGCAAAAAAAAAGCCACGCTAAACGTGGCATAATTTTTTGATTGTAATTTTTACAAATTACTCAGCTACAGCAGCAGAGTCAACAGCTACAGCAGCAGTGTCAACAGCTACAGCAGTAGTGTCAGCAGCAACTTCTTCTACAGCAGCTTCAGTTTTCTTACAAGAAACTACAGTCAACATAGCAACAACGGCTAAACTTAAAAATACTTTTTTCATCTTACTTTATTATAAAGGTTAATTATTAATTCGGGGCAAAGATATAAATTTTTTAATAGGTAAAATATTTTTTTATATTTATTTTAAAAAATATTATTCTTTTTCAACATTCTATTTCATTCCGAATTTCATACCTGAAAATAAATCATAATAAATATTCAATATATAAACCAAAAATTGAGTCATAGCATATCTTTAGCAATACTTATTTATGTAAAAAAAATTGGATCGTGGCAAGGTTATGAGCGATTATCTACTATTAAAATTTTAATTTTATAATCCAATTATACGGTTAAATTCGTTTTC
Organism: uncultured Flavobacterium sp.; assembly: GCF_963925185.1. Lineage (GTDB taxonomy): Bacteria > Bacteroidota > Bacteroidia > Flavobacteriales > Flavobacteriaceae > Flavobacterium. Next base: position 113,681 of record NZ_CAWURC010000025.1, on the reverse strand, counting down.
CATGTACTTAAATTAAAACTATTAGGAGGCGCGAAATTACCATAGTTTAATTTACTAAATGCTCTTCATAATAACATTAGTTGCCCCTTTATTCATTTGTACAAAAGTGCTACAAATATGTCCCTTTTCTTGTCGGATATCATCGTTGTGCATCAAATTAGAAAAGGCATCAAAAAGTTCGTTTTTGTTTGAAATAGAAACACACCCCCCCATATTTACTAAAGCAATTGCTTCGGAAAAATGAGAAAAGTTGGGTCCAACAACAATTGGAACACTAAAAGTAGCTGGCTCCAAAATATTGTGAATGCCTGGATTCCCAAAACCTCCACCAACATAGGCAATATCGGCATAACTATATATTTTTGTTAAAATTCCAATAGCATCAATTATAAAAACATCGAAATCAGCAAGGTTTTTATTTTCTTTTTCTGAGAACAAGACTGATTTTTTTGAAATAGAATTTTTTAATTTCTGAATTTGTTCGGTCTTGATATTGTGTGGGGCGATGATAAATTTAATCTTTTTAGTGGTTTTATTAATAAAATCAACTAGCAAACTTTCGTCTATTGGCCAAGAACTTCCAACAACAATTGTCAACGTGTCATTTTTGAAATTCGAAATAAAATCCAAAGAATTGTCATTTTCTAAAATTGACACAACCCTATCAAAACGAGTATCGCCGGAAACAGCAACGTTGGTTTTACCTATTTGACGCAATAAGTTTTTCGAACTTTCATTTTGTACAAAAAAACAGGTAAAAGTGCTCAGGGCTTTTCTATAAAACCCTCCATACCATTTAAAAAACATTTGGTTTTCCCTAAAAACCCCCGAAATCAAATAAGTTGGAATTTCAAGTATTCGTAATTCGTTCAAATAATTAGGCCAATATTCATATTTGATAAAGAAAACCATATCGGGATGAACCAATGCTAAAAATTGTTTTACATTTTTTTTAGTGTCCAAAGGCAAATAAACCGTGACATCAGCAACTGTATTGTCTATTCGAACTTCATAACCCGAAGGCGAGAAAAACGTGAGCACGATTTTATGATTTGGATATTTGGTTTTTATCTTTTCTATAACAGGCAATCCTTGCTCATACTCTCCAAGTGAAGCGGCGTGAAACCATATGGTTTTGTCAGAGGTAATTATTTTTTCTGTCAAAGTTGAAAAAACAAGTTTCCGCCCATCTACAAAAAGTTTAATTTTTGAACTGAAAAGCGCCAGGATTTTTAATAAAAAATCAACGGTTTGAACAATTAGATTATAGAGAAAAAGCATATCGATAAATTTCTGTGGCTAAAATACGTTTTCTTTTAATTATCTGTAAAATCATTCTGCTAAAATCCCTATTTTTGTTCTAAATTTAAAAACTTAGTAAACTTTGCTTTGCGCTTTGCAAACTTTGAAATTGAAGAAATTAAACAAAGAATAAATGAGAAAAATCCAAATGGTTGACTTAAAAAGTCAGTATGAAAAAATAAAAAATACCGTAAATACCTCAATTCAAGAAGTCCTTGATACCAATGCTTACATCAATGGACCACAAGTTCACCTATTTCAAAAAAATCTAGAAGAATACCTTGGCGTAAAACACGTAATTCCTTGTGCAAATGGAACCGACGCTTTACAAATAGCAATGATGGGACTAGATTTAAAACCCGGCGATGAAGTAATTACAGCCGATTTTACATTTGCCGCAACTGTTGAAGTAATTGCTCTGCTGCAACTCACGCCGGTTTTGGTTGATGTTGATTTAGTAAATATGAATATCTCAATCGAAGGAATCAAGAAAGCAATTACGCCAAAAACTAAAGCTATTGTTCCAGTACATTTGTTCGGTCGTGCTGCTAATATGGAAGCGATTATGGCTATTGCGGCAGCACACAATCTATTTGTTATAGAAGATAATGCGCAAGCTATTGGTGCCAATTGCAAGTTTTCGGATGGAACCAAAAATAAAGCAGGAACCCTTGGTCACGTTGGATCCACTTCATTTTTTCCTTCTAAAAATTTAGGGTGTTATGGTGACGGAGGTGCAATTTTTACCAATGACGATGTTTTGGCACACAAAATTAGAGGAATTGTAAACCACGGTATGTACGAACGTTATCATCACGATGTTGTTGGAGTGAATTCCCGTTTAGACAGTATTCAAGCGGCGGTTTTAAATGCTAAATTGCCTTTATTAGACCAATACAACGCAGTGCGTCAAAATGCTGCCAGAAAATACACGAAAGCTTTTGAGGGCAATAAAAATATTATCGCGCCAAGTATTTGCGAAATTTGTGACTGTCACGTTTTTCACCAATATACTTTACGTATCATAGATGCAGATAGAGATGGTTTAATGCAACATCTGCTCGATAAAGGAATTCCTTGTGCGATTTATTATCCAATTCCGCTACATTTACAAAAAGCTTATTTGGATTCGCGATATAAGGAGGGAAATTTTTCGGTGACAAATCAATTGGTTAAAGAGGTGATTTCGTTGCCAATGCACACCGAATTGGACGATGAACAAATTAAGTTTATTACCGAAAGCGTTTTGGAATTTTTAAAATAATTTAATTCCGTAGAGATGCACTGCAGTGCATCTCTACCATAAAAATAAATATGAAAATACTAGTAACTGGAGGCTTAGGCTTCATCGGTTCACACACCGTAGTGGAATTGCAAAATCAGGGTTTCGAAGTAGTTATTATAGACAATCTTTCGAACACATCGTTGAAGGTTTTAGACGGAATCACCAATATTACGGGGATAAATACGGTATTCGAAAAGCTGGATTTACGAAACAAGGAAAAAGTGCAGGACTTCTTCAAAAGACATCGTGATATTTTTGGAGTAATTCATTTTGCAGCTTCAAAAGCTGTCGGTGAAAGCGTTGAAAACCCATTATTGTACTACGAAAACAACATCAATACTTTGGTTTATTTACTTCAGGAATTACTGCAACTATCAGAAGCCAATTTCATTTTTAGTTCGTCTTGTACGGTTTACGGCCAAGCCGACAAAATGCCCATTACTGAAGATGCTTCCATTCAACCAGCGATATCGCCTTACGGAAACACCAAACAAATTGGGGAAGAAATAATTACTGATGTTGCCAAAGTAAGCAACATTAATGCAATTTTATTGCGTTATTTCAACCCCATTGGAGCGCATCCATCAGCAGAAATCGGGGAATTACCTATTGGTGTTCCGCAAAATTTAGTGCCTTTTATTACTCAAACTGGATTTGGTTTGCGTCAAGAATTATCCGTTTATGGTAATGATTATCCTACGCCTGATGGAACATGTATACGAGATTACATTCACGTTGTCGATTTGGCGAAAGCTCACGTAATTGCCCTAAAACGGTTATTGGATAAAAAGAATTTATATAAAGTCGAAACCTTCAATCTAGGAACGGGAACTGGAAGTTCTGTACTGGAAGTGATTCACGCTTTCGAAAAAGTAAGCGACCAAAAATTGCCTTATAAAATTGTGGCTCGCAGAGAAGGTGACATTACTTCCGCATACGCCAATACAGATAAAGCAAATAATGTTTTAGGTTGGAAATCAAAATTTACATTAGAACAAGCCATGGAAAGTGCTTGGAAATGGGAACAGAAGATTAGAAATTAGCAATCAATTGCAACCCAAATCAAAAAACATTTTTGGAAGAAATAAAATGAAATAATTTTAAAAGCTTGTTTTGTAATATAAAAAATCCCGTTTGCTTGAGCAAACGGGATTTATTGTTAAAGCTTTAAAAATTTATTTTGCAAAATTTACTCCTCCTGCATCATATCTATATGTCTGTCGTGGTAGCCTAATAAGTATAAAACCCCATCGAGACCAAGGCTAGAAATTGAAGTGGATGCATTTTCTTTTACTTTTGGTTTGGCGTGAAAAGCAATTCCTAAACCTGCCAAGTTCAACATAGGTAAATCATTTGCACCATCTCCCACGGCAATAGTCTGTTTAATATGAATGCCTTCTTTTTCTGCAATTGCTTTTAAGTATTCTGCTTTCTTTGCGCCATCAACAATTTCACCCAAATATTTTCCCGTCAATTTACCATCTTTAATCTCCAATTGATTGGCGTAAACGTAATCAATCCCTAGTTCTTTTTGCAAATAATTCCCAAAATAGGTGAATCCTCCAGATAAAATAGCGGTTTTAAAGCCATAATATTTCAAGGCTTTCATCAAACGATGTGCTCCTTTTGTTATGGGTAAATTTTCAGCAACATTTTTCAACACCTCTTCGCTTAAACCTTCTAGCAAAGCCATCCTTTTTTTAAAACTTTCGCTAAAATCAATTTCACCATTCATTGCAGATTCAGTAATGGCTCTTACTTGCTCTCCTACTCCATTTAATTCAGCCAATTCATCAATTACTTCAGTTTGAATTAAGGTAGAATCCATATCAAAACACACTAAACGTCTGTTTCTTCTAAAAATATTATCTTCTTGAAAAGAGATGTCGACATCTAAATCTCTAGAGACTTCCATAAATCTAGCGGTCATTAACGTTTTGTTTTCTATTTCTCCCGTTACGGATAATTGTATGCAAGAACGAGGATATTCTTCCTTTTCAAGCACCGATGTCCTGCCGGTTAATCGTACAATAGAATCAATATTCAAATTTTGATCTGACATTATTTTGGTCACAGCAGCCAATTGAACAGCGGTCAATGTTTCTCCTAAAATATTGATAATGTAGCGTTGCTTACGTTGTCCTTTTACCCAACTTTCATAATCAGGAATTGAAATTGGAACAAACTTAACGTTGATACCTAATTCATAGGCTTTAAATAATAAATCTTTCAAAACTGCAGCTGAGGAAGAACCTGCTTTTATTTCAAATAAAATTCCTAAAGATAGCGTGTCGTGAATGTCGGCTTGACCAATATCTAAAATAATAGCCCCATAAGTTGCTAATATGGATGTCAAACCAGTTGTTACCCCGGGTTTGTCCTGACCAGAAACTTTTAATAAAATAATCTCTTTATCTTCTATTGTCATTTTTATCTATATTAATTTACGCCGGACAAAACTCGACAATCTATCGCTTATAAAAAAGAATATCCCTTTTTTTTTCACAAAGTGAAAATTATTAAGGTTTGAACTTGGTTGCCTTATTAGTAGAAATTCAGTACTGAATAATCCTTTGCAAAAAAAACCCGACTGGTTTTAAAAACCTGTCGGGTTTGAAACTCTAAAACCAAAAAATTACGACGCGATTTCTAATCGTTTCAATAAATTTCTATTCAAGGTTTCTTTGGCATAATCCACGTCAATTTCTAATGTTTTATCATCAGAACTTGGCAATTCGTACATGGCATCGGTCAGGATGGCTTCGCATAAAGAACGCAATCCACGTGCTCCAAGCTTATATTCCAATGCTTTTTCGACAATGAAATCCAAAGCATCGTCTGTGATATTGAAAACAACTTCATCCATCAAAAACAATTTCTGATATTGTTTTATTAATGCATTTTTAGGTTGCGTCAAAATTGCTCTTAAAGTTTCTCTGTCTAACGGATCCATGTGTGTTAATACTGGTAAACGTCCAATAATTTCTGGAATTAATCCAAAATCTTTGATGTCTTTTGGAATAATATATTGCAATAAATTGTCTTTGTCAATATTATCCGCGTTTTTAGAAGTGGAATAACCAACAGCTTGGCGATTCAATCGTTTTGATATGATTCTCTCGATTCCGTCGAAAGCACCGCCGGCTATAAATAAAATATTTTGGGTATTCACCTCAACAAATTTCTGGTCTGGATGTTTTCTCCCACCTTTTGGCGGAACATTAACCACCGTTCCTTCTAATAATTTTAATAATGCTTGTTGAACACCCTCACCTGAAACATCTCGAGTAATGGATGGATTGTCACTTTTGCGAGCAATTTTGTCGATTTCATCAATGAAAACGATTCCTCTTTCGGCTTTGACAAGATCATAATCAGCGGCTTGTAGTAAACGAGTTAGAATACTTTCTACATCTTCTCCCACATAACCAGCTTCTGTCAAAACTGTCGCATCCACAATTGCCAAGGGAACGTCTAGCATTCTGGCAATAGTTTTAGCAACCAGAGTTTTCCCAGTTCCAGTTTGACCCACCATAATAATGTTGCTTTTTTCAATCTCAACATCGTCGTGTAATTCTTGTTGCATTAAGCGTTTGTAGTGATTGTACACGGCAACGGCCATCACTTTTTTAGTTTGGTCTTGGCCAATAACGTATTGATCAAGAAAAGCCCTGATTTCTTTTGGTTTTTTCAAAACCAAATCAGCAGGCAACTTTGCCTTAGTGTTAGATTTTAATTCTTCTAATACAATTCCGTGAGCTTGCTCGATACATTTATCACAAATGTGCGCATCGATTCCGGCAATCAACAAATTGGTTTCCGGTTTTTTTCTTCCACAGAATGAACATTCTAATTTTTGTTTTGCCATTATTTTGTGTTTAAAGTTTAAAGTTTAAAAGTTACTCTAGCAACCTTAAACTTTAAACTTGGAACTAATTTATCCTCTTCTCAACACTTCATCAATCATTCCGTATTCTTTTGCTTCATCAGCAATCATCCAATAATCGCGTTCACTGTCTTTGTGTACTTTATCGAATGTTTGTCCTGAATGTTGTGAAATAATTTGATATAATTCGTCTTTTAATTTCAACATTTCGCGCAAGTTGATTTCCATATCCGTTGCTACACCTTGTGCTCCGCCTGATGGCTGGTGAATCATTACTCTTGAATGTGGCAATGCCGAACGTTTTCCTGCTGCTCCAGCACACAATAAAACGGCTCCCATAGACGCGGCCATTCCAGTACAAATTGTGGCAACATCTGGTTTAATATATTGCATCGTGTCGTAAATTCCCAATCCCGCGTAAACACTTCCGCCAGGAGAATTCAAGTAAATTTGAATGTCTTTTGAAGCATCGGCACTTTCAAGAAAAAGCAATTGCGCTTGAACGATATTTGCAATTTGATCATCAATTCCTGTTCCTAGAAAAATGATTCTGTCCATCATTAATCTTGAAAAAACGTCTAATTGAGAAATATTCAACTGTCGTTCTTCAATGATATATGGAGTCATATTGGTCGGATTCATTGCCGCCACGATTTTGTCGTAATACATTGCGTTTACACCTTGGTGCTTTGTAGCAAATTTTTTAAATTCTACGCCGTAGTTCATATATTTTTAGTTTAAACATTAAAAAAAGAGCGTCAAAAAAAATTTCTTCCTGACGCTCAAAGATACTAATTTTTTCTAAAATTTACTCCCCATAAGAAGCAGCAATAAATTGCTCATAAGTAACTTTTTTAGTTGTTGGATTTGCTTTTTCTTTGAACAATTCCAATAATTTTTCGGCCACTACTTGATCTGAAAGTTTTTTTACTTCTTCTTGGTTTGCCAAAACTCTTGCTACAATTCCTTGAACTTCTTCTTCAGTAGGATTTGTTTGTCCGAATTGTGCCATTTGCTGACGAATAGATTTAGCAGTGAAGGTTTTCAAATCTTCGAAAGTAATTTTGATATCACTTTGAGCCATTGCTCTACCTTCAATCAATTGAAAACGCAACCCTTTTTCAGATCTAGCGTATTCTGCTTCTGCTTCTGCAGGAGAAAGTTGTTTTTCGCCAACGGTTTGCAACCATTTTTTAAGAAATTCAGCTGGTAAATCGAATTTAGTGTTTTCTATTAAAAACTCAGTTACATCACCTAATAATTTTTGATCTGCCTGTTGAGCGAATTGAGATTCAGCATCTTCTTTAATTTTTGCTTTCAATTCCCCAAGAGAGGCAATAGTTCCTGCTCCAAAAAGTTTGTCGAATAATTCTTGGTTTAATTCTGCCAATTCTGTTGAATTGATGCTTTCGATTGTAAAATCAACATCAACTTCTAAACCGTGAACGTCATCATGTGCTACTTTCATAACGTCCATCAATTGATGATCGTCTTCAAATAATCCTTTCGTATTTACTGTAACCACATCACCTGCTTTTTTACCGATGAATTTATCGGCAGTAGCTTTATCCTTGAAAATATCCAAAGAAATAGTTGTAGGGTTGGCAATTCCTTTTTCTTCGTTTGTAAAAACTCCAGAAATGTCAAAACCTGTAGTAACAACTTCTTGAGGAACGGCTTTTCCAAATTGTTTTTGGATGCGTGCTACCTGACCGTCAATTAATTTATTGTCAGCAGTAACAACATATTTAATTATATTATTTTTTGCTTCAAGATCAAGTTCAAAACTTGGAATCAAACCAATTTCGTATTCAAAAACCAATTCTTCAGCATCCCAAGAAAAGTTTTTATTGATTTTTGCAAGCGGTGTTCCAAGAAGATTTAATCTTTCGGATTGCACAAAACGCTCCAAAGCTAAATCAACCACTTTTTGAACTTCCTCTTGTTTGATGGCTTTGCCATATTGTTTTTCGACAAGATCTTTTGGCACTGCCCCTTTTCTAAAACCTTTAACGGTTGCCAAAGGCATTTTTTCGTTTATCCTTTTTGCTACTTGACCTTTGTAATCCATAGGAACAACCGTCATTACAATTGTTTCGTTTACCGTGTCTAATGCTACTCTTTTAATATCCATTTCTGTCTTTAATTTACGTAATAAAATTGGGTTGCAAAATTATAAAATTTTTACAACCCAAACAAGTTTTTAACCTATTGTATTTTAGTCAATTATTTACTCTTCATTTCTAGGTTTTTCCTATTTATCGTCTCCAACAATTTTATACACAACGGATTGACAAACAGATAGAATTATACTAAAAATTAAAGCTGTCCAAAAGGAATCTACATGAAAACCGCCAACAATGTTTGAACACAAAAGAATAATAATTGCATTGACCACAAATAAAAACAAACCCAAAGTTAAAATAGTGGCAGGTAAAGTTAAAATAACCAGAATAGGTTTGATAAAGACATTGAGTAATCCCAAAACAACTGCAACAATCAAGGATGTTTCAAAGTTTTCGACCATAACGCCTTTCATAAAATATGCAATAAGCAAAACCAAAGCTGATGTAATTAGAATCCTAATAAGTAGTTTCATAAGTTTTTATAATTTAAATTACATAAAAACAACCCTGTCTGGTGTAATTAATTTTTGATCCTGACTTTTCGTTAGTTCGAGTGATTTTTGATGAAAATCGTATTGAGGGCAAGCGAAAATTTATTAAAAACGGTTCTCGATACATTTTTTGTTTCATTTTACTACACAAATAAACACTCGAACTGACGGTTGCGATCATTACACCCAACGGGTTAAAAGTACTAAATATTTAATTTTAACCCAAAAACGAACTTGTTATTTCGTAAAACAGCTTCGGATTTTCGGCATGAAGCCAATGACCCACATTAGGAATGGTTTCAATTCTTGAATTTGGAAAATGGTTTTTAATATTTTCGAAATCCACATCCAAAATATAATTAGAATTTCCGCCACGAATAAAAAGTGTTGGTTTACTGAAAACAGAATTTTCGAAAAGTGGTTTTCCTATTTCTTCTATTTTTTTGTTAAAAACAGTCAAGTTAAATCGAAATGCCAACTGTCCCAGATCCTGCCAATACAAGCTTTTCATCAGAAATTGGCGCGTACCAAAATCAAAAACATATTGCGAAAGAATTTCTTCGACTTCGTTGCGGCTTGGTTTTTTAGAAAAGTCGACTGCATTCAAACCTTCAAGAATACTTTGATGATGTTGTGGATAGAATTTTGGACCAATATCCGCAACTATCAGTTTTTCGACCCTTTTCGGATAAGTTGTTGCAAAAAGCATCGCCGTTTTTCCTCCCATCGAATGCCCGATAATATCAATTTTTTCTAGATTATTGGCCTTGCAATACTCATAAACATCCTGAACCATTATTTCATAACTAAATTCGTTAGAATGTAAACTTCGTCCGTGGTTGCGCAAATCAAGTAAATGAACCTCGAATCCATCAGCAGCGAATTGCGTTCCTAGTGTTTTCCAATTGTCCGACATTCCTAGAAAACCATGTAGAATTAATAGCGGTTTACCTGAGCCTTCTATTTTTGAGTACAACATTTATATTATTTTAACCACGAATTCGAATTTTTGTTCCTCCGTGAATTTCGCATAAAGTTTTTATTTCATTTTTTGCAAATACATATTCACGACATTATCCAATCCTAGATGAATTGCTTCGGAAATGAGTGCGTGACCTATAGAAACTTCGAGCAAACCTGGAATGTTTTGATTAAAAAACTGAATGTTGTCCAGACTCAAATCGTGTCCGGCATTAATTCCGAGATTAAGTTCATTGGCTAAGATTGCCGATTTCAAATAAGGGTCAATACCGTTTTTGTTTCCCAAGCTGTATTCGTGAGCAAAAGCTTCGGTATACAATTCGATTCTTTCAGTTCCAATAATTTTTGCACCTTCAATCATTTCTAGAACTGGATCAACAAAAATGGAGGTTCGAATGCCGTTGCGTTGAAATTCCTGAACAATTTCTGTTAGAAAATCTTTGTGTTTTGTTGTATTCCAACCTGCATTTGAAGTTATTGCATCGAAGGCATCAGGCACTAAAGTGACTTGAGTTGGTTTTATTTCGAGAACAAGATCAATAAAAGTTTTCTCGGGATTGCCCTCGATATTATATTCCGAGTACACGATCGATTTCAAATCACGTGCATCCTGATAACGAATGTGACGTTCATCTGGACGCGGATGAATAGTGATTCCTTGTGCGCCAAATTTTTGAATATCGGTGGCCATTTTTAATAAATCGGGAACATTTCCGCCACGAGCATTACGCAAAGTGGCTATTTTGTTAATATTTACGCTTAACTTTGTCATTGGAATAATTCTTGTGGATAATTACTGAGATTAGAAATGCAAAAATACAAAGTAAAACTAGCCATTATTGCATAATTTTGATTATTTTGCATCAAATATTTTGAAATAATTTATGACAGAAATCACGAACTATATTACTAATGATTTTAAAGCGATTGACAGCCAAGAAAATATTGCGGTTGTTCACGACTTTTTTGACGAATTAACTTTTTCGCATTTTCCGGTAGTTGAAGAGGAAGTATACATTGGAAGTATTGCATCTGAGGATATTGAAACTTTTTCAACCGATAAAAAAATAATTGATTATAGGTATTCTTTCGAAAAATTTTATGCTAGAACAAACATGATTTGGCTAGACGTCTTGGAAATTTTTGCAAAAAATCACACTAATTTAGTTCCTGTATTAGACGAATCTAACAAATATGTTGGCTATTATGAAATATCCAATATTGTGAAATTCTTTCACGAAACCCCTTTTTTACAAGAGACAGGAAGAATTATAATTGTTAAAAAAAGAGTGTTAGATTATTCTATAAGCCAAGTTTCTCAAATTGTGGAAAGCAATAATGGCAAACTACTCGGTTTATTTATCTCGGATTCTGATCCAGAAAATATAGAAGTGACCATCAAATTAAGTTTGGGGCCAATAAACGAAATCATTCAATCCTTTAGAAGATATAATTATGAAATTATATCGGAACATCCAGAAGACAATTATATCAACACATTAAAGAACCGCTCTGATTATTTAGACAAATACCTTAGTATATGAGTCTAATTTATCCCGAAAATTAATGAGATCCTCCAAAAACGAAAGTCAAGAAAATGAAAGTAGCCATATACGGTCAATATTATCAAAATAGCACGGAGCCCATCGTAAAAGAAATCTTCGGTTTTTTTATCAAGAACAAGGTAGAAATGGTTATTGAATCTAATTTTTTGAACGTCTTATGCGAAAAAAAAATTATCAAAAAAAATTTTAAAACCTTTACTTTAAATACCGACTTAGACAATAGTTTTGACATGCTTATTAGTATTGGTGGTGACGGTACCATTTTGAAGGCTTCAACACTAGTTCGAGATTCTGGAATTCCCATACTGGGAATAAATGCAGGTAGATTGGGTTTTTTGGCCACGGTTAAAAAAGAAAATATCGCCGAGTTTATGCAGCTTATAATCGAGAAAAAATATACCATTTCTAAAAGATCATTGTTAAATTTATCTTGCATTCCTGACAATCTTGCGATTCAGGACATCAATTTTGCTATGAATGAAATTACAGTAAACAGAAAAGATAACACTTCAATGATTACGGTAGAGACTTACTTGAATAACGAGTACCTGAACTCCTATTGGGCTGACGGATTGATTATAGCAACTCCAACGGGCTCTACGGGTTATTCGATGAGTTGTGGCGGGCCAATATTAACTCCCGATGTAAAAAGTTTGGTTATAACACCCATTGCACCTCATAATTTAAACGCAAGACCACTAGTGATTCCGGATGAAACCGAAATTCGCTTAAAGGTTTCTGGTAGGGAAGAACATTACTTGGTTTCGTTAGATTCAAGAGTTATTTCAGTGAAAAACGAAACTATACTGGTTATTAAGAAAACTCCTTTTCAAATAAATATGGTAGAAATCTCCAAAGAAACCTTTTTGAAAACACTTCGCACTAAATTATATTGGGGTGAAGACCGAAGGAATTAAATTGTTTTTGGCATACCATCATACGAATACCCTTGTTTTTCCCGTTTCATTATTTTCGAACCCCTAATTAAGATGTTTTTTTGTGTCAATTTTTTAATAAAAGACACATTTAAATCAATGTGTATTGATTCCTTTTGATAATTATTATATTTGCATCCAATTTTTAATAAATGTATAAACTTTTTAATCTAATATTCTTCTTCTTCTTTTTTACAATTAATGCGCAAATTCATGAAGTTGGCGTTTTTGTAGGCGGAAGCAATTATATTGGTGATGTTGGTCCCACCAACTACATCTCACCTATTAAGCCTGCATTTGGAATCTTGTACAAATGGAATAAAAGTCCGAGACATTCTTACCGTTTTTCATATACTCAATCAAAAATTTCTGCAAACGATCTTGATTCAAAAGAGACAAGTAGAAATCGGAGGGGATATCATTTTGAAAATAGCGTAAAAGAAGTATCTTTAGGCCTTGAATTTAATTTTTTTGAATTTAATTTACACGAAATTGGAAGAAAATTTTCTCCTTATGTTTATTCTGGATTAAGTTTGTTTAGTTATAATGAATTATATGTTTTGTCTGGAGAAACACTGAAGGATAAAAAAGCCATTTCATTAGCAATTCCGATAAATTTAGGCATAAAAACGAATGTTATGCCCCAATTAATATTGGCTTTGGAAGTTGAAGCAAGATATACCTTAACGGATAATTTAGATGGAAGTAACCCGAAAAATAAAATTGGGCAATTTGGAAATATAAATAATAACGATTGGTATGTTTTTTCGGGGATTACGCTAACTTATACTTTTGGAATCACACCTTGTTATTGTGTAGAATAAAAAATGAATTTAAAAGACAAAATAGACTTAACAAATTTACCTAAACACTTAGCCATTATTATGGATGGCAATGGTCGTTGGGCAAAACAACAAGGGTTTTTAAGGGCATTGGGTCATGAAAGTGGCACAAAATCTGTGAAGGTAAACATTGAATCATGTGCCAAACTGGGAATTGAATTTCTTACTTTGTATGCCTTTTCTACCGAAAACTGGAACAGACCAAAACTGGAAGTCGAAACTTTAATGAAAATATTAATTCGATCATTAAAGAAAGAACTTAAAACACTCATAGACAACAACATCAAATTAAATACAATTGGAAATTTAGAAAAATTACCAAAATCAGCGCAAAAAGAATTGCTTGACGTGATCAACAAAACCAAGGATAATACCCGAATGACGTTAACATTGGCCTTGAGTTATGGTTCGAGAGAAGAAATAGTAAATGCGGTTAAAAACATAAGTTATAAAGTTAAAAATAATATAATTTCAATAGACTCTATTGACGATTCAATTATAAATGAGCATCTTTACACGCAAAATTTACCTGAGGTAGATTTATTAATACGAACAAGCGGTGAACATAGAATAAGTAATTTTTTGCTATGGCAAATTGCCTATGCAGAATTATATTTTACTGATATATTATGGCCAGACTTTAAAGAACAAGATTTATATGAGGCTATTATTAGTTATCAAAAAAGAGAACGTAGATTTGGAAAAACAAGTGAACAAATTAAATAATTTTTTAGTGTTACATAAAAGCATAAAAATAGTCCTTGCCCTATTAATTTTTGGAGGTTTTTTTCAAATTAAAGCTCAGGAAAGAGTTCCTTTTGACCAAGGAAAAAAATATATTCTAGCCGATGTTACAGTTGTTGGTAAAATAAGTTTTAACACTCAAACCGTGGTAACTTTTGCCGGCCTTGAAAAAGGTCAAGAAATTTTGGTTCCCGGAGAAGAAATAAGCAATGCCATAAAAAAACTAGGCAAACTAGGTTTGTTTGATGAAATTTCATTTTATGTAAATAAAATTCAAAACGACAGCATATATATAGATTTACACGTTGAAGAATTGCCTAAACTGAATGAGGTGAAATTTGTAGGTGTCAAGAAAAGCAAAATCGAAGGTTTAATAAAAGACAACGGATTGACCAAAAGTAAGGTTGTAAATGAAAATTTAATTACAACCACAAAAAATTACATCGAAAATAAATACAAAAAAGACGGTTATTACAATACAAAGGTTACCATCAATACTGTTAAAGATACCTCTGCGGTAAATTTAGTGAATATGGTAGTTAATATTGATAAGGGTGAAAAAGTGAAAATTCAAGAAATTGATTTCATAGGAAACACAAAACTATCAGACAAAATCTTGCGTGGTTCAATGAAAGACACTAAACAGAAGAAACTAACTCGAGTCTTAAAAGCATCTAAATTTATCAAGGAAAAATACAAAACAGATTTAGAAAAAGTAATAGAATCATACAAAGAAAAAGGATATAGAGATGCTAGAATACTTTCGGATTCCGTTGCTTATAATAAAGATAAAAATGCATTAATAGTTAAAATAAAAGTTGAAGAACCCAACAAATACTATTTTGGAAACATTAAATTTTTAGGAAACACCGTATATACAGACCAGGGACTTAGCGGAATGTTAGGTATCAAAAAGGGAGAAACTTATAACGGTGTTCTTCTCGAGAAAAGAATCGCCGACAAATCGAAACCAGACGGAGAAGACATCACCAATCTATATCAAAACAATGGTTATTTATTCTCCAACATTAATGTTGTTGAAGTGAAAACAGCGAACGATACGATTGATTTTGAAATAAGAATTAACGAAGGTCCTATTGCTTATTTTAACAAAATTACGGTTACAGGAAATGACAAGACAAACGACCATGTAATTTACAGAGAATTAAGAACAAAACCGGGAGAAAAATACAACAAAGAATTGTTGATAAGAACCATTCGTGAAATTGGCCAATTGGGTTTTTTTGATCCAGAAACCATTGAGCCAAAGTTTAAAAACGTAGATGCGGCAGCCGGAACAGTAGACATCGAATACCCATTGACCGAAAAAGGAGCCAGCCAGATAGAACTTCAAGGAGGTTATGGTGGTGGCGGTTTTATTGGTACTTTAGGACTGTCGTTTAATAATTTCTCTGCAAGAAATTTATTTAACAAAGAAGCATACAAACCAATCCCTATGGGTGATGGACAGAAAGTTTCCTTACGTTTACAAGGAAGTACTTATTTCCAAACGTATAGTTTGTCCTTTTCGGAACCCTGGTTTGGCAAGAAAAAACCAGTACAATTTAGTTCATCATTATCTTATACCAAACAATTTTTGAACAATTACCAAACCGGGAGAGTTGATAAAACTAAAAGTTTTAATATCATGACTATATCTGTAGGTTTAGCTAAAAGACTTTCAGTGCCCGACGATTATTTTGTATTGTCACAATCTGTGAGCTACCAACATTATGATTTAAATAACTACAACACCGGATTATTTACATTTGGTAACGGAGCATCAAGAAATTTAGCATATACCTTAGGATTGTCGCGAAGCAACAAAGGTTTCAATCCAATATTTCCAACTTATGGTTCGGAGTTTAGTCTTTCTGGGAAATTTACACTTCCTTACTCCTTGTTAAACGGCATCAATTATGCAACATTAGGAGATCAAGAAGCATATAAATACAAACATACAGGTGATTCGTATGTAGGGGCAAACGGTATAATTGTAAATGAAGGAGATTTTGTTGAAGCCATTCCAAGCCAAACAAATCCTACACCAAACAGAATGACTTCTTATGTAGATGCTGCAGCAGATCCTGCAAAAGTGGATCAAAAAAAATATAATTGGCTAGAGTATTATAAAATAAAGTTCAAAGCGGATTGGTATACCAAAGTTTATGGTAAATTAGTGTTTCGATCTTTGGCAGAATATGGGTTCCTGGGAACATACAATCAAGATAGAGGTATTGTACCCTTTGAACGCTTCTATCTAGGGGGTGACGGAATGGCAAATTACTCTATGGACGGTAGAGAAACCGTGGCATTAAGAGGGTATCCAAATGGTTCATTAACAGATCCAACAGGAGGAACGATTTATAATAAATATTCCTTAGAATTGCGATACCCAATAACCCTAAAATCATCGGCATCCATATATGCTATGACATTTTTAGAAGCGGGTTCGTCATTTAGTTCGTTTAGAAACTATAATCCTTTTGACCTAAAACGATCTGCAGGTTTTGGATTGCGCGTTTTTATGCCGGCATTTGGATTGTTGGGGATTGATTTCGGACATGGTTTTGACAGCTTAACTCCAGAAGGAAAAGCAAACGGATGGGAAACGCATTTTATTATTGGACAACAATTTTAAAAAAAAATTTTCTAATAAAGCAACGTTATGAGAAAACAATTTTTATTTTTATTCATGATTCTGATTGTATCAAATACTAATCAGGCTCAAACTAGAGGAACAAAAATAGGCTATATTGACATGGAATACATTTTGCAAAATGTGCCAGATTATACCGATGCCCAAAACCAATTAGAGCAAAAAGCACAGAAATGGAAACAAGAAATTGAAACCAAAAAAATAGAAATCAACAAACTAAAGGATGCATTAAAAGCAGAAAAAGCATTATTGACCAAAGGACTTATTGAGGAAAGAGAAACAGAAATTAAGTTTCTTGAAGATGAAATGTTAGAATATCAACAAAAAAGATTTGGGCCTAATGGAGATTTAATAATACAAAAATCCACCTTAACAAAACCTATACAAGACCAAGTATTTGGTGCAATTCAAGATATTGCTGAGGCAAAAAAATATGATTTTATTTTTGACAAAACTTCTGATTTGACAATGCTTTTCGCAGCAAAAAGATTTGATGTTAGCGACCAGGTTTTGCGGGTAATAACGCGAGCCGATAAAAGAGAACAGCTAACAAAAAAACAACTTAAAGAGGAAGAAGAAAAGGAAAATAAAGAAGATGCCGCTGACGAAAATCCTGCTTTGCCAAATAGACAAAAAGCTTTAGATGCAAAGAAAGAAGCTCGGGATAAAGTTATCGCTGACAGAAAATCATTGATGGAAGAAAGAAAAAAAGCTGCCGAAGATAAAAGAAATCAAATTCTAACCAATAGAACAGCCCAGAAAACCGGAACAACACCTGAAACTTCTAAAACGACTGACGCGACAAAAAACGATGCTGAAAAAGAGACCGCTAAAACAGCTGCGGCTGATACCAAACAAAAACAAGCCGATGCAAGAGCTCAAACTTTGGAAGATCGCAAAAAAGTGATTGAAGATCGCAAAAAAGCTGCTGAAGAAAGAAGATTACAAATTCTGAAAGACAGAGAAGCCCAGAAAGCTGGCGCCGTTCCTTCAGCCTCAAAAACTGCTGAACCTAAAGCCAATACAGAGAAGGAAGCTGCTATATCTGCCGGAGCCGAAGCGAAACAAAAACAAATTGACGAACGGGCAAAAACATTGGAAGACCGCAAAAAAGTGGTTGAGGATAATAAAAAAGCCCTAGAAGAAAAAAGAAAACAAGTGCTTGAAGAAAGAGAAGCTAAAAAAACTGGCACGATTTCTGAGAAAACGATAGTCGATGAGGTTATAACCCCTACGTCTGTTACTGAACCGGTCAAAGAAACTCCGAAAACAACAGTAGAAGAGGCCAAACAGAAACAAATTGAACTTCGAGCAAAGACATTGGAAGATCGCAAGAAAATAATCGAAGATCGTAAAAAAGCAGCTGAAGAAAAAAGAAAAAAGATTATAGAAGAAAGAGAAGCCGCAATAAAGGCAAAAACAGATTCATTAAAAACAACAAAAGAAAATTCAAACAATAATTAATTACTTAACACTTAAAAACGATGAAACAAATCAAAACTTTACTAATTGCTGCAATATTTATTTTAGGAGCAAATCAAACCATTAATGCACAAGCAAAAACAGCTCATGTTGATGTAAGTGAAATCATGTCAAAAATGCCCGCTATGCTTGACGCTCAAAATCAACTTGAAAAACTGAGCGCAACTTATGATGCCGATTACAAAAAAATGGCCGAAGAATTCCAAGCAAAATTAAAAAAATATGATGCGGAATCAGGTACTGTTACAGAAGCAATAAATGCAGATCGTCAAAAAGAAGTTCAAGATATGCAAAAAAGAATTCAAGATTTTGGACAAAATGCACAAAAAGAATTGCAACAAAAACAAGAAGACATAACTAAACCAATCTACGAAAAAGTAAGAGCTTCAATTCAAAAAGTGGGTAAAGCTAAAGGTTTTCAATATGTTCTTGATGGAGCAACACTTTTACTTGCCGATGGTCCTAACTTGACTGCTGACGTAAAAAAAGATTTAGGTTTCTAAAAACCTTTTTATTGAATAAAAATCGCTCATCCAAAATTTGGAGTTGAGCGGTTTTTTTATAAAATATATTTATAGGAAATTTAATTCGAAGCACCTAACTTTGTTTCTATGGATAATAATCGACCTATCGGGATTTTTGACTCAGGAATTGGAGGAACTTCCATTTGGACCGCCATAAATCAATTACTTCCCAACGAAAAAACGATTTATCTAGCTGACAGTAAAAATGCGCCTTACGGCCAAAAATCGAAAGCCGAGATTGTCTCACTAAGCAAGAAAAACACTGAGTTTTTGCTCGACATGGATTGTAAATTAATCGTGGTCGCTTGCAACACAGCAACCACAAATGCCATACAAGAATTAAGGGGAAAATACAACGTTCCTTTCATTGGCATAGAACCCGCAATAAAACCAGCTGCAACAAATTCAAAAACTCAAACTATAGGGATTCTTGCCACACAAGGCACTTTAAACAGCGCGCTTTTTCATAAAACGACCGAGAAATTTCAACAGACCAAAATCATCGAACAAGTAGGTCATGGATTAGTTCAACTCATCGAAAACGGCAAAATAAATTCTTCCGAAATGAAGCAACTACTTCACTCCTATCTTACACCGATGATAGAAGCCAATATCGATTATCTCGTTTTGGGATGCAGTCATTATCCTTACCTTATTCCGCAAATAAAAAACATCCTTCCCTCACATATTCACATCATAGATTCTGGAGAGGCTGTTGCCAAACAAACCCAAAATATCTTAAAAGAAAAAGTAGGGTTTTCTATAGCAAAGGAAAATAAGCCTGTTTTTTACACCAATTCCAATCCAAAAGTACTTTCTGAAATTTTAAAAAATAAGTATACGGTAATTGAAAAAGATTTCTAAAAGAATTGAAGTCATTCCTCTTTTTTGTACCAGCCTGAATACATAACATAATTATTTGCAATTCGAGCCACTTCACCGGAAAAATCAGATTGATTAATTTCCTTTACTTTTTTTGCGGGAACTCCGGCATAAATACTGCCTGATTCGACAACCGTGTTTTGAGTAATCACGGCGCCTGCAGCTATAATTGAATTGCTTTCAACAACACAATTATCCATTATAATCGCTCCCATCCCCACCAGTACATTATCGTGAATGGTGCAGCCGTGAACTATTGCATTATGACCAATAGATACATTATTACCAATGATTGTGGGATATTTTTGATAGGTGCAATGAACGATCGCTCCATCTTGAATGTTCACTTTGTTTCCAATGGTAATAAAATTTACATCACCACGAATTACGGCATTAAACCATACACTACAAGAATGACCAAAAGAAACTTCGCCAATAATGGTTGCGTTTTCGGCTATGTAACAATCTTGAGGGATAGAAGGTGTTTTTCCGTTTAGAGATTTTATAAGCATTTCAGTAATTTTTCTATGTAAATCAAATTAATTAATAGCAGGACAATTACAATCATATCGCTCTTTTTTGCAAAATAAATCGATTCCCAAAGTTATTTGATGAAAGCCTCCCGTATCATAATTAATAGCGCCAGAAAGATACGAATAGGTATAGGCAAACATAAATTTATTATAGTTTACACCAATAATAGGTGTAATATATTGCTGTTTTTGGGCAACGAACGCGCCAGAGCCATTTAGATATTGAGCTCCATAAAAATTTCTGCGATAAGACAAACCTCCCCAAACTTTTCCAAAATCAAGATTCTTGTATGCTTTAATGTTTACGTCAATCCATTTTTCTTGGGTTTTTTCTACCAACTGAAACAAAACAGAAGGTTCCCACAATATTCTGTCACGATCCCCAAAAACATATCCACCACTCAACAAATATTTTCGCAAATTGGCACTTTCAGAATCCGTATAAATTTTTCTTTTGGTTTCAATTGCGTTCTGAACAGTTCCATGAACATAAAAATCGAGATAATTATAGGAAGCCCCAATATCGACATTAAAATAAGAAGCATCTTGTACAATCATTCCATTGACAATTGGATCAAAATCTCCAGATTGTAGCCACTCGGTTTCATCTAATTGGCTTTGAGCAAAAACAGCACTCACTCCGAAAGAGAGTTGATTCAAATCAAATTCATCTCTGGAAAACATAAGATGATGAGCATAAGACAACTTGGTGCCTTTCTGGGAATGATACCCATTTTTATCATTAAAAAGAATAATCCCAACTCCGGACCTTTCGTCCACTCTTCCATTAAAACTAAAAGTTTGAAGAGAGGGTGCGTCTACTTGGTCAAACCATTGTTTACGAGCCGTAATTCTTATTTTAGCACAGTTTGCAGCTCCAGCCATAGATGGATGAATCAAATAATAATTATCCGACAAATAATCCGAATAGACCGCAATTCCTTCTTGAGAAAAAGAATATTGAGTTACTAAAAAGAGAACTATAAAAATTTTTATTTTATTATACATTCAAAAAAATATGATTGGAAATACTATAAACCTACTATAACAAAGTGAAAAAAGAATAAATATTTAAGGTTTAATCCTTTAAAGTTAATTTATTCTTTAAAAAATCAAATATAGTTAATAGTAAAAAATAAGTTTGCTAAATTTACAAAAATTTATAAAAACCATGTCAAAAATAACATTAAAAGAAACACAAAACCCAAGCATTTTAAAATTTGAGTTTGATGATTTTATTACCCAAAACGAAAGTTTCGAGTTTAAAAATATCGACGAAGCCTCAAATTCACCACTTGCACAGCAATTGTTTTATTTGCCATTTGTAAAAACAGTCTATATTTCTGGGAATTTCATCGCAATCGAAAAATACAACATTGTAGAATGGGAAGACGTAAAAGATGCTGTGGTAGAACAAATGGAATCGTTCGTATCAAATGGCGGAGTAATTATAACTCCATCCGAAAACAAAACGAAGAAACAGCCAATAACTGTATATGGTGAAACAACTCCCAATCCAGCAGCTTTGAAATTTGTGGTGAGCAGAATGCTAACTAAAAATGCTATTGAATTTAAAAATATCGATGATACAGTTGCTTCTCCATTGGCAAAAGAATTGTTCAAGTTCCCTTATGTGAAAGAGGTTTTTATGGATGAAAATTATATTTCAATCACAAAATACGAGGTCAACGATTGGCAAGAAATAACATTAGAACTGAGAAGTTTCATAAAACTTTACATTGAAAATGGAGGAACCGTGCTTGATGAAAGCTTGATTGCAGCAAGCGTTGAACAAGAGGCTGTAAAAACTGAAAACTTCGACAAGCTAGACGTCACTTCACAACAAATCATCAATATATTGGAAGAATACGTAAAACCTGCCGTTCAAGCAGATGGTGGAAATATTGCATTTGAATCTTATGACGAAGCTACAAAAACGGCAAAAGTTATTCTTCAAGGGGCTTGTAGCGGTTGTCCCTCATCGACTTTTACTCTAAAAAGCGGTATCGAAAATATGCTGAAAAATATGCTCAATGATGACGATATTAAAGTTGAAGCCGTAAACGCTTAATTAGTAGTCCATAAAATGAACCAACTTTCTAAAGAAACCAGCCCTTATTTATTACAGCATGCTAATAATCCCGTGCATTGGAAAGCTTGGAGCGCTAATTCATTGGCTGAAGCCAAAGAAAAAAACAGGCTGATAATCGTGAGTATTGGCTATTCAGCTTGTCATTGGTGTCACGTTATGGAACACGAAAGTTTCGAAGACCAGGAAGTTGCTGATGTAATGAATGCTAACTTTATATCCATCAAAGTTGATCGAGAAGAACGGCCAGATGTCGATGCTGTTTATATGAAAGCCGTCCAGATTTTGACTGGTCGAGGTGGTTGGCCCCTAAACATGGTTACACTTCCTGACGGAAGACCGGTTTGGGGCGGAACTTATTTCAGGAAAGAACAGTGGATTAATGCCCTCGAGCAGTTACAGGAACTTTATCTTTCAAATCCAGAAAAAATAATTGATTATGCCGAAAAACTCCATCAAGGAATTCAATCAGTTGGAGTTGTTCAAAATAAAAATTCTGAAACTTTAATAAATCAACAACAGCTTGCTATTTTAGTCGAAAAATGGAAAAATAGTTTCGATTGGGAATATGGCGGAATGGCGAGTTCTCCCAAGTTTATGATGCCCAATAATTATCATTTTTTAATGCGTTTTGGACATCAAAATAAAGATAGTCAATTACTTGAATTTGTAGATCTTACTCTGACAAGAATGGCTTTTGGTGGCGTTTTCGATACCATTGCTGGTGGATTTTCACGTTATTCAGTAGATAATAAATGGCACGTTCCCCATTTTGAAAAAATGCTTTATGACAACGGACAATTAGTTTCACTATATAGCGATGCTTATAAATTGACGGCAAATTCTTTGTATAAAGAAGTCATCCAAAAAACACTTTCTTTCGTAGAAAGGGAATTAATGAATGCCGAAGGCGGTTTTTATTGCGCACTTGATGCTGATAGTTTAAACACCGAAAACCATCTTGAAGAAGGGGCTTTTTATGTTTGGGAAATTCCTGAATTAAAGACCATTATTGGGGAAGATTTTGATTTATTTAGTCAAGTTTTCAACATTAATACTTTTGGATTATGGGAAGACGGAAACTATGTCTTGATTCAAAATCAAAGTTTGGAAGGAATTGCAAAAGGCAACACCATTGAAGTTTCATCACTCGAAAACAAAAAGAAAATCTGGGAACAAAAACTTTATATCGAAAGAGAAAAACGTTCTAAACCTAGACTAGACGACAAATGCCTGACTTCCTGGAACGCGATAATGCTCAAAGGTTTTGTTGACGCTTACAAAGCTTTGGAAGATCCAAAATACTTGGATTTGGCCATGAAAAATGCCAACTTCATCATCAAAAATTTGTGGTCAAGCGAAGGAAATTTATTCCATAATTACAAAAATAATAAAAGCACCATCAATGGATATCTAGAAGATTATTGTTTGGTTATTGCCGCATTTATCTCCTTATACGAAGTGACTTTTGATGAAAAATGGTTGCTTAATGCAAAACAACTTACTGATTACAGTTTCGAACATTTTTATGACGAGAAAACAGGCTTTTTTGCCTTTACTTCCAATCTAGACGAAGCTTTGATAACGACTCATTTTGAAACAGAAGACAACGTGATTCCTGCTTCTAATTCAGTTATGGCAAAAAACTTGTTTCAATTAGGTGTGTATTTTGAAAATTCCTATTACGAAAAAGTAAGTCAACGAATGTTGCACAATATTATGCTGGGAGTCGAATACCCTTCGGCATATTCAAACTGGATGGATTTGGTTTTAAACTATTCTGAAGACAATAAGGAATTGGCGATTTGTGGTGATTTGGCGTTGGAATATTGCAGTAAAATAAATGGCATTTACATCCCTAATGTAGTTTTGGCTGGAGCGGAAAAAAACTCTAAACTTCCTTTTTTGAAAGAACGCTTTAAAGATGGTGAAACACTTTTCTATCTTTGCCAAAACAAAAGTTGCTTATCCTCAAATAATGATTTTCAAAAAATTATTACTGATTTAATTTAAGGAAATACTGGGAATATAATAATTTGTATCTTTGTTGTTCTAACATATTCCTTCTTATCTTGAGAAGGTTTTTTTATCCAATAAAAATGAAACTCAATCCCAATAATATCACCAGTTATGCTGATGCTCTTATCAAAACCTTAATTGATTATTCGCCAAAACTGATCTCTGCATTCGTAATCCTATTCGTGGGAATTTATGCTATTCGACTTATCAATAGACTCATAAGAAAAATAATGGTTAAAAGAGAATTAGATCCCACATTGACTAAATTTCTCGCTGACATTTTATTTTGGGTTTTAAGAGTATTATTGTTTGTGACTTTCATTTCAAAACTAGGAATCGAAACATCTTCTTTTGTTGCCATTTTAGGAGCAATGGGACTTGCTGTGGGTTTATCGCTTCAAGGTTCCTTGTCTAATTTTGCTGGAGGAATGCTAATTATTCTCTTCAAACCTTTCAAAGTGGGTGATACTATTGAAGCCTCAGGTAACGTTGGAACAGTAAATGAAATTCAAATATTTGTTACTAAGCTTGTGAACGCAAACAATCAAACTATTTTTATCCCAAATGGTTCCTTATCAAATGGTACGATTACTAATTATTCGATGCAGGGATCTCGAAGAGCTGATTTGACCATTGCCATTTCCTACGATACTGATATTAAAAAAGCAAAAGATATTATTTCAGGCGTTTTAAAAAATGACCCTAGGATTCTAGAAACACCTGCAGCAACTGTTATTGTAAAGAATTTGACGGAAAGCTCCATCGAATTAGCCGTTAGACCTTGGGCCCAAAACGAAGATTTCTGGGACGTTTATTCCGATACATTGGAAAACTGCAAACTAGCATTTGATGCTGCTGGCATAGAATTGCAACCTTTTGTAAAGGAGCATTCGAATAAATGATTGTAATTATTTCTTTGAAGCTGTCATCATAAAATTCTTCAAATAATAGGGTTCAAAATAAGCGACATCTACGGTGTCGTTTTTTTTGTGTTTTTCAAAACTCAAAAAACTCATTTCCTTTGCGGAAGGATATTTGATTTCTTCCAAGAAAATAAAGTTGTCTTTGGTCAAAACTGGCTTGCATTTTTCGGCACAATCACCAACAAAATAAAGTGTTTTTTCTAAATCTTCGAAGGAGTTTTCGGTGATGATTTCTGCCTGAACGGCTCTTATTTTTTCGAAATTTGGAGTAAAAACAGCACTATAGACTTCCATTCTTCGGGCATCGAGCATTGGAATTATCAAACCATTGAAAACTGTAACTTGCGAAGCCAAAACTTGCAAAGTATCCACAGCAATCAACGGAATATCTAAGGCAAAACATAATCCTTTTGCGGCAGAGACGCCAATGCGTAAACCCGTATAAGAACCCGGACCTTGGCTCACGGCAATCGCCGACAAATCTTGAAAAGTGATTCCGGCTTCTTTGATGATTTCTTCAATAAAAACGTGCAGTCGCTCAGCATTCGAGTAGCCTTCTTCGGCAATTTCTTTGCATAGCATAGTTTTTCCTTCTTTTGCTAAAGCAACAGAACAATTCTTAGTAGCCGTTTCGATGTTGAGAATGTAAGACAAAATGGATGTTGGATTTTAGGTATTGGTTGAAACCTTAATTACAAAAACTGAAACTGAACACAGATTACTTTTTCACTTCGCCTTTTTCTGTAGTGATTTTATCCCCAGAATTTAAATCCTTTGAAACCGTTGTATAGGGTCCGGTAATAACTACATCTCCCTTTTTAAGTCCGGTAATTACTTCAATATTGGCGTCATCTTGAATTCCTGTTTTTATGATTCGGATTTTAGCTTTATCCCCCACTTTCACGAAAACACATTCCAGTTTCTTGTCGTTTTTTGGTGCTGATTTCTCTTGATCATTCTTGTCATCTACTTTAAATCCTTTCACGGCCGTTGTGTCTGATTTTACCACAACAGAACTTATTGGAACAGCAAAAACGTTAGCTCTTGTTTTTGTAACAATATCAACAGTAGCTGTCATCCCTGGCCTAAAAGGAGAATACGTTATAGGTTTTCCTTCCAATAAATCTTGATACGATTCTTTCAAAATTCTAATTTTAACTTTAAAATTAGTCACTTGATCTGCGGTTAAAGCAGAGCTAGCAGAGTTAGAAATACTCGTTACAACTCCTTTAAACTGCTTTTTCAAATAGGCATCAACCTCAACTTTAACTTCGTTTCCTTCTTTTATTTTTACGATGTCATTTTCGTTCACATCGACTTCCACTTCCATATTATTCAGGTTGGCCACTCGAAGAATTTCGGTTCCTGCCATTTGTTGGGTTCCCAAAACACGTTCTCCTAATTCCACATTAAGCACGGAAATTGTCCCGTCGGCTGGCGCATAAATTAAAGTTCTGCCTAGATTATCTCTAGCTTCATTCACGGTTGCAGAAGCGCTTTGGACATTGAAATATGCTGCTTGTTTGCTTGCTTTTGCCACTTCAAAAGAAGCTACCGTTTTATCCCAATCTGACTTAGAAATAATTCCTTTTTCGAATAATGTTTTGTTTCTATCGTAATTGCCTTTGGCTTCATTATAGGAAGCTTCGGCTTGGGTTAAACCAGATTTAGTACCTGATAAATTAGCCACTGATCTGTTTAATCCCGAAGTGTATAAATCCGGATTTATCTTTACTAGTAAATCTCCTTTTTTGACTACTTGGCCTTCTTTAATTGGCAAAGAAATAATTTCACCAGAAACCATAGAAGCAATTTTTACTTCTATTTCAGGTTGGATTTTACCTGTTGCCGAAACGGTTTCGACAATTGTTGTAACATTAACATTCGCAATTTCAACAGATTTTCCTTTGTCTTTGTTTCCAATAACTCCTGTTTTCGAAAGTGTTATCAACACAGCAATAATTAGAATTGCTACACCAATTATATAATAAATAGTTTTTTTTGACATAATAATTTAGTTTTTGAGAATTGGAATTCCAAAATAGAATTCCAGTATTTTTATTTTAAAAATATAATCGTATTTCGTTCTAAGCACTTCGGATTGCGCATTGGAAAGCAAGGTTTGCGACTGATTAAAGTCGAAAGAGTTCATCATTCCTACAGCATATTTTTCTTTGGCATAATTGTATGCTTCTTGCCTTGATTCTAGAGCCACAAGTGAAGATTCATAAGCATTCAAGCCTCCTTTAGCATCTGCAAATGCGGTATAAACATTTCGTTGTAAATCCAATTCTTGTTGCTCAACAGCGATTTTTGATTTTTCTAGATTTACTTTGGAACGCTCTACATTATTTTTGGTTGAAAAACCATTAAATATAGGAATTGATAATTGCGCCCCAAAAGATTGTCCTTTATTATCCCTAAACTGATCGAAAAAAGGCGCGGGACTTTTAGTTCCAATAAGATTTCCCGTAACAGAATCAAATGCGGGAACATCAGCATAAGAAACCCTAGTGTTGTAATTATAAAACCCTCTCAAACTGGGTTGAAAAGCTCCTTTTGCAATGGAAACATTTTTCTCTGCAATTTCTAGATTAGTTCTGGCAATTTTCAATTCTGTTCTGCTGTCTTTTGCTTTGTCGTAAATAGCAATTGGGGTTTGTGACAAAATATTGTTTTCGTCTTTGGCAGAAGTTTCGTCTGAAATGTCAAAGTTTTCAAAGTCTTTGAGTTGCAATAATTGGGACAAGCTTAATTTTGAAATTAATAAGGTATTGTCGGCAGCGATTACTTTTTGGTTGTCTAAAGCCACTGTTGCTTTTATGTCTAACAAATCCCCACGAGGAACTGAACCCGCTTTTACTAATTCTTCGGAACGTATTAACTGCTTTTTGTTTATGGCGAGTTGATCTTGCTGTACTTTTAGATTTTCTTTACTGAAAAGCACTTGCAAGAATGAATTGGCAACGTTAAGTGCTATATCTTCCTTCATTTTCAATAATTGATATTTGGCAGCGACAATCGAAAGATTGGCTCTTCGAAGCGTGTTTTGGTTTTGCAAACCATTGTAAATATCTACGCCAACATTTGCCCCTGCTGATGTAAATTGGGTAGTTTGATTGCGTAATAACCCAGTTGTAAT
Source organism: uncultured Flavobacterium sp. (assembly GCF_963925185.1). Lineage (GTDB taxonomy): Bacteria > Bacteroidota > Bacteroidia > Flavobacteriales > Flavobacteriaceae > Flavobacterium. The sequence continues at coordinate 85,271 of NZ_CAWURC010000025.1, read as the reverse complement.
ATCTTGATTTAAACCGACATTCCAGGAATGGGAAGCATTGGCATTGAACGAAGGAGTAAAATTTCCTATCGCTCCTTTTTTATCAATATCTGCCGTTTTAGTATCTAACTCGGATTGCTTGATGGAGATGTTGTTTGCTATGGCATATTTTACGCATTCTTCTAAGGTCCACTTTTTAGTTTGTGCTTGAATCGACAAACTAAATAGCAAGATAAAAACGAGAGAGATACAGCTATTCTTTTTCATATTTTTTTGAATGAAAGCGCAGCAAAGGCACTACGCAAATTTAACATTTATTTTAAAACTAGAGTTCTTTTTGTGGGATACTTTATGGTTTTGGTACATCTGTTTTTAAACCCTGATTCCAAACTTTTATTTTGTCGGAAGCTTTCAATCCGCTTATTATTTCTACATAAATTCCATCGCTAACTCCTAATACAAGGTCTTTTCTGGTGAATTTTTGATTAGAAGTTTCTACTTCTACAAAAGGTTTTTGAGTTTTATCATCAAACTGGATTAATGCTTCTTTGACTGACATAACTTTGTCTGCTCTCTCCAAAATAATCGAAGCATTGGCACTCAATCCTGCCCTAATAAACGTGTCATCTCTATTTAATAAAGACGCTTTTATTTCAAATTGAATCGCTCCGTTTTCGGTTATTCCTTTTGGAGCAATGTCGGTTAAAACGGCATCAAACTTTTTGTTCTCAATGGCTCCAACAGTTATTTCAATAGGCAAGTTTACTTTTATTTTTCCCACTTCGGATTCGTCAATTTTACCAACGAATATCATTCGACCTACATCAGCAACGCTGGCAATGGTGGTTCCTTCGTTGAAATTATTACTTTCGATTACTTGATTTCCTACTTTTACTGGTACATCAAGCACCATTCCGTTCACCGTAGAACGAATTAAAGTGTTTGCATAATTTCCAAGACCCGAAGTTGTTCCTGTTTTTACAATATCATAGCTCTGCTTTGAGGCTTCGTAATTTTGTTTGGCTTGCCTATAAGTTAATTGTGATGCATCAAAATCATTGGCAGAAATCACGCCTTTGTCATACAAATTTTTTTGTCTTTGGAATAATTTTTCCTGATTATCTAAGTTTATTTTGGCTGTTTGAACCTGGTTTTGAGTATTACTCAAATTCGAAACATTCGCAACTACTTTTATTTTGGCAATTAAATCTCCAGCTTTAATGGTTTCGCCGGCTTTGATATAAACAGCTTCAATAATACCAGAAATATTAGGTTTGATTAGCACTTCTTCGTCAGGAACTATATTACCGGTAGCAATAGTGTTCTTGATTATTGTTTTAATCTCTGTTTTATCTGTTTCAAAAACGATTGGAGATTCTTGATTTTTGGCATATAAATAATATAGCGACCCAAAAAATGTTATTGCTATAAAAATTAAAATTGTTATGGTTACTCCTTTTTTCATTATAATAGTTTTTAATTTAATTTATATTTTTGATTAATCTTTTATTCTGTTCTTAATGCGTCAACTGGCTTTATGTTTATAGCAGTTTGAGCTGGAATAAATCCTGCTAATAAACCTGATCCAACTAATATAATTAGGGCGAAGAACACTACTGGTAAATCTACAGTTGGATTGGCAAACATCATTCCTTCGCTAGGCATTGAACCTAAAATTTTGTTGATTATTATCAAAACTCCAGTTGCTGTTGCAATGCCTAACATTCCAGCAGTAATAGTCAAAAAGATGGCTTCTAATAATATTTGAGAACGGATTGCCGCCGGTGTTGCGCCTAAGGCTCGCCGAATTCCAATTTCTTTGGTTCTTTCTTTAACAACTATTAACATAATATTTGAAATTCCAATAACTCCTGAAAGCAATACTAATGTTCCAACGAAAAAAGCAATGAATTTTAATATGGAGAATAGACCTTGTATTTTGCTGAATTCCTCATACAAGTCAAATTTCCCTATCGCTCTTTCATCTTTAGGGTGAATGGAGTGTCTGGATTTCATAAAATCTAAAATTTTAGGTTTAAGCTCCGTAATAGATGAATCATCTTTAGCTGTAAGTGCCATCCAACCAACCTTGTCGCCAAAATTGAAAGCTTGTTGAAAAGCAGTAAAAGGCACGAAAATGCTTTTTTGTGCTTCTTCTGCACCGCCATTTTTATTGGATTTTGATTTATAAACACCAACAACCATGAAATTCACACCATTGACCTTAATATAAGTTCCAATGGCTTCTTCCTCTTTTTCATACAATCCATCTATCACTCCTTGTCCAATTACGGCAACTTTGCGACTCAGCTCTATATCCTGATAATTTACAAAACGACCTTTAATGATGCTCATTGACTCTTGTTTAACATATTCAGGGTAATCTCCATAAACGTTAAAAGCGGCTGTTTTTGTACCCCTAACCACATTGTTTGAGCCATTATGACCGCCCAATTGATTTCTTGGAGAAACATATAAAAGGTCAGGGAATTTTTCTTTTAGAGCTTGGATATCGCTGTTTTTAAAATTAAATCGTCTGGTTTGAGCCAACCCTTTGTAGGGTTTTGAAGTGGTTTGTGTCCACATAAACATTGTATTAGTTGCCATACCGCCAAAACCACTTTTAACTCCGTTTTCCAGTCCATTTCCTGCAGCAAGAAGTATAACTAATATAAAAATTCCCCAAAAAACTCCAAAAGCGGTTAGTATCGTTCTGAAGGTATTGGCCGTAAGCGCCTCTAAAATTTCATTCCATTTGTCTCTATCAAACATAATTATTCGTCTCTAAGTGCTATAATGGGTTTTATTTTGGCAGCATGATAGGCTGGGAAAAAACCGGCCAAAATTCCTGCAAAAATAAGCAATACAAGTGTTGTCAATGCAATGCTAAAATCTACTTCAGGGTTCAAAAAATATTCGCTTTTTACAAACGGACCTACAAATTCTAAAAGCAATAAACTAGACAGAAGACCTATAAATCCAGCAATAGTAGTTATGAAAATAGACTCGTGCAAAATCATTCCAATAATAGAAATAGGTGTTGCTCCAAGTGCTTTTCTAATGCCAATTTCTTTGGTTCGTTCTTTCACAATAATCAGCATAATGTTACTTACTCCAACAACGCCGGCAATTATAGTGCAGATTCCTACCCACCAAAAAAACAATCGGATATACAGATTTAAATCATAAAATTCCTTTGCGTCTACAACTGAATTATTAACACTAACACCGCCACTATCATCAGGGGCAATGATATTCTTACTTTTTAATAACTGTTCTAATTCGTTTGAAAACTTGTCCGATTCCGCTAACGCTTCTTCGTAAGTAGCCTTCTTGTGCAAGGTGTAAAACAAAGTGCTGATTTTATCTCCAGCCCCATACGTTTTTTGAGTAGTTGTCAGTGGCAGATAAATTCTAGTTTCCTCTCTTTCACCAGAAGGGTCAGTAAAAACGCCCACTACCTTAAAATTTATTCTATTGATAGAAATTAGTTTTCCTAATGGACTTTTACCTTTAAACAAATCAAACTTTATTTTTTGTCCAATCACTCCAACTTTTTCATTGTGCTTTAAGTCATACTCGTTGATGAACCTTCCCTCAACGATAGTTGCGTTTTCAATGAATTGATAATCTGGATTAACCCCGCGATATTGATAATTACCCGTTTCTTTTCCAAAGACTACTACTCCATTCCATTGATTATATGTAGAGGCTTTTTTCTCTAATTGATTTCCAAATTTTTGTAACGAAAGTTTGTAATCACTATTTCTTAATTGAATTTGTCTACCGGGATTCAATCCTTTGTATTCTTTTGTTGTTACTCCAGACCAAACCTCAATAATCCCTTCAGCATCATTTTCGAATTGTTTTGCTATTCCGTTCTCGAGTCCTTTTCCGGCACCCAGAAGAATAACCAAAATAAAGATGCCGGAAGCCACAGAAATACCTGTGAGAAAGGTTCTCAACTTGTTTTTGGCAATCGCCTCAAAAATTTCCTGCCAACGCTCTATATTAAACATACGATGAAGCCCTTACTTGTTCTATGTATTTATCATCAATGATAATTCCGTCTTTTAATATTACATTCCTTTTACACATTGCCGCAATATCGGGTTCGTGAGTTACAATTAAAATGGTTTTTCCTTCGTCATTTATTCCTTGAATTAACTCCATTACTTCATAAGAAGTTGCGGTGTCTAATGCTCCTGTTGGTTCATCGGCCAAAAGCACTTTTGGGTTCGAAGCCATTGCTCTTGCAATTGCCACACGCTGTTTTTGACCACCGGAAAGCTCACTGGGTAAATGATGCGAATGCGAAGACAAACCTACTTTTTCAAGATAACTCATCGCTATTTCGTTGCGTTCTTTTCTTTTTATTCCTTGATAATACAATGGCATCGCTACATTTTCTAGAGCAGATTTGTAATTAATCAAATTGAAAGATTGGAAAACAAAACCCAAAAATTGATTTCGATATTTAGAAGCTATTGTTTCGTTAAGGTTTTTGACGGGAATTTTATCCAAAATATATTCTCCAGAATCTGCTTCATCTAAAATTCCTATAATGTTGAGTAAAGTAGATTTTCCAGAACCAGAAGATCCCATAATAGCAACTAACTCCCCTTCTTCTATATTAAAATTGATGCCTTTAAGCACGTGCAATTCTGAACCACCTACTTTATAAGATTTAAGCAAATTTTTAATCTCAATCATATCTACCTGAATTAGAGAACAATAATTAATTATTTTAAAAAATAAATTTTAATAAGAGAATGTCAATACTATTCTCATATTTAAATAATAAGACTTCTCCCATTGTAAAATGTTACAGTTTAATTCGAAAATATTTTTATTTCGCTAATTTTACATCCTTAAACCAAATATGATGCTAAAATTCTTTCCCGCCCCGCTTGTTTTATTACTTGTTGTTTTTTCGAGTTGTTCTACATCTAATAAAATAAATGCTTTAAAACCTGAACCCGACGATGCAAACCCTTTGGTTTATGAAAATGCACCCTCTTTTATCAATTTGCCAATTAGTATAAAACTTAAGGATGTAGAACGTCAAACCAACCTGTTTTTGAGTGGTTTAATTTTTGAGGATGACAATATTGAAGATGACAAAATTGAGATGAAAATATGGAAACTAGCTCCAATCTCCATCACAAATGAAAACGGAAAAATAAAAACAATATTGCCATTAAAAGCTTTGATTAAATACCGAATTGGCACAACGACTTTGGGGGTTGAACTATACAACACAAAGGAATTCAATCTCAACGGAGTGGTGACTTTAATAAGTGATGCAACATTGACAAATTGGAAACTAAATACCAAAACCGAATTAAAATCTTTGGATTGGAAGGAGAGTCCCACGATGACAGTTTTTGGAAAAAACATTCCTGTTACTTACCTTATTAATCCTGCAGTAAAACTTTTCAAATCGAAAATAGAAAAGCAAATTGACACCGCCATTGAGGAATCGATGAATTTTAAACCCAATGTTTTAGTTGCTTTAGAAAAAATTTGCACTCCATTTCAAATGAGTGAAGCCTATGAAAGTTGGCTTAAAATTGTTCCAATCGAAATATATTCTACCAATGCTAAACTTAAAAACGATGCTTTTTTGCTAGAAATGGGAATGAAATGCACTATGGAAACGGTGATTGGAAACAAACCGGTATCAAAATTCGACGCCTCAAAAATCGTACTGAAACCAGTAACTCGTATTCCAAATCAAATTACAGCAAATATCGCAGCAGTTTCTACTTATGCGGAAGCATCAAGATTAATGACCAAGAATTTTACGGGGCAGGAATTTGGTTCAGGGAGCAAGAAAGTAACCGTGCAAAAAGTAGTTCTTTGGCACAAAGAAGGAAAAATGGTCGTTGCTTTGGATGTATTAGGAACCGTAAATGGGATGATTTATTTGACAGGTTTTCCGCAATATAACGAGCAAACAAAAGAGTTGTTTTTGGACACTATGGATTATGCTTTGGACACCAAAAACAAATTAATGCGAACTGCAAACTGGCTTGCTCAAGGTATAGTTTTGAAAAAAATTCAGGAAAACTGTCGCTATTCTATCGTTACAAATTTAGAAGACGGGAAACAAAATATGATAGCATATTTAAAAAATTATTCGCCTATGCCTGGCGTTTTTATCAACGGGAAATTAGAAGATATTCAATTTCAGAAAATCCAATTGACGAACAAGGCTATTGTTGCTTTTATAAAAGTAAACGGAACTGTTAATGTCGCTATAGATGGTATGAAGTAATCTGAGCAACAGGTATTAGTGCGATAAGCAATGTTGCTATTCTTGTTTTTTGTTCGTTCTCATTCGATAAATATAATACCCAATCCCTCCAACAAGTATATAAGGAATCACCATCAAATAAACAATGCCGTCGTTTACAGCTTGCGCTTGTGCTTTATTAGCGTCGCCTCCTAAAGCAGCTCGACACATTGCGCATTGGGCATTCGAAGTAAGCGAAAATAAAACAAAAAATAGACAATAGAGAATAGTAGACAAGCTTTTCGTGTTGCTTTTATCACTTCGCACTTGTAACTTCTCATTTGTAACTTTACTAAACATAATAAGGCGAAATCATTAAGTAAACCACTACTCCGGTAACGGCAACATACAGCCAAATTGGGAATGTGATTTTGGCAATTTTTTTATGTCTGTCAAATTTATTGGCCAAAGCGCGAACATACGTTATTAAAACCAATGGAATCACAGCAATTGACAAGGCAATGTGTGTTATTAAAATGAAGAAATAAACATATCTAATTGTTCCTTCTCCACCAAATTTAGTAGAATCTGAAGTCATATGGTACGCCACATACATAACTAAAAAAGCAACAGAAAGTGCAATAGCCGTTGTCATTAATCGTTCGTGAAGTTTTCTTTTCCCATTTTTAATGGCTAACACTCCACCCACTAATACTATGGCTGTAACTCCATTTATTGCAGCATAAATTGGCGGTAAAAAGGAAAGTGGCTCTACATCATATCCAAAATCTTTTAGCCTTACACTAAAAAGTAACGCAACCACAACGGGTATTAATATTGATACTAATACTATAAACTTGTTTAATTTTTGTTCCAATAAATTATCTTCCATAATTATTCTTTTAATAAAATTGCAATATCTTGTTGAATGTCTCTCACTCCTTTTTTATCTAAACCATCATAATACAAAATTGGATTTCCATAATCGTCTTTTCGACAGCGGATATTTCCTTTTTTATCAATCAAGGCAAACAATCCTGAGTGCTCAAAACCTCCTTTAACTTTGTGATTTTCGCCCACATAAACATTAAAACCCTTGTTGGCCAAATCATAAATATATGCTTTGTCACCCGTCAAAAAATTCCAATTAGACGATTTCACTCCCAATAATTCCCGATGTGCTTTCAAAACCTCTGGAATATCGTGAACTGGATCGATAGAAATGGATACAATTCCAAAATTAGGATTACCAAAAAAAGTTTTTTCAATTTGAAGCATACTTTGATTCATTTTAGGGCAAATAGACGGGCAACTGGTAAAAAAAAATTCAAGAATATAAACTTTGTTTTTATATGTTTCGTTAGAAATCTTGGCATTGTCATGGTTCACTAATTCGAATTTGGGAGCCAACCCTATTTTGATTATTTCTAGATTCTCTTTTGATGAATTAGAAACTTTGTCTAATCGATCGCCTTTTACAATTTCATTGTTTTGTATTCTATCAATAATCTTTGGAACGGCGTAAATTCCGAAAATAAGAATGATAAACGAAACCCCAATATACGATTTGTTTTTAAGCATTATTTCTAAAGATTAAATTTGTTTTGTGGCATTGTGATTTTTCTTGAGGGCAGCACGATATTCATAAAGAATAACTTTAAAATCATCTAGCATTTCATTACTCAATTCTGCAGGATGAAAAGTGTTGTACCCTTCTTTGTAGCCTTTCTTTTCCTTTCTCCCTCTGAGATTTCTTTCTTTGTCAACAATATAAACGTTTGGAGTCCCTAAATCTGCGTCTAATTTCCCAACAAGTTTCAGTTGATTATAATAAGTGTTTATTTCCTCTGGCGTTGTAAACATAAAGTTCCATTGACTAACATCTGTAAAATCAGATAAAGCATCGATGATTTTCTGGGCATCATTTTCGGTTCCTATAGGACATATTACAACAAATTGTAAATCTTTGAAAGTGTGGTATTGTTGATAAATTTTTTGGTTTAGATTAAAAAAATTCCCGCGATTTTTTAAAATATTAGAACCTGAAAAACCAAGTATAGTTATTTTACCGTTCAAGGAGACTTTTTCGTTTTTTAATGATTCCCAATTTCCAAAATCAGTGACTTTTGGAGTGATAACAGGTAATTTAGTAAAACTATTTATTCCCGAAGCAAAAAAAAGATAGGCGACAATTGGCAAAACAAAAAGAATGAAGAGAACAATGTTTTTTTTCATAATTTGGATGAAATATAAGTTACAAAAATAAAAAAAGGCACGCAATGCGCACCTTTATTTTGAATTAAAATTTTGTTAAAAATTCCACTTTATGGTGGCATTTTTAAAAACCTCAAATATATAATCGGCCTCAGTCAATAGAATAAAAAGTAAATAAATTACCAGAAAAATTAACGGTAGAATTACCGAATATCTTAAAGATGTTTTTTCCCCTTCCATGTGCATAAAGGCATATACTATATAATATGCTTTTACCCCTGTTAAAATAATGAATAACCAATTTAACAAATTTAGGCTCAAGAAACTATTCAAGTGTAAAAATTCAGGTTTTAAAATCCCAAAAAAGACTTCAACAATTGTGATTAAAGATAATATTCCAAAAACCGTCCAAATTCTTTTTGTGTTAGATACATGTTCGTGTGACATAATAATTGCTTTTTGTAAATTAAACTAGATAGAAAACCGTGAATACAAATACCCAAACTAAATCGACAAAGTGCCAGTATAGTCCAACTTTTTCTACCATTTCATAACTCTTTCTTTTTTCATAAGTTCCAACCAACACATTAAAAAATATGATAATATTTATGATTACTCCCGAGAATACGTGGAAACCGTGGAAACCCGTAATAAAGAAAAAGAAGTCAGCAAACAACTTGCTTCCATATTCATTTCTGATCAGGTTAGCGCCTTCTACGACTAAACTTGCCTGATCTAATCGCAATTGCGATTCTTCTCTTGTTAAAATTGTTTTATGTTTATGTTTCGTTAATTCATGATTAATTCTGCCATCTTTCTCATCGGCTGGTGTATCTTCATAAATTACTTCTGTTCTAATTAATATATCAGGATGAGCTTTGAAACCCGCTTGAACTTCTTTCACTGTATAAGTGGACAAAGGAGCTTCTTCAATAAACCACCCTCCTTTGTTACGTGTCAGTTGTTCTCTTTCTACTGGCAAAGTTGCAGCAAATTCAGCAAGTGCAACGCGTTTTCCTTCTTTATCAACAAACTGCAGTAAGCTTCCTCCTTTAGTTTCAATGGCGCCATATTCGCCTTTTATGAAATTTTTCCATTCCCAAGCTTGTGAACCTACGAATATTAAACCTCCTATAATGGTGAGGAACATATAAATTGTTACTTTCTTTTTATTTAATTGATGTCCAGCGTCAACAGCAAGTACCATTGTTACGGAAGAAAAAATCAAAATAAAAGTCATGAATGCCACATAATACATTGGAGCAGAAACGCCATGCATGAATGGAAAGTGTGTAAACACCTCATCGGCCAAAGGCCAAGTTTCAATAAATTTAAATCTAGAAAAGCCGTAAGCAGCTAAAAAACCAGAAAATGTTAAAGCATCTGACAGGATAAAAAACCACATCATTAATTTGCCATAACTTGCTCCCATTGGCTCATTTCCGCCATCCCAAATTTTTTCTCCACTATTTTTAGTAGCAACTGTATCCATAAAAGTTATTCGTTAAAAAGTTCCCAAATCTACAATTTTTTCTTATTTAAAGAAATATAAAAATAAAAATAAATACACCCATAATAAATCAAGAAAGTGCCAATACATTGCACCGAGCTCAATGCCAAGAATTTGAGTTGAATTGTATTTTTGTTTAAATTGATTGTAAATAATAATTAAAAGCGCAATTAATCCGCCTGCAAGGTGTGCTAAATGTACTACCGTAACTATATACAAAAACGTAGTAGTAATCGAACTCTCGGCGCCTGTGAAATAATAACCATTAGCAACAATTTGGCCAAAGCCAACAAATTGCAAAATCACAAACAAAATTCCCAATAACAATGTGATCAAAAGGAAAGCAGTTGTCGCTTTTTGATTGTCCTTTTGAATGGTTTTTTTAGCCAAATGAAAAGTGACACTACATGCAATTATTACAGCAGTGCTGAAATAAAATGCTGTTGGTAATTGAAAATCCTTTAGCCAATCAACTCTGGATTTACTCACAACAAAAGCACTTGTGAGTCCTGCAAACATCATTGTCATACTGATCATTGCGAATAAGAGTAGCAATTTGTATGACCTTGCTGTTCTTGATTTGTGTTCCGCTGGTGTCATTGTAATTTCCATAATTATCTTAAAAATTTATCGAATATATAAATTAACTGCAATAAAGTAATATAAGAAACACTAACAAGCATCAATGTTCTTGCTGCTTTTGCGCTTCTCAATTTGTATAACCGAACTGAATAATAAAGCATCCAAACCCCTAGCAAAAATACTAAAACTGCGGCAATTGGCGAAATAAATAATTGCCCCGTATATCCTAAAGCAGGTAATAGTGATGCTATAATAAGCCAAACAGTATATAAAATTATTTGCAAGGCAGTTCCTTTATCCTTTTTACCCGTTGGTAACATAAAAAAACCTGCTTTTTCGTAATCCTCGAATAAAAACCAACCGATTGCCCAAAAATGGGGAAACTGCCAGAAAAACTGAATCAGAAACAAGGTTCCGGCTTCGATACCAAAATTACCTGTTGCCGCAACCCAACCCAACATAAACGGAATCGCTCCCGGAAATGCTCCAACAAAAACCGACAAAGAGGTCATTGTTTTCAAAGGGGTGTAAACACTTGTATATAAAAATATGGAAATCGCACCAAACATCGCTGTTTTTGGATTGATGGTATACAATAAAATAGTTCCAATAATTGTAAGCAAACTTGCAATAAACAAAGCAACATTAGGTGACATTCTTCCTGCGGGAACGGGACGATTTTTAGTTCGATCCATTAATGCGTCCAAATCTTTCTCGATGACTTGATTGAAGGAATTTGAGGCTCCAACCATACAATACCCTCCGATAGCTAATTTTAACAAAACCATCCAATTCAAGGACTGAAAATCAGTAACGCCAAGCAAAAACCCAGCAATAGAGGAAAAAACAACACTAATAGCCAAACCTGCTTTTGTGATTGCTTTGAAATCGGTATAAATGGATTTTATGAAAATGGTATTTGGTATCGCGATCAATTGGGTTCTAATTTGCTTTTTTTAACTGGTGCAAATATAGGCATTCAATTGTATAGTTTCAGGAGTTATTTTTAGATTTTTTTTAAATTAGGATTAAGCTTAAACAATTGCAAATTCACTTTAAAAAACTGTAAAATTAATTAAGGACAAGAAATTTTTTGGACTGGTTTATTATAAAAAAATAGGAAAGTTTTTTTAATTAACTAGTAGCGGATAAGATAAAAATCTCATTACGGATTTTATTTACAAAATTTATGGCTTCATATTTTAATTTTAAAGGAATTTTCTGTTTTAAAAAAGCACCGCTTTTTAAAACTATTGTTATTCCGTAGCTTTTATAATTCTTTAATTTTACAGCTACAAAATTAACCGCAAACAAGGTTAACAATAGGGGTATTTTAAAATCCGTATACAATAAAAAAAATATTATAATAGTCACAGGCACTGTGGCACATAAAAAAAAATATGATGGGGAAAATTTATTTACTGTTAAATAAATTTTATTAATTTCGGAAAGTGAAATTTCTTTTGCGTGTTTGGAATTAAAACCTAAGAGTTTGCCATCCTCATTCAAAGACATCCATTTAAACTTAATATTAATCATTATTTTTGTGGTTTAATTTTCACAAAAATAGTTTCAATAAAAAACAACTCCTTACGGGTTTCCTCATTTGGACGATTTTTTTTATTTGTGATTAGTATTCGTCCTGCGTTTTGTGTCCGTTTGCAATCGCTTTTGCTCCAGATGTGCCAATTCGTTTTACGCCAAGCCGAATCATTTCGACAGCTTCATCATACGTTCTTACTCCACCAGCAGCTTTTACCGGAAGGGGCGAAGCGTTTTCAAGCATCATAATTATTGTTGAAACAGTAGCGCCGTTAGGAAGATTGTTCTGCGTTTCGTAAAATCCGGTTGAAGATTTTACAAAAACCGAAGCGTATTGATCTTCTTTGAAATTAGTTATGACGCTATTTTTTATCAAAGCAGAAAGTTGGATAATTTGCTTATCGTTGAGTGCAGCCACTTCAATAATCCATTTTACGACTTTGTTATGAGCTAAACCCAGTTGGGTACATTTTAAAATTTCTTCTTTTACCAAATCTACATTTCCTCCTTTGAATGCTTCGTAATTGCAAACAAAGTCGAGGTCGTCAGCTCCATCGTGTATTGCTTGAGTTGCCTCAATGAGTTTGGCTTCAAGCCCTGCTTTTCCCTCAGGAAAATCGATGACTGTTCCTATTTGAACTTGCGATTTGGCCGCTGCAATCATTACATTTGCCAATGAAACCATATTAGGACGAATCATAATGAGTTTGAAATTCTCATCAATTGCTTCCTGGATAAATTCTCTAACAATTTTGGTGTTTTCGGCTTCACTAAGTCCCGCTTGTGATGGCGTTTTTAAATAGGTCGAATCTAAATATTGCTTGATATTCATCGTTTTATATACTTTATATTTAATAGTTATTCGTGAAATTAAATCTTGCTTATTCTACCTGATTTATTCAACAAAATAATTGTGATAACAGCCAAGGTTGCCCCTGTTATATTTGCCAAAACATCAAACACGTCAGCACTTCTGGTTGATGTCAAAAGCGCTTGTAGTAATTCTATACCAATTCCAAACAAACAAGAAAACCCAAAGGAAATGCTTAAAGGTTTTGGAATTGTTGTGCTATTTAAATGTTTTTGGAAAAACAAAAACCAAAGCGATGTAAACACAAAATGGAAAAAAGAATGAATTACTTTATCAAGGTTTGGAATACTAATTTGTGGAATATCGCTTGATTGTATCAAGCAAGAAATCAAAATTAATCCCGACCAAGATATAGCTAACCAGAAATATATTTGTTTAAGCACCAATTAATTCTTTGTAAGACTCACTCGAAAGCAAGGAATCAACTTCGTCTAGATTTGACACTTTTATTTTTATCATCCATCCCGCTCCATAAGGATCTGAATTTACGCTTTCGGGCTTGCTTTCAAGAGCATCATTAAACTCGATGATTTCTCCTGATAGAGGAAGAAACAAATCAGAAACTGTTTTTACGGCTTCAACAGTTCCAAAAACTTCGTCTTTTTCAAGGGTTTGGTCTAATGTCTCTACTTCTACGTATACGATGTCGCCTAATTCTTTTTGGGCAAAATGGGTAACACCCACAGTTGCAATATCACCATCAAGGCTAATCCATTCGTGATCTTTTGTGTACTTTAAATTTACTGGTATGTTCATTGTGTTTTTAGATTTTTATCAAAAGTATTATTTCTGATTTTATTATTAAAAGGATTAGGATAAAATTTTACTTAATTTCCGAAATTATAACGGAGTGTAAACCCGGAACGAATATTCGTCAAAGGAAAAGAAGTCGATATTACTGCTTTCGAAAAGGAATGGTCATAATAGAAAATGGCTGTCAAATTTTTGCTGAAAGAATAATCGGCAGTAAGTTTTAAAGACCAGAGATTTTGCCCTCCGGCTAATTGATTGTTGTCATAATCTAAATACCTCACGATAGTTTGATTGTTTCGATAGGAAACATCAGCCTTTAAATTAATGTCACTTTTTATTATTCCTGTTGGACTGTCGGCTAATTTCGACGAGAAAATAACATCTTTAAATCGGTAACCAAGACCTACAACATATTCAATTCCTTTTACTTCAGTCAATAAATTATTGTCGAAACTCATAGATAAAGCTCTGTCTTTTTTGATTTCGGTAAGCAATTTTAATGAATTTTTCAGTTCAAAATCCACTCTAATAAGCGGACTGAATTGTTCCACCAAGTTGATATTAGACATAATGGTTTTGTTGAAATAATTACCACTAGCATCAACTCCATTTGGAATTTTATCAAATTCAAAATTAGAACGAAACCCGTTTATGGTATAAGAAGCCCTATAATTATGTTGTAAAGAAAAACGTTTAAAAGTATTTTTGAAAAAGTTGTAACGCATCAAACCACTATATTTTACAGACCAATTAGGAACAGGGAAACTTTTGAAGATTCCAAGAGAAACATCTGAAGAGTTTCCGCCAGAATAAGCCGCTAAAAATGCTGGCAACAAAACTGCTTGATTGTTTTTGCCAAAACCTACCGGAAATCCATCCGCATCTATGTTAGCAGGATTAGTAATGTCTATGCCTCTCTGTGTTGCCAATCTATTTGCAACCGTAAGTCTATTTTCTCTAAAATCATCAAATGAAGCGGATCCATTTTCATCACTTGCCGAAAAAGCTGATTTTATTAATACTGTAGAAATCGAGAAGTTACCAAAACTATATGGGGATTGCGGATTATATTCACCGGTAATATTGTCAACAAAAAATTGTTCCGAGAAATTTTCAGAGTAGGCTCTGTCTAATGTCAAATCGATTTTAAAATCTGGGAACAAATCTACGTTTGCCGTTGCCTTGAATGTTTTATTGCTTACTTGGGTGAAATTTTGATTGAATTCTTGATAATTTGTAAGCCATCCGTTTTTTGCAGCTTCATATCTCACATCCTCTTGGCTTCCGAAAATAAATCCAAGTGTAGGTCTAGATGTACCAAGGAATCCAACACCTGGCGTATATCCTGGTAATACGGTTCCGCTATTCTGGGTGTAATTCGCTTGAATGTTTTTCACACTGGTCAACACTCCTTTCAAACCATCTACAAATTGATTAGATGAGGCAACTTGAGTATTTGTATTTTTTACTTTTTCCCCAGGTTTGGGAACGGCTGCTTTGGATTTGGATACCGATTTATTTCCGCTTTTTGTCAGTCCTAAATACTTATAAAAAGTATCCATAGTAAACGTGGCATTCAAATTATGAGAGCTCGCGTTTTGAATCGTATTCCCTAAATCATAATCGATTCCTCCAATTTTTATTTGAGACAATGCATTGGAGGCTCTTTGCCAACTATAGTCTCCCGTATAGGAATAGTTTGCTTTTACAAAACTAAACAATGGGATTTTATTGATTGGAATTTCATAATTCAAAACTAATTGTTGCATATGCTGGTTAGGATCTCCAATATCCCAATAGCTATCCCAAATCGTAAAACTGTCAATTGGTTCGTTATTCTCATTCAAATAGTTTTTCACTATATTGCTGGAGGAAGCCGTATAATTTATTTTTAAGGATTTTGTCAAATTATAATTGAATCCATATTGATAATTGAATCCAAAATTTCGTCTATACATTGGATCAAGTCCAATACCTTCTACATCAATTTGCCTGAATTGTTGGCGGTTGTATTGTCTATTGATATTCGTGTTAAAAGTGATATTAGAAGGTAAATAATTAAAGTTGAAATCGCTTAATAATTTCCAATAATTACTTTTTTTCATGAATGCCGTTTTCTTGAAAGGCTCAACTGATTTTGGTTGAAAACTATAAGCATAATCTACCGATGTATTTGCTTGCTGATCCGTGTATTGTTCTATTTCAAAATCATGTCGCTCCACTTCATTAAACGACTGCGAAAAAGTGAAATTTTCAGGGTCATATATGTGCTGTTTTTGCTCAGGACTCCTTTGCTTTCTCACTCCAATAAAATTGATGCTTTTGCGTTTCGTGTAATCAATGGCTCTATTGGCATAAGTGTCTCTGGTAGTTTTGTCGGCTGTTTTATCCAACAACTGTTTCAGTTTAATATCTTGGTTAAAAGGATCGTATTCTGGAGTTATAATCTCTTCTCCAATGGCATAATTAAACGGCAAATTAATTCCCCATTTTAAAGGCAATAATTTTCCTAAATTTATATTGGTTACAATGTTATATTGTTGAGTGTCTTCGCGACTTCTCTCATTTGGACCTTGTTCTAACGCCCCAAATCCAATCGTGCTTTTTTTGCCAGTGGCAGAAATCGTTGCAAAATCAGCTAAATTTGAATCTACATTCAATAAGGCTGCCATTCCTTTATGGTTATCCATACTTGACAGTCGAAGTTCGTTGAACCAAACTTCGCCCTTTAAATCTTGGTGGGTTTCATTACTTTTTACTCCTAGCATTAAATTGCGAACCATTCCAAAATTAGGATTTCCTTTTATTCCTAACCTCAACTTACTGTTCCCATCGGCTTCCGGATTATTAGCAACATCATCTGGATAATAAATTCCGTCCAGCGGTAAAGTGCTAATATCAATACTCATTGCATCTACTTTTAATTGCGTTAACAATGCTAAGGACAAATCTATTTCATTATCTTCAGGCCATACGTCTTCTGCTCTCAATTTACAATCTCCAACGGACTTACTTACTTTCAGAGGAATTTCTATTTGATAGAAATTTTGTGTAAAATCATTCCCAAAACGAATGAAAGCATACATTTGATCGTCATTAAGAAAAATTTCATTTGGTAAAGATTCGGCGTGTAAAAACATTTTTAATTTTTTGTATTGACGCATATCAACACTCACGTTTTTAAAAACTGCCCTGGAATCTTCCGGCTCAAGCCCATCACCAGAAACGCGCAATGATAATGACTGTTCGTTTTGGTTAATAATGGTATTGTTATTATACAATTGTTCTCTTTGTACTCCAGGAGGGATTATGTAATTTACAGGACACCTATCGTTATTTTCCTGAACATTCACGGCCAATACGTCTAAATTGGTGCCGTCATCAGCAATATTTACATCAGTAGGATCAAGCGTATTCGAATATCTTCTCCATTCTCCTCTTACTAAATCTAAAGCTCCAAAACGAACAGTTACTTCATTGTTAAAACCCGTCATAAACATTCTCATAAATCGAATTGATCTAAAATCGGAAATGTTTCCAATGGTGTTTTCGGGTTGTGAAACAGGTATTTTAAACTGGATCCATCGGGCATCGGTCACTGATCCATCGGGCAAAGTAACTTGGGTATTTCTTATATCGGTAATGTAGTTTTCACCAATACTCATGTTTGGTTTTACATCGATGCCATATTCATAATACGCATTGATGGTATTCATAGTATTATCCCTGTTTATGTCTTCTACGTCAGGAACGGTTGTAGCGCCTCTATTAGCGTTGTTAATGTCAACGGCAGAATTTCCTTCGACACCATTGTAATTTTTATAACGGTCTAAAATACTTCCTGTAGTGTTCAAATAATAGATGTAATCATCTGCTGCTGGATCCACTTCGGAAGCAAAACTAGTATAGACTGATCCTTCATTGGCATTAGACAAACCATCCAACCCGACATCTTGATTTTTTCGATTGTCAGCATTAGTGTCAAAAGCATAAATTAGTGATTGCGAAGCTGGAACATCTCCCCATATCGGTTGTGGATTTACTAATATTTGATCTGGTCCAAGTCCATTTTCATATTGTTTTCTTCCATCTTTCAGAACATCTTCCGAAATTTCCCCTAAATTGAAATAGATTTTTCCGGTATTTGACAGTGGAATTTCCCCTTTTCCCACATAGGGATCCATTACCCAAAACTGAATGTATTCGACATTTCCTTGTTCGAAATTAGTCGAATTTAAAGAGCGCATTATTCCTCCAAAATTAGATGACGGATTTGCTGCGGCATTCAAACCGTTATTATACGGTCCTCTATCGGCAGGATAATAACTTAAATCCAATGTGTTTATGACTTGAGATTGTCCTTGAGCAATGTCGGTTAATGGATATAATTCTTCGCTAAAAATTCTTCTTGTAGTATTTAGCGATAGATCATCGTTTGTAACTCCATCGGGTTTTTGGGTGTAAAATACGGGATCAATGGTATACCAAGCTATTTTTGCTCTTTTAAAACCATAACTCAAATCGTTCGCATTTGCATTGAAATTATAAGTGCTTTGGGCGTCATTCATTGGAGTTGACGCTAAATTCCAAGCATAGGCAGAACGCATATCAATTGTGGATTGAGAACCTTCAAAATCATCTACATAAATGGTTGCTTCCCCTTGAAAACTATCCCACTTTGGAGTGTTCGGTTGCAAAAAGGCAACTTCTCCTCTTACAGAAAGATTCGAAGGCACATCCGTATCAATGTTTGGTAATTTATTTACTAATCGAGTCAAGAAAGGAATTTCAGATGAATAATTAAGGTTGAAACCATAAATACTGTTGTTTACGGATTCCTGACCAAAACCAGATTTTTGGGTAAATGGTTTTTCGCTCAATTTTAAGAAAGTGGCTCCAACCAAAAATTTATCGGTAAACTTGTGCTCCACATTTACACCAAAAAATCGTTTGGTTTGCTGTCCAAAAACGGAATTATTTTCTAATGACACATTGATTGGCGTATTCGATGCTTGAAGGGATGGATCTAGAATTTGTACTCTTCCTAGTTGATAATTCACGCTATAATCGATTCCTTCGACCAATAATCTTCCTCCGGCAGTTACAACTACGGAGCCTCTTGGAACATTGAAAGCCCCAATAGGTATTCCGTCGCCTCCCGAAGATTTATATTTTCCTCTTAAAAGGAATTTATTTTTATCACTGTCTTGCAAAGCTCCTGATTGCGTGTTGCTATACATATTACGAAACACGTATTTTTTTTGATTTTCGTTATAGGTGTTAACATCTTTGTAGTTTTCTCCACCGTTTGATAATTTGGAAAACAACAATTCACCAAAAGGTTCCTTAGTGGTAAATATTATTCGACCATTTTGAGAATCTATTGTCAATCCTGGCATAAAATCAAAGAAACCGTCACCGCCAGTTTGTGGATCATTGTTATAATTCAATTTATCTAAATTGAATACTTTCAACAAAGGTGTTTCAGCAATTTTGTCTTCTCGTAAAGGATTTGCTGGAAATGGACTTCCTGAAACTTCAGAAATATAATTCAAAGGAGATGGATCAGTATAAAGAATATTGAACCTGAAATTTTCCTGTTTTACTTGATAGGCTCCTGGAATTTGATAAATGTTTTTCATCATCAGGTTCCAAACCGGATTTTTGACATTGGTCAAATTACTTTTCAGCATTTTCAATATCAAACTCTGGGTGATGATGGCTGTGGTAGAGGGTGTGTTTCCAGTTACAACTGTAGCATTGACTCCATCATTACCAAATTCCCCCACTTGATACACTTTATCTCCAATGGTATATTGATACGCAACTGCAAGAACCTCGTCATTGGCTAATCGCTGTTGCAAGGAAATATATCCTAATTGTGGATTAAACGTATATTCGTTTGAGGTCAATTTTCTGGCATTTTCTAACTTGGAATAATCTTGACCTTCACTTACAGTTGTGTTAAATCCAGAATTTGAAGTCGCTATTTCTCGTATATTGTTATTTAACAAACCTGTTCCTACTATTAATTGTGCAGGGTCATAATCATTATTGGAGTTATCAGAAGGAGAATCAATTGGATTATTAAAAATTCCTGTTGATGGATCTAAAACCACGACTTCGCTGTCAGCTAAACCGGTTAATTGCCCTTCCCCTAAATCCTGAAGTGCAATAATGTTTCTTAGATTGTTACCGGCAGTTGTAGTGTTTATACGATTTTGTTTGTTCGTAACCCAAATCTCCAATCGTGAAATCTGAACTCTACTATCAATAAATGGATAGTTTTTTAAAGCCGCGTCGTATTTATTTCTAAAATATTGCGAAAGAAAAAAGTGTCTGTCATTATCATAATCAAGCGCAAACATTTCAAAGTCCTGAATTGTTCCTCCGCCTTCAGAAATTAAACTTTTTGTTTGTGATTTTTGTTCCGAAAAAAGTCCCGTTATGGTTGTGTTTCCAAATTTCAATTGGGTTTTCACCCCAAATAAACTTTGGGCTCCTTTTATCAAGGTACTATTTAAAGGCATGCTTATATTTCCAACTTCGATTTTTTGAATAATATCATCTTCCGATGGAGCATATTCTAACTTGATTAAGTTTTGAAAAGCAAATGTGGATTGGGTGTCGTAATTGACATTTACATTCAAGCGTGTTCCTACTTTTCCCATCAAACTTATACTAATTCTTTGATTAAAATCAAAAGAAGTACTAGATCTATTTCTGGGAGAAAATGAAGGATTGTCTTGTTTTGTATAGCGAGCTCCAAAATCCATTTCGACAGAACCGGTGGGTTTTACATCAATGGTATTGCTTCCAAAAATAGATTCAAACAGCCCAGATTTCACATAGTACCTTGGTAATAAATCTTTTTTGGCCTCTTCGCTACCTTCTTTTTTTCCATCAATAGCGTCTAATTTTCTTTTAAAATAAGTACGCATCGATTCTTTTATAACTAGATCTTCATATTCTTTAGGAGTTAAAATAGTTGGATAATTCGTTGGGAATCCCCCAATGGTAGTGGTGTAAATATACCTGCCAGTTATTGAATCAAAGGTATATTGTGAAAGAATGCTTTTAGGATCGTTTATTTGGATTTTTCCGGTAGAAAACCCTGTTTGAGTTGAGTCTGTGGCTTCAGTTTTTACTTGGCCTTGTGATACAAAACTACAAAACAAAACAAACAAAAAAGTATAAATTTTATACGCGAATCGGGTCTTTTTTAAGTCCTGTATTTCCAATTTTATAAGTTTTTTAAAGCTTGCTTAATAATATATTCAACTGAACTTTCCGGATTTTCTTTTATAATTTTTTCGACTATCCTTTCCGAAGCTTTTCGAACAAAACCCAAAACCTCCAAAGCAGATAACGCCTCATCTCTATTTGTATTGTTTTGTGACATCGAAACTTCGTCTAGATCGTAAAGTTTTAAAACTTTGTCCTTCAAATCAAGTATTACCCTTTGGGCAGTTTTACTACCAATTCCCTTGATCGATTGAATTGTGACCACATCACCAGATGCAATAGCATTCGTAATCTGTTTTGGATCCAATGAGGACAACATTGTTCTTGCGATGCTGGCTCCAATACCCGAAACAGACAATAACATTTTGAAAATTTCTCTTTCTGATTTTTCAACAAAACCAAATAAAGTGTGGGCGTCTTCCTTTATTTGAAGATGTGTGAACAATTTTATAAAATCGGTTGTAGGAAGCAAGGAGTAAGTATGTAGCGAAATGTTTACATGATAACCAACACCCCCACAGTCAATAATAACTTGTGTTGGAGATTTTTCAACTAATTTTCCCTGTAAATGTGCTATCATATATAAGTTATATGTTTCCAAATATAACAAAACTTATATAAATTTTCATCAAATTTATATAAGTACCATTATTGTCCAAAAATTATTTTACCTTTTGTTTTTTTTCTTCTCTTTTTCCTGAGCATCAATAACCGCAATTGCAGCCATATTCACCATTTCTTCAACGCTGGCACCAAGTTGAAATATATGAACCGGTTTTCCCATTCCCAACATAATTGGCCCGATTGAATCGACTTTATTTAATTCCTTTAGGAGTTTATAGGTAATGTTTGCTGTGTCAAGATTAGGGAAAATCAAGATATTTACTTTTTTTCCAGCTAATTTAGAAAAGGGAAATTTAGCTTTCAACATTTCAGGATTTAAAGCAAAATCGGCTTGAATTTCACCGTCAATAATCAAGTCTGGATGATTTTTATGCAAATAAGAAACTGCTTCTCTCACTTTTGCTGCATTCTCATTAGTAGAAGAACCAAAATTCGAAAATGACACCATTGCAATTACCGGTTCAAAACCAAACATTTTGGCTGTATTTGCTGTCATTATCGCAATTTTAGCCAAATCATCTGCCGATGGATTTATATTTATAGCTGTGTCTGATAAAAACATTGGACCACGATTCGTCATCATAATATTTGTAGTTGCAATAAGAGAAACTCCTGGCGCTTTGTCTATAAGTTGCAACATAGGTTTTACCACCGAGGAGTAACTCCGGGAATACCCTGTGACTAATCCATCTGCTTCTCCTTCATTGACCATCATTGCGGCAAAATAATTTCTTTCTCGCATTAAACTTTGGGCGTCGTAGAAAGAAATTCCTCTTCTTTGTCTCGTTTTCCAATATGCTTTGGCAAATTTATTTCTTCTTGACTCCTCATCATCAATTTTGGGGTCAATAATTTGGACATCAGCCTCAAAACCAAGTTCCTTTTTTAATTCCAAAATAATTTCTTTTTTTCCTAATAAAATTGGGAAACCAATACCTTCTTCAAATACAATTTGTGCTGCCTTAAGAACGTCTAGTTGATCCGCCTCAGAAAAAACAATTTTTTTAGGATTCATTTTGGCTCTATTGGTAATCAATCGAACCATTTTATTTTCATTGCCCATTCGGTCTAAAAGTTCTTCCTCATATTTATTCCAATCGAGGATTGGATTTAGGGCAACACCTGAATCCATTGCTGCTTTTGCCACTGCTGGCGCAACGACAGTTATCAATCGTGGATCAAAAGGAGATGGAATTATATAGTCACGGCCAAAAGTTAATTTAGTGGCGCCATAGGCAATATTCACCTGCTCCGGAACATGTTCTTTGGCCAGAGCGGCGAGTGCTCTAACGGCAGCCATTTTCATTTCTTCGTTAATTTTTGTAGCGCGAACATCTAATGCTCCTCTAAAAATATACGGGAAACCGAGAACATTATTAACTTGGTTAGGATGATCTGATCGTCCAGTCGCCATTATAATGTCTTTTCGAGTAGCAATTGCAAGGTTATAATCAATTTCCGGAATTGGATTTGCCATTGCGAAAACGATTGGATTTTTTGCCATTCCCAATAACATTTTTGGAGTCATAATATCTCCAGAGGACAATCCTAAGAAAATATCTGCGCCAACTAATGCCTCTTCAAGACTCATAGGTTTTTTGTCAGTTGCATATTTTTGTTGCAAAACAGATAATGAAGGATTGTCTTTTGTTAAAACACCTTTACTATTAAACATCAAAATATTTTCTAGTTTAAGCCCCAGCAAAATATACATATTAGCACAAGCTAGAGCCGCTGAACCCGCGCCTGAAACCACCATTTTTAAATCTTTGGGTTTTTTGTTGGCTAGTTCTAAAGCATTTATTAGTGCCGCAGATGATATGATGGCCGTTCCGTGCTGATCATCGTGCATTACCGGAATATTTAATTCTTCGACTAATCGCCTCTCTATTTCGAAAGATTCTGGCGCCTTGATATCTTCAAGATTAATCCCTCCAAAAGTTGGCGCTATATTTTTGACAGTTTGTATAAATTCTTCAATATTTTTAGTTCCTATTTCAATGTCGAATACGTCAATTCCGGCAAATATTTTAAACAACAATCCTTTGCCTTCCATTACTGGCTTTGAAGCTTCGGGACCGATGTCTCCAAGTCCTAAAACGGCTGTTCCATTTGTAATTACCGCAACCAGATTGCCTTTTGCAGTATATTTATATACGTTATTTACGTCTTTTGCGATTTCGAGGCAAGGTTCAGCTACGCCTGGCGAATAGGCTAAAGACAAGTCTCTTTGGGTGGCATATTTCTTAGTAGGAACTACTTGGATTTTTCCAGGAGTTGGTTTTGCATGATATAATAACGCTTCTCTTCTTTTACTGTTTTTGTCCATTACATTAAATTTATTTAGTCATACAAAGATATAGGACTTGTCTTAAAAAGGAAGCTTTTATATTATTCATTTACAAAAAATGTTGTGCTATTTAAAAAAAAAGCCTCATAAAAAGCAGCTATTCGAGACAATTGATTGCTTTGTGTGTTTTATTGTGAAATAGTTAAAATTCAAATCTTTAATTTTTAGATTTGGATTATCATTTCACTAGGTGACTTATGGATACAACTCCAATACATTAATCTAAATTATCAGATGGCTTTACTGTAATTGCCTCTTCATCTATAATTTCATAAACAAAGGTTTTTTAAAAGACATGGTTTTTATTGTTTTTTCAGATTACAAAACCATTCAGACAAAAATAACGTTGTTTTATTTCAAAAATTCAATATTCCTTTTCAAGCCTTCGAACTTAGCTCTTTTTATGGGAGAATTTTTAAACACCGCCTTAAAGGTATCTTCGGTTATCTCTGTCCAATCTTTTTTAGACATGGAAAGCACCTCTAAATTTGGATTAAAAAGAGGCTCTTTATGTGGTTTAGAAAATTTATTCCAAGGGCAAACATCTTGGCAAACATCGCAACCAAAAGCCCAATCATTAAATTTTCCTTTCATATCCGTTGGAATATTTTCCTTGAGTTCAATGGTAAAATAAGAAATACATTTACTTCCGTCAACGACATAAGGCGAAACGATAGCTTCCGTTGGACAAGCATCAATGCAAGCGGTGCAAGAACCACAGTGATCTGTTGTGGCGCGATCATATTCTAAATCCAAATCTATAACCAATTCAGCGATAAAGTAGAAAGAACCAACTTTCTGGGTCAATAAATTACTATTTTTTCCTATCCAACCCAAACCGCTTTTTGCCGCCCAAGCTTTATCAAGAACTGGCGCCGAATCTACAAATGCTCTTCCTGAAACTTCACCAATGTAATCTTGAATTGAAGCCAATAATTCCTTAAGTTTTTCCTTAATCACAGAATGGTAATCTTGCCCGTATGCGTATTTTGAAATTTTATACGTGTTTTCTATTTGATTTTTTTCTGGGAAATAATTAAGCAAAAGGGAAACGACGCTTTTAGCATCATCAACTAACAAAGTTGGATTGAGTCGTTTGTCAAAATTATTTTCCATATAGGACATTTGCCCGTGTTGGTTTTTGTTTAGCCAATTTTCTAATCTTGGTGCTTCTTCTTCTAAAAAATCTGCTTTGGATATACCACAAGACAAAAACCCGAGGCGTTTGGCTTCGGATTTTATAAATTGGGAATATTTTGATTTTTGAGTTATAGGTTTGTGAATTACTATTGAAATTTTTATTTTAAAAAAGTCCTCCTTGAGTATTCAATTTAACTTTACCTAGATGTTTATATGCTTTTTCAGTAACTTCCCGACCTCGTGGCGTTCTCATAATGAAGCCTTCTTGAATTAGAAATGGCTCATAAACTTCCTCGATTGTTTCGCTGCTTTCGGATACGGCTGTCGCTAAAGTGGATAAACCAACTGGCCCTCCTTTAAATTTATCGATAATTGTGTTCAGAATTTTATTGTCCATTTCATCCAAACCATGAGCATCAACATTCAACGCTTTTAGCGCATAACGAGCAATTTCAATGTCGATTGTTCCGTTTCCTTTAATTTGTGCAAAGTCACGAACTCGGCGCAATAAAGCATTGGCAATACGAGGTGTGCCACGACTTCGACCTGCAATTTCGATAGCGGCTTGCATAGAAATGGGCATTTTTAAAATCGTAGCACTTCGTTCAACTATAGTCGTTAAAAGTTCGGTAGTGTAATATTGCAATCGTGATGAAATTCCGAAACGGGCACGCATTGGCGCTGTTAACAAACCAGAACGCGTGGTTGCTCCAATTAATGTAAACGGATTCAAATTGATTTGAACGGTTCTGGCATTGGGTCCCGATTCAATCATAATGTCAATCTTGAAGTCTTCCATTGCCGAATATAAATATTCTTCAACAATTGGACTTAACCGATGAATTTCATCAATAAACAGAACATCCCTTTCTTCGAGATTCGTTAATAAACCGGCTAAATCTCCTGGTTTGTCGAGAACTGGTCCTGAAGTAATTTTGATTCCAACTTGGAGTTCATTGGCAAGAATATTAGCCAAAGTTGTCTTTCCTAATCCCGGAGGTCCGTGAAAAAGGGTGTGATCAAGTGCTTCATTTCTTTGATTTGCCGCCTGAACAAAAACCTTAAGATTTTCTAAAATTTGTTCCTGGCCTGCAAAATCATCAAAAGTAAGCGGTCTTAATTTTTTTTCGAGATCAAGTTCTTCGGGATTGTACCCTTCGTTTGTTGGGTCTAAATTTTCATTCATTCTACAAATATATAACAAAGTTATATTTAAAATAAAATGCCTTCCGATTAAGAAAGGCATTTTTATAATTTATTGTTTTTTATTAATGATGTAATACTTCTTCTCCTTCTTTCATTGGAACGTTTTGTGGTACAAAATCCTCGTCGTGAGCTGGATTGCTATAATCATAAGGCCAACGGTGAACTTCAGGAATTTCTCCTGGCCAGTTTCCGTGAATATGTTCTATTGGAGCTGTCCATTCTAAAGTGTTTGATCTCCAAGGATTTTGAACTGTTCTTTTTCCGTAAAAAATACTACTGAAAAAATTGTACAAGAACACTAATTGGAAAGCACCACCAATTAAGGCAAAAACGGTTATCAAAACATTGACATTTTGCAAATCATCAAATAAAGGAAAGTTCGTGTTGGTATAATAACGTCTTGGTAATCCAGCTAACCCAATAAAGTGCATTGGAAAAAATACACCATAAGCACAAACTGCAGTTACCCAAAAGTGAATATATCCAAGGTTTTTATTCAACATTCTTCCGAACATTTTTGGAAACCAGTGATAAATTCCAGCAAACATTCCGTAAAGAGCAGAAATACCCATTACCAAGTGAAAGTGTGCCACTACAAAATAAGTATCGTGAACATTTATATCAAGAGTACTGTCGCCAAGAATAATTCCTGTTAAACCACCAGTGATAAATGTTGATACCAGTCCAATAGAAAACAACATTGCTGGATTCAATTGCAAGTTTCCTTTCCAAAGTGTCGTGATATAGTTAAAAGCTTTTACTGCTGAAGGAATCGCAATCAATAAAGTGGTAAATGTGAATACAGATCCCAGAAATGGATTCATCCCCGAAATAAACATATGATGACCCCAAACAATTGTCGATAAAAATGCAATTGCCAAAATGGACATAATCATCGCTCTATATCCGAAAATTGGTTTACGTGAATTAGTTGCTATAACTTCAGATGTAATACCTAAAGCTGGCAACAAAATTATATAAACTTCAGGATGTCCCAAGAACCAGAATAAGTGTTCAAACAAAACAGGTGAACCTCCTTGATAATGCAAAACTTCACCTGCAATATAAATATCAGACAAGAAGAATGAAGTCCCAAAACTTCTGTCAAAAATCAACAATAAAGCAGCTGACAATAAAACAGGGAAAGAAATTACACCGATAATGGCAGTAACAAAGAAAGCCCAAATTGTAAGTGGCATTCTGGTAAATGACATTCCTTTTGTTCTTAGGTTAATAACAGTCACAATATAGTTTAATGAACCCATTAAAGACGCTGCAATAAATATAGCCATTGAAACCAACCAAAGTGTCATACCTGCTCCAGAACCAGGAATTGCTTGTGGTAATGCGCTTAAAGGTGGATATATCGTCCAACCAGCTGATGCAGGTCCTGATTCTACAAAAAGAGAACTAACCATAATTATACTAGAAAGGAAAAAAAGCCAATACGAAACCATATTCAAAAATCCAGATGCCATATCTCTAGCACCAAGTTGAAGTGGGATCAATAAATTACTAAACGTACCACTCAATGCGGCGGTTAGAACAAAGAATACCATTATAGTTCCATGAATAGTTACCAATGCCAAATACCTATCATTCAACATTACACCATTTGGAGCATAACTATCGCCAAGAACAATACTGAAAATTTTAAAAGATTGCTCTGGCCAAGCTAATTGCAATCTAAAAAGCAATGAAATAGCTACACCAATAATTCCCATAAAAATACCTGTTAAAAGATATTGTTTGGCTATCATTTTATGATCAATACTAAAAATATATTTAGTAATGAAAGTGTCTTTATGATGGTGTTCGTGTTCGTGTTCGTTATCGTGAACTTCTGCTGACATATATTTGTACTTTAAATTTTTCTTAAATAATTATTTCATTGCAATTTTAGCAATAACCGTAGTTTCTTCCGTTTTAGCAGAATCTATTTCTTTAGTCACTTCTAATGGCTTAGGTGTATTAGCTGCTTTTACTTCTTGAACTAAAGTTGTTTGTTCACTTAACCATTTTTTATAATCGGCTGGTGAGTCGACAATTACTTTCATTTGCATATTGTAGTGAGAAGCCCCACATATTTTATTACAAAGCAATAAATAGTCAAAGGTATAAGGATCTAAAGCCATTTCTCCTTTTGCAATAAGCTCAATGCTTTTTTTAGCTCTAATTGAATTAATATTAGCTACTTTTTCAATCATGTAAGGCAACTCTCTATATTCTGCAGTAGTGTAAATAGGTTCGAAAGCAAACTCGGTAACCATTCCTGGAACACAGTTCATTTGAGCCCTGAAATAAGGAAAATAAGCAGAATGCAAAACATCTTGCGATCTAAATTTGAAATGTATTTTTTTCCCTTTTGGAATGTGTAATTCAGAAACTACAATGTCATCTTGAGCATTTGGGTCTAATAAATCAACCCCTAGCGTATTAATTCCTTCTATTAATCGAACGTTTGCTTTACCAAGAACATTATCTGCGCCTGAATATCTTGCGGTCCATTTGAATTGTTGTGCATGCACCTCTACTACTATTGTTTCCTCACTTTCGTCAACAAACATAATATTAGTCCAGGCATAAAGTCCAAAGAGAATTAAAACCGCTAAAACAACAGCTGGAATTCCACTCCAAATCACTTCTAGTTTGGTGCTGTCTGAAAAAAACATTGCTTTTTGTTCTTTTTTTCCGCGATATTTAAAGGCAAAATAATGCAATAATACCTGTGTTACAGCTTGAACTAAAAAGATTAATATCCAGGTTACATTCATTAAATTATCAATTTCACTACCATGAGCAGAAGCTGGAGTATGCAATACTAGTGGCCCCCAAACAATCAATCCATAAATTGAAAAAATATAAATAAATGCTAAGAAACCAAACATCAAATAACCTTGAGTGTTATTGTCCTCATCATTCGCTACTTGTGAATCGTCAATATTCTCACCTACTTGAGTCAAATCGAATATCTTAGTCAACTGCCATAATGCAATAGCTAACAGAACTAAAACTATAATTATCAACAAACTTGTCATCTAATTTTACTTTAAATATTAATAATGGAAATGTTTACTCTCTTCAATAAACGGGTTTCTCTTTGGCAAAAGTGGCGCTTTAGTCAATGCTGTGAAAACAACATAAATAAATAAACCAAGGAAGAAAAGTACAGATGCTATTTCTGGTATTCCGATAAACCATTTATCTCCAACAGTTCCAGGCATAATCATATTGAAGAAATCAATATAATGACCAAATAATATTACGACACTCGCCATAATCAATATCCATGTGATTCTTTTGAAATCCGTGTTTATTAAAATCAAAACAGGAAACAAGAAATTCATGGCAACGGCTCCAAAGAATGGAAGATTATAAAGTTCAATTCTTGTTACGAAGTAAGTTACCTCCTCAGGAATATTAGCATACCAAATCAACATAAATTGAGAGAACCATAAATACGTCCAGAATACACTGAAACCAAACATGAATTTTGCCAAATCGTGAATGTGACTTGTATTTACGTTTTCTAAATATCCTTCCGATTTTAAGTACAAAGAAATCAAGCAAATTGTAGTTATTCCACTTACAAAGAAGCTAGCGAAAACATACCACCCAAACAATGTACTTGACCAGTGAGGATCAATAGACATAATCCAGTCCCATGACATAATTGATTCTGTTACAATAAAGAAAACCAAAAACATCGCTGAAATGTTAAAATTCTTTTTGTAAAAACCATCATCATTTGCTTCATCTTGAGCCAAACAATTTTTTCTTGAAAAATAACGATAAGCATTCCATCCTAACAAGAAAATAGCTGCTCTAACAATCCAAAAAGGGAAATTTAAATACCCTGCTTTGTTTGCAATAATTTTGTCAGAAGCGATTACTTCTGGATCTAACCAGATAAATAAGTGATTAAAATGAAGTCCGCAAAGAATTAAAATAACGAAAAAGATTACTGATCCTACAGGCAAATAAGCCGTAATTCCTTGCATAACTCTAAACAAAACCGGAGACCAGCCAGCTTGAGCTACTTGTTGAATAGCATAAAAAGCTAAAACGCCAAGAGAAATCAACATAAAGAAAATACAAGCTACATATAGTGCAGCCCATGGTTTGTTTTGTAGTTGACTCAAAACATGTTCTAAATGTTCTTTGTGTTCCGTTTCGGCATTTACTCTATTTTCTCCAGCAACAGCGTGCGCTTCTGTTGAAGAATTAGAACCTTCTTGATGACTCCCGTGAGCATCAGAAGCAAGAATTGCCTCCACTTCTTGAATATCTTTGGGTGCAGAGAAAAAACCATAACCAATTCCTAATAGACCAACAGCCATTAAGATTAGTGAAAATGTTTTTAATTTACTTGAAAATGTATACATATCTATTACGATGAGTTTGTTCTACAATTATAATTTATTTTTTAGTTCAATCACATAGGCTGCAACTAACCAACGTTCTTTTTTACTCAATTGATTGGCGTGTGAACCCATTAAATTAAGTCCGTAAGTTTCTACATGAAAAATACTGCCTTCATTTATAACCCTGTCTTTATAGCTAGGAACACCTAGGAATTTTCCTTGAGTGACTAATTTTCCTTTACCATCTCCAGCATTTCCATGACAAATTGCACAATAAACTTCATAAAGACCTTTTGCTTTTTCCATATCTTTTTCAGATAATGTACCAAGAGGTGATTTTAAATTTGCTGCTTTAACGGCAATTAAAGATTCAGGAGTGTCGGCATATTCATAAGGTTCGAAACCCCTATTTATAGATCCTTCAGCTGGAAGTTGTCCTTCTTTACCATTTTTAAAAGCACTCGATTCAATGTAAGTATTATAACTTACTGGCTCGTACATATTAGGCATATATTGATAATTTGGTTTCGAATCATCTTTACAAGACGAAACTAAAATAGTAATACATACTAAAAGTGTTATTTTATATCCGCTTTTCATATCCCTATTAATGCTTTTCAATTACTTTTACTTCAACTGCTCCTGTATTTTCGAAAAATGTAACAAGTTCTTTTTCGTTATTGTTTACTGCAACTTCCATCAGGAAATGATCATCCGTTGTACGTACATCTGGGTTTTCAGCTACTTTGAAAGGCCATAATTTACTTCTCATATAAAAAGTAATAACCATTAAGTGCGCTGCAAAAAATACGGTTTCTTCAAACATAATTGGCACAAAAGCCGGCATATTTTGAATATAACTAAAACTTGGTTTCCCACCAATGTCTTGTGGCCAATCTTGAATCATTATATAATTCATCATCCAAGTTCCGAAAGCTAAACCGCACAAACCGTAGATAAAAGCACAAATTGCTAATCTTGTTGGCGCAAGCCCCATTGCCTTATCCAATCCGTGTACTGGAAATGGAGTGAAAACTTCTTCAATATGATGATGAGCAGCGCGCGTTTTCTTAACGGCATCCATTAATATATCATCGTCATTATAAATAGCGTATATTACTTTATTACTCATGGTGTGAATCTTTATTTACTGCTCTTGCTTTTATATAATTATCTCCTGTTGATTTCAATATTGTTTTTACTTCGGCCTGTGCAATTACAGGGAATGTTCTAGCGTACAACAAAAACAACACAAAGAAGAAGCCTATTGTTCCAATGAATATTCCAATGTCAACAAATGTTGGTGAAAACATTGTCCATGATGAAGGAAGGTAATCTCTATGTAACGAAGTCACAATAATTACAAATCTTTCGAACCACATTCCAATATTAACTACAATCGAAATTATAAAAGAGAACATTATACTAGTTCTTAATTTTTTGAACCACATAAATTGCGGAGAGAATACGTTACAAGTCATCATTGACCAATAAGCCCACCAGTAAGGTCCGGTTGCTCTGTTAAGAAATGCATATTGTTCGTACTCTACACCTGAATACCAAGCGATAAAAAGTTCAGTGATATAAGCAACCCCTACGATAGAACCTGTAATCATGATTACAATATTCATCAGTTCGATGTGTTGTACGGTAATATAAGCTTCAAGATTAGAAACTTTTCTCATAATAATAAGCAAAGTATTTACCATTGCAAATCCAGAGAATACCGCTCCAGCAACAAAGTATGGAGGGAAAATAGTTGTATGCCATCCTGGTATTACCGAAGTAGCAAAGTCCATAGATACTATGGTGTGAACAGAAAGTACAAGTGGTGTTGCCAAACCTGCAAGAACTAAAGAAACCTCCTCGAAACGCTGCCAATCTTTTGCTCTACCGCTCCATCCAAAACTCAATATAGAATAAATTCTCTTATTAAAAGGAGTTATAGCTCTATCTCTAAGCATTGCAAAATCGGGTAACAAACCTGTCCACCAAAAAACTAATGATACCGAAAGATACGTTGAAATTGCAAAAACGTCCCAAAGTAAAGGCGAATTGAAGTTAACCCAAAGTGAACCAAATTGATTCGGAATTGGCACTACCCAAAAAGCCAACCATGGTCGACCCATGTGAATAATTGGAAACAATCCTGCTTGTATAACCGAGAAAATAGTCATGGCTTCTGCAGAACGGTTAATACCCATTCTCCATCTTTGACGGAATAATAAAAGTACTGCCGAAATTAATGTTCCTGCGTGACCAATACCAACCCACCAAACGAAGTTAGTAATGTCCCAAGCCCAGCCAACTGTTTTATTTAATCCCCAAGTTCCAATACCAGTAGAAATAGTGTAAACAATACAGCCTAATCCCCAAAGGAATGCTGTCAATGCGATTGAAAATACAATCCACCACTGTTTGTTAGCTTTGCCTTCGACAGGCGCTGCAACTTCTACTGTTACATCGTGATAAGATTTATCACCTATGATTAAAGGTTTTCTAATGGGTGCGTCGTATATATGAGACATAATCCTTTAAATTGATTTTAAATTTATTAAGTATTTCTAACTTTAACGTGATAGATGACATTCGGTTTTGTTCCAATATGCTCTAACAAATGATACATTCTTTCCTCTTCTACCAATTTGGCAACTTGACTTTCTTTATCATTTATATCTCCAAAAACCATTGCTCCATTTGAACAAGCACTAGAACAGGCCGTTTGGAATTCTCCGTCAACAACTTCTCTTCCTTCGTTTTTAGCTGCCAAAATAGTTGCTTGTGTTTTTTGAATACACATAGAGCATTTTTCCATAACCCCACGTGAACGAACGGCTACATCTGGATTCAAAACCATACGCCCCAAATCATCATTCATATGAAAATCAAATTCTTTATTTTGACTGTATAAAAACCAGTTGAAACGACGCACTTTATACGGACAGTTGTTCGCACAATAACGAGTACCAACACATCTGTTATAAGCCATTTGGTTTTGACCTTGACGACCGTGTGAAGTTGCTGCAACCGGACAAACTGTTTCACAAGGTGCATGATTACAATGTTGACACATCACAGGCTGAAAAGAAACTTGTGGGTTTTCTGATGCGTGTTCCATTTTTCTAAATCCACCTAAAGAACCTTTTGTTTCTTCATCTCCAAGAATAAATCCTGTCAAATCCAAACCATCTAATTCTTCTTTTTTCTCGTTATCTCCTGCAAACGTTTCTTCAGAAGAATAATACCTGTCAATACGCAACCAGTGCATATCACGACTTCTTCTAATTTCAGATTTACCTACTACAGGAACATTGTTTTCGGCGTGGCAAGCAATAACACAAGATCCACAACCCGTACAAGCATTAAGATCGATGGAAAGATTAAAATGATGTCCAACAGAACGATCAAATGAATCCCATAAATCTACCGTTGTTGCTTTAACTTCTTTATGATCCAATGAAACCATTGGTTGCACATTCCAAAATTCTGCATCTTTGGTATTAAATATTTCTAAAGTAGTTTCTTTGATAATATCACCTCTTCCCATCAATGTTTTCTGACCTTGAACACAAGCAAACTCGTGATCTCCATCCACTTTTGTCAATGTAACTGATTGTACATTATTGAACTCTTTATATAATGAGTAAGCATTTAAACCTACTTGCATTTCTTCTTTTAAGGCTGCTTTTTTACCATATCCCAAAGCCAAACCAACAGTTCCAACCGCTTGTCCTGGCTGAACAATTACCGGAACATTTTCTAAAACAACTCCATCAGCAGTTTTGATGGTAGCATAACTTCCGTTCAAACCACCGTTTGCCACGATTTCGTTTGACATTAACAAAAGCTTTGCATCAGCACTCGAAACAGTAACATAATTATCCCAAGAAACTCTTGTGATTGGATCTGGAAATTCTTGTAACCAAGGATTGTTCGCTTGTTGACCATCTCCTAAACCAGTTTTAGTGTATAAAACTAATTCGAAACTTGGAGCCGCTTTTGATTGCGCTAAAGCATTTGCAGCAGCAGCATAATTAGCCGAACTTGCAGAAACGGATGGTATTGTTCCAATGAAAATTCCGTCGTGCAATACTTGATTCCATGTAGATCCTGAAATAATTGAAGACGAAATTGATTTTAAATAATCGTAATAGGTTCCAATATTTCCGTTCAAAGACATCAATACTTCTTGAAATTGTTTGGTGTCGAATAAAGGACGAATGGTAGGTTGAGTCAAACCATACGTTCCTCTTGTAATACTAACATCTCCCCAAGATTCTAAATAGTGAGGTGCTGCAGCAGCAATAGTTGCTATCGAAGCGGTTTCATCCTCTCTCAAAGAGAATGAAGCCGAAAGACTTACTTTTTTCAAGCCTTCAACAAAATCTTTTGAATTTGGTAAAGTATAAACTGGATTAACGCCACTCATAATCAAAGTATGAACGCTTCCTGCTTTCATGTCATTAACTAATTGAGCCACTTTTTCACCAGATCCTTTTCTTATTTGTCTTGTTCCAATAGTTGAAAAAGATTCACTTGCTAATGCTTGGTTGATGGCCAAAACCAACAATTGCGCATTCGTATCTTGAATTCCAGAAACTAAAACTCCTTGGCTACCCGCAGCTTTTAACTGTTGAGCCGCTTTAGCAACTTCTGCTTTATATTTCGCATCTAAAGTCACCGGAACCGAAGCCCCAACGACTACATTATAGATATGAACTAATGCTTGTTTTTGATTTGCGGTTGACATTGCTAAACGTTTATCGGCAGCTGCACCAGACAAAGTCATGTTCGCTTCCAATTGGAAATGACGCGACATTTTTCCGTTTTTTGGAATTCTACCTTGAGCATACCCTGAATCATAACTTCCACCTTGCCAATCTCCAAGGAAATCTGCACCTACAGAAACTATCAATGACGCTTTTGAAAAATCATAATCAACCAAAGCTCTTTCGCCATAAACCGTTTCGAATGCATCTAAAGCTTCAGAAGAAGATACAGCATCATAAATTACGTGTTTTGCGTTTGGATTATTGACAATAAATTCGGCAATCAACTTTTCAGTCGAGGGACTTGCTAATGTATTGGTCAAAAGAACAACTTGTCCTCCTTTTTCTTTGGCATCAGCCAAGCTTGATTTTATTTTTGAATCAACATCAATCCAAGTAGCATTTTTTCCACCAATTTTTGGTTCTTTTAAACGCATACTATCATATAATGACAATATCGATGCATGGATTCTGGCGTTTGCCGAAAATTTTGCACCAGGCATTGTATTGTTGTCAATTTTAATAGGGCGCCCTTCACGTGTTTTCACTAAAAGATTGGCAAAATCAAAACCATCAAATACAGAAGTTGCATAATAATCTGCAATTCCAGGGATGATTTGTTCTGGTTGTACTACGTAAGGTATCGACATATGTACGGGACCTTCACAGGCTGCAAGTGTGGCTGCCGCTGTAGTAAACCCAACGTACTTTAAAAAATCACGACGTGTTGTTGATGAAAATGATGTAGCATCACTGTTTCCTATAAATTCATCCGTAGGAATTTCTTCAACAAATTCGTTATTTTTAAGCGCCTCAACAATAGAACTATTTTCGTCTAGTTCTTCAACACTTTTCCAGTATTTTTTGTTTGATGACATATTCTATATAAATATTAGCTTCTTAATTATTAATTTTAATAGTGGCATTTACCGCATTCTAACCCACCCATTTGAGCTATGGTTAATTTGTCTACACCATATTTTTTAGAAAGTTGTTCGTGAATTTTGGCATAATAATCATTGCCTTGCATTTTTACATCTGTTGTTCTATGGCAATCTATACACCAACCCATCGTCAATTTGGCAAATTGTTTTTGAACTTCATACGTTTGAACAGGCCCGTGACAAGTTTGACAAGCAACCCCAGCAACGGTTACGTGTTGCGAGTGATTAAAATAAACAAAACTTGGCAAGTTATGAATGCGAACCCATTTTACCGGCTCCGTAACCCCTGTATACTTTTGATTTTCTTTATCCCAACCTACAGCCTTATACAATTTAGCAATTTCGTTGTCGTAAAAAGCTTTCGAATAATTTTTAGTTGCTGTTGTGTCAGAAACTTCGGCAATGTTTTTATGACAATTCATACAAACATTCAAAGAAGGAATTCCTGAATTTTTACTTACCCTAGCAGATGAATGACAATAATTACAATCAACTCCGTTGCTACCAGCGTGAATTCTATGTGAGAAATGAATTGGCTGAACTGGTGAATAGTCTTGATCAACTCCAATTTGCATCATATATCCATAAACAAAAAATGCACTCGCCAATAATAGGAATATTGAAGTAACTAATACTAAAAATTGATTTTTGGCAAAAGCCTTCCAAATTGGAATAGTAGGTTGTTTTGGAGCGACATTTATCCCGTTTGCAGCGGCTACTTTTCGTAAAACATTGTTTACTAAAAACAACATTACTACAAGAATTGCCATCACTAAGGATAATACTCCTAAAATAATTTCATTTGAAATTCCCCCTGCATTTTCACTAGCCCCAGGAAGTAAAACACCCGGAAGTGGAGTTGCAGCTACTGCCTTAGCTTCCATTGTGTATGCAATAATATTGTCAATGTCAGCTTCTGCCAATTGTGGAAAAGCAGTCATTGGCACCTTGTTGTTTTCTTCAAAAACTTTTAAAGCTAGTGCATCCCCTGATTTAATTAAATCGGAACTGTTTTGAACCCATTTATAAATCCATGTTTTGTCGTACTTGGCACCAACACCTCTAAGGGCAGGACCAGTTGCTTTTGCGTCTAGTTTGTGACAAGCGGCACAATTAGTGTTGAAAATTTCCTTCCCTTTTACAGGATCGCCTCCTTGAGTAACGGCAGAAGTTTCTGTTGAAGTTGCAATTGCTGCCGGAGCCGCATCTTGCGCAAAAGAAGTTAATGATAAAGTTAGCATCAAAGCTAAACTTAAATATAATTTCCTTGAAATCGAATTATGGTAACCCACCTTTTTCATATAGTTTAGTGATTATCTACAATATTGAATTTGAATTTTACCACATTTAAATTATGATAAAAATTACTTTTTCTTTAAAATATTCGACAAAAATACGCTTTAAGAACTATTCTCAAAACCCTAAAATAGCCTTAAATATAATTTATACCGATTCTAAATAACGATAATAATATAGTTTCGCTATTTATACATTATTTTTGCATCAAACAATACCATTATGAGAAAGCTAACAGTTCGAAAAATGTTTTTATCATTTCTTGTGTTAAATACTTGGGGTTCCTATTTATATGCTCAAGACCAAAAGGTTACCGTTAGTCAAGATCAAAAGTTTGAACAAATCTTAAACGAAAAGAGAAACATAAACACTTCTCTCACGGTTAATGACTCTTATAAAATTCAAATTTATAATGGGGGAAGCGAAAATGCTAAAAAAACTTTAAGCGACTTTAAACAAAATTTTAGCGACATCGATGCGACGATAGTTTTCAATACGCCCAATTATAAAGTTTGGGTTGGGGGTTTTAGAACCCGCATCGAAGCTGAACGCTCTCTAATTGACATAAGAAAGAAGTACAACAATGTGTTATTGATAAAACCAAGCCGATAAAAATTCTGGATTTGAATTTTTTTAAGAAAACACCCAGTACAAAAAAAACTTCAAAAAAGGCTTTTCCAAACAGTATCTAACTTTTTGGGGGATCCTTTTTTTGAAACTTTTTTTATTTCGTAGTATCAAATAATGATTTTGAAATGATTATTGAAACTGGTTTAGAAAGATGAATTATCATTTTATGATTGGGCAAAATATCAAAATAATTATCACTGAAAAAAGCATCTTCCGAAGAATTTAAATAGACATTTTTAGCCAAGACATCTGAAGTTACCTCGATAGTTACCTCGTCAATTTTTTTTATTTTTATATTGGGATTACTCAAATTTAAATTTTTAGTCTTTACAAAATAATAAAGAGATTTTGCCTTCGTACTTTCTGATTTAAAATTCATTGAAAGCACTATGTTATTTAAATTGAATGTTTCAAAATCTTTTTTTAAAATTATAAATTGTACCGTGCTTGAGTTTTCTGGAACCACTTTACTTGCTTGTGCTTCCCATAGCTTTTTCCCATTGAAATTAATTAATTCCAAATTAAGTTCTCCTTGTAAAGACGACCATTTATCATTCACAAAATAAATTTTATAGCAATCGTTTTCTTCTTTTACAGAAATTAACAACATTTCAAAACTCCGTTTCACTTGGTATTGAAAAGCTTTCCAACGTCCATAATAATCCACAGCACTCCATGAGGTTACTGGCCAACAATCATTAAGTTGCCAAAATAAGGTTCCCATACAATAAGGTTTTGCTCTGCGATGAGCTTCCATTGCCATTTTCATTCCTTCTGCTTGTAATAGTTGCGAAACATAAATATAGTCTTCAAAAGATGTTGGAATTTGAAAGTCTCGTTCCATGTATTCTTCAATAGTTTGATAACCAACCCCATGTTTTTGATGGTTTTTTAACGCTTCCGAATTAAAGTTTAATTCTTCTTTATTGGCAAATGCTTTAAAGGTTTCCAAATTTGGCATACCCTGAAAACCATATTCACTCATAAATCTTCCGACTTTCTTTTCGTAAATTTGAAACGGTTCTTTTCCCCACCAAACTCCCCAATAATGAGAATCTCCTTCTAACAAACTTTCCTTTTTTCCCCAACCAATAGATGGAGACGAAGGCCAATATCTGTTTTCGCTTTTAGAAAGCAAACTGTCTAATGTTTGTGGAATTAATTTGTGAAATAGCTTTTTATAATCGTTCCAGATTTTGGTTGAATCAGATTTTGAATACTGGTATTGCTTTTGCCAACCCCAATTTTTCCACCCTTCATCGTTTTCATTATTACCACACCACAAGGCAATGCTTGGGTGGTTTTGCAAACGATTAACATTATCAACAACTTCCATTTTTACATTCTCCAGAAAATCATCATCACCTGGATACATGGCGCAAGCAAACATAAAGTCTTGCCAAACCAAAATTCCATTTTTATCACATTCGTCATAAAAAATGTCATCGGCATAAACTCCGCCACCCCATACTCGTAGCATGTTCATATTAGAATCTACTGCGTTTTTTACAATATTTTTATAAACAGAATCAGTTGCTCTTGGCAAAAAACTGTCCGGGGGAATATAATTGGCCCCTTTCATAAAAACAGGAATTCCGTTTAATTTAAAGTAAAAACTTTTGCCAACAGTGTCATTTTTTTGCACTAATTCAATAGTTCGCAAGCCAATGTTGAGTTTCTTAGAATGCAGTGTTTTTTTGTTTTGCGAAAGCGAGATTTCAAAAGTATATAAATTAGCCTCTCCCAATCCATTTGCCCACCACCGTTTAGGGTTTTGGATTTTGTATTCCGATGTTATGGTATTTAGTCCTTTTTTTAAAGAAATAATTTCTGTATTATCATTGATTTTTAATTGAAATTCTCCTGTTGTATGGCTATTTATTTTAGTGATAAATTCCAATTCCGCCACTATATCATTTAGCAATTTTTGATGGTGTTTCACGTTGGTAATTGTCGCGGAATTCCAAAATTGTAATTTAATATTTTTCCAAATTCCAGCAGTTACAAATCTTGGACCCCAATCCCAACCATAATGATATTGGGCTTTTCGGGAAAAAACTTTTTCGTCACCAGGCAAGGTATACAAAAGTTTTTTAGCCGCTTCTTTTTCTTTTTTCACGGATGAAAAAAAAATAATTCGCAACGTATTTCGACCTATTTTTAATTCTTTATTGATAGATACGTTCCATGTTCGAAACATATTATTG
Source organism: uncultured Flavobacterium sp. (assembly GCF_963925185.1). Classification (GTDB taxonomy): domain Bacteria; phylum Bacteroidota; class Bacteroidia; order Flavobacteriales; family Flavobacteriaceae; genus Flavobacterium. The sequence goes on along the minus strand of NZ_CAWURC010000025.1, from coordinate 44,807 downwards.
ACACTCAAAATTTTCTTTTCATTTAAAAAAACATCCGCATAAGTATCTAAGCCCTCCAATTGTAAAATACAATTTTTATTTTTATTTTCTATTTTGGAAATTGAAAATGTAGTTTGGTATTCCCAGTCTTCATTTTCAATCCATTGCAATTGCTTTTCGTTGTCTCCAAAAAACGGATTTGGAATTATTTTATTATTGAATAAATCCGTGTGAACGGTTCCAGGAACTTTGGCCAAAAGCCAATTAATATCTGTTGCTTTTCTAAAATCCCATTTTTCTGAACTTAAATTACGTTCTGAATTTTGTGCCAACATAAGTATTGGCAGCAAAATAAATAGGAAATTTAGAAATTTATTACTCATTTTAAATTGGTTTTTAAAGCAATGATTTCCTCGGCATTTGCCATTTGACTTTCGTCGATTATGGCTGATGAATGAAAGAACCTAGCCTTTGTGTTTTGCTGAATTAATCTAACATTTGACGACCGCAAACTTCCTCCAGGCATTATGAAAATTCGATTGTTAGCCTTTTTGACTAACTCGGTTATCAATTCTATTCCTGCTACTGCATTTTGAGCTTGACCCGAAGTTAAAATAGTTGTAAAGCCACAATCAATAACATTTTCCAATGACTGAAAAGCATCGGGAACTTCATCAAAAGCACGATGAAAAGTACACGGGAATGGTTTTGCTAATTCGATTAATTCCTTGTTTTGAGGGAGATTTATCGTTTTGTCTTCATTCAATATTCCGAAAACAAATCCAGTAACTTTTAATTCTTTAAAAGTTTTTATTTCGTTCTTCATAATTGAAAACTCATCGTCAGAATAGATGAAATCTCCCCCTCGAGGACGTATCATCACATACAAATCAATAGACAATAATTTTATAAATTCTACAACCTCTTTCTTTTTTGGCGTAGTTCCCCCAACTTCAAATCCCGCACAAAGCTCCACTCTATTGACGCCATTTTTTTGAGCAATAATTGCGGAATTTAAATTAAAACAAGCAATTTCGAGTTGTGCCATTATTTTAAAAAGTAATCAGAATCTATTAATTTATTTCCTGAATTGTCATTGACAGCGTAATTAAATCCGCCTTGAATGCAATATGCGCCATAGGCTCCATTTTTATTCAAAGCGATAAAACCAACTTGAATGTCTTTAAGGCTTTTGTTCCTTTTTTTTGTGAGCTTAATAATACGGGCAACGGCCTCTTCACACGCATTTTGAGGAGATTTCCCTTGTCGCATGAGTTCTACAACCAAGTGACATCCAGCAATTCGGATAACTTCTTCGCCGTGACCTGTTGCTGTTGCTGCGCCAATTTCGTTATCGACATATAATCCAGCACCAATTATTGGAGAATCGCCTACGCGACCATGCATTTTATAAGCCATGCCACTCGTAGTACACGCGCCAGAAAGATTTCCAAAACTGTCGAGAGCAATCATGCCAATAGTATCGTGATTTTCAATGTTTGCAATTGGTTTGTACTGACTGGTTTTAAGCCATTCCTTCCATTCCTTTTCAGATTCTTCGACCAATAAGTTTTCTTTTGAGAAACCTTGCGATAAAGCAAACTGCAATGCACCTTCACCAACCAACATCACATGAGGCGTTTTTTCCATGACAGCGCGTGCCACAGAAACAGGATGTTTTATATGTTCCAAACACCCCACCGAGCCAATGTTAGAAAACTCGTCCATGATGCAAGAATCTAATGTTACGTGTCCGTCTCTGTCAGGTCTTCCGCCGAAGCCAACACTTCTTTCGGTTGGATCGCCTTCGGGAATTTTTACACCGGCTTCAACTGCATCAAGAGCTCTTCCGTTATTTTTTAGAATTTCCCAAGCCGCGCCATTGGCTTTTACTCCAAAATTCCAGGTGGAAATCACGATAGGTTTATTTACTTTTCCATAAGAAAATTCAAATTCTCCTTCTTTAGATTTAAAGGAATTTAAAGCAATTGCTACCGAACCAATTGCTGCAGTTTTTATAAAATTTCTACGATTTGACATACTACTACTTTTTTTATTCGATTCCTATTTCGTCAACAAACAACCAAGATTTTGAACCAGCTCCAGCAAAACCTTCAGGAATTTTACCACTATTTTCAGCAATAACTTTGATGTATTGTGCTTTTTCGGCACCCAATTTTATCGTGACACTACCATTCACTGCAACAATTTCTTCCTTTGTGATTAGCGATACATTTTTAAAATTAATACCATCATCAGAAATAAACACGGCTATGCTTTTTGGGAAATAAATCCAACTTCCTTCGCTTGCCAAAAATCCAACAGTCACTTTATTAATTTGTTCTTGTTTGCTCAAATCGACTGTGGCGATCAAATCTTTTCCGGAAAAACCCAACCAATCACGACCAAATTTATCGCGATTCCCCATTATTCCATCAACGAGTGTAAACGTTCCGCCTGCAGCATAACTTTCACTTGGCGGATTAACCAAAGTGAGGCTTTTACCGGTCGCCTTATTGATATAAAAAGCTTGTTCTACCATACCGTTAATTTGTTTTTGGTCTTCAAAATAGGCGGCTTTTACAGTTTGGTTTTTTGTGATTAGAATTGGATTTATGTACTTAGAGGAATTCAAGTTTGGTAATGTTCCGTCGAGTGTAAACCTAATTCCGTTGGGATTGCGTGTTGAATTTAGAGAAAACGTTACGCCTTTTGAGTCTTCAGACGGAGCTACACTGGTTGTAATTTCAAAAAGCGACTTACTGTAATTAATATATTTTTTGTCGAAAGTTGGAAAATGTAGAATCATTCGATCTTGAAAGTCTTTATAATTACCTGGATTTGAAGTTCCCCAAAGCACTTCGGAAAGCGCCATCATTCTTGGAAAAATCATGTATTCTACTTTTTGGGAATCTTCCATATATTCTGTCCAAACGTTTCCTTGCGCACCAAGAATATACTTTGCTTCATCGGCAGATAATTCTTTTGGCGTTGGATTAAAACTATACACTTTCTCTACGGCAGTGTATCCGCCAATTGCTAAAGGTTCGTTTTTTGGTTCGCCTTGGTAATGGTCAAAATAACAATAACTACTTGGAGTCATGACAACAAAGTGCTTTTGCTTCGCTGCATCGATTCCGCCTTTAATTCCTCGCCAACTCATAACCGCTGCATTTGGAGCCAAACCTCCTTCAAGTATTTCGTCCCACCCAATGATTTTTCGTCCCTTGCTGTTGACAAATTTTTCAATGCGTTGGATAAAATAACTTTGCAATTCATGTTCGTCTTTCAAGCCTTCTTTTTGGATTAAAGCCTGACAATTAGAACATTTTTTCCATCTTGTTTTGGGACATTCGTCACCTCCAATATGAATATATTCAGAAGGAAACAACCCTATAACTTCTGTTAATATGTTTTCAAGGAATTTAAAAGTTCCCTCTTTTGGACAAAACACATCGTCCAAAACCCCCCATTTTAGAGCTACTTCAAAAGGTCCACCAGTGCAAGAATATTCTGGATACGAAGCTAAAGCAGCGACAGCATGTCCTGGCATTTCAATTTCTGGAACGACTGTTATGTGTCTTTCCGTTGCATAAACAACAACTTCTTTAATTTCTTCTTGAGTGTAAAAACCTCCGTAGCGGGTGTAGTCAAACTTTTGCTCTCTATAATGCCCAACCATGGATCCTTTTCGCCAAGCACCAACTTCCGTAAGTTTTGGATATTGTTTAATTTCGATACGCCAACCTTGGTCATCAGTCAAATGCCAATGGAACGTATTCATTTTGTACATGGTTAAGTAATCAATGTACTTTTTGACAAAATCTACAGGAAAGAAATGGCGACTAACGTCAAGATGCATACCTCGCCAAGCATATTTTGGTTCGTCTTCAATTTGTAGACAGGGTAATTTTACTTCTTTAGTTATTTTAAAAGGGATTAATTGAACCAACGTTTGAACTCCGTAAAACAAACCTTGATTGGCATTAGCGTTTATGTTAATTTCGTTTTTTGAAATAATTAAACTGTAACTCTCTTTATTGAAATTTACAAAATCTGGTGTAGTAACATTTAATATGAGTTTAGAAACTGCATTTGAATGGGAAGCAATTTTTAAATCTAAACCCGTTTGTAGTAGTATCACTTCGTGCAAATATTTTGCCTCAAAAGAATTTTCATTGGCTTGGATAACTGTTGTATTATGAAACATAAAACTTCCGCCGTCTAAATTTATAACTTTGGGTTGCGGAATTAACGGGAGTTGCAATTGGGAAAAACCAATATTACCTATTAAAAGCATTAAAAATACAAGTTTGTTAAACATAAAATCTGAGTTATAATTGGCTAAATTTACATAAAAAATACAAACAAAAATGCCCCGCAAAAACTTGCGAGGCATTTTTTTATAGCAACCTTTGTCAAAGTTAACTTTGACAAAGGATATTTAAAGTTTATTTCAAAGCTTCCATTTTAGCTTTTACCTCTTCTAATGAACCTTCAAAAACTTGAGTATTTTCATTTCCTTTTTCAGAAGTGATTACAGTGGCTTTTGCTTTTCCGTTAATGTTGATGATTTCAACCTTAATGTTCTTTTCATCTGTTCTTTTTTTAGCACAACACGCTTTTACATCATCTGTTGCCATAAACTTGCCGTTTGCATCATAATGTGATAGACACATTTCTTTTTGCTCCGGAGTACAACCCATTTCGTCACACATTGCTGCACACTCGTCCTTGGTCATTGTAGCACATTTGCTCCTATCGCATTTGCCCATCATAGTTCCTTCTGCACATTCCATTTTCACTATCATAACTTTTGGCGCTGCTTCGTGCGTTCCATTTCCTAAAATTGGTGCAATTACCAATCCTATCAAACAAGTCAATTTAATTAAAATGTTCATTGAAGGTCCTGAAGTATCTTTGAAAGGATCTCCAACAGTATCTCCAGTTACAGCAGCTTTGTGCGCGTCTGAACCTTTGAATGTCATTTCACCATTAATTAGAACTCCTGCTTCAAAAGATTTTTTAGCATTGTCCCAAGCACCACCTGCATTGTTTTGGAACACCGCCCAAAGTACACCAGAAACGGTAACTCCAGCCATATAACCCCCTAACATTTCAGCAACTAATGAATTTGCATTTGCATCACCCATATAAACTAATTTACCTAAAAGTACAATTGCAATTGGAAAACCAATAGTCAAAACTCCAGGTAACATCATTTCGCGTAAAGCGGCTTTTGTAGAAATATCAACACATTTAGCATATTCAGGTTTCCCTGTACCTTCCATAATTCCTGGAATTTCTCTAAACTGACGACGTACTTCATACACCATATCCATCGCCGCTTTTCCAACAGAATTCATTGCCAATGCAGAGAAAACTACCGGTATCATTCCACCTACGAATAACATTGCCAAAACGGGTGCTTTGAAAATATTGATTCCGTCGATTCCTGTAAAAGTTACATACGCAGCAAACAAAGCCAATGAAGTTAATGCCGCCGAAGCAATTGCAAAACCTTTCCCTGTTGCAGCCGTTGTATTTCCAACCGAATCCAAAATATCAGTTCTTGTACGAACTTCTTTAGGTAATTCGCTCATTTCAGCAATTCCTCCTGCATTATCAGATATTGGTCCGAAAGCATCGATTGCCAATTGCATTGCTGTTGTAGCCATCATTGCTGAAGCAGCTAAAGCAACTCCGTAAAATCCTGCGAAAGCATAAGATGCCCAAATTGCAGCTGCAAATAATAAAACTGTTGGGAATGTAGAAATCATTCCTGTTGCCAAACCAGCGATTACGTTTGTTCCTGCACCAGTTGATGATTTTTGTACAATTGCCATAACTGGTTTTGTGCCTAATCCTGTGTAATATTCTGTTACAGATGAAATAGTAGCTCCAACAACTAATCCTACGATTGTTGCGTAGAAAACTCTCATTGAAGAAATATCTTTAATTCCTTCTCCAAAGAAACTCATTTTCATAGTTTCAGGCAACATGTATTTCACTAAAACATAACAAGCAATTGCTGTTAATGCAATAGAAATCCAGTTTCCAATGTTTAATGCTTTTTGAACTTGTGCTTCTTTAGCATTGTCATCCGATATTTTCACAACCATAGTTCCTATGATAGAGAATAATATTCCGAAACCAGCAATTGCCATTGGCAATAAAATAGGTCCAATTCCACCGAAAGCATCCTGAATGTTTCCACCCATATCTTTAATAACATAATTCCCAAGAACCATTGCAGCAAGAACAGTTGCTACATAAGAACCAAATAAATCGGCACCCATTCCGGCAACGTCACCAACGTTGTCTCCAACGTTATCTGCAATTGTAGCAGGATTTCGTGGATCATCTTCTGGAATACCAGCTTCCACTTTACCCACTAAATCAGCTCCAACATCGGCAGCTTTTGTATAAATACCCCCGCCAACACGTGCAAACAAAGCGATTGATTCTGCTCCAAGAGAGAAACCAGCTAATGTTTCTAAAACGATAGTCATTTGTTCTGTTCCGCCATTCGACCAATTACCACCCATAAAAAAGTGGAAGAAGAATATAAAGAAACTAGTTAAACCTAAAACTGCTAAACCAGCAACTCCTAATCCCATTACCGTTCCGCCACCAAAAGAAACTTTTAATGCTTGTGGTAAACTTGTACGTGCCGCTTGAGTTGTTCTTACGTTTGTTTTAGTTGCGATTTTCATTCCCATATTCCCAGCTAATGCTGAAAAGAAAGCTCCGAAAACAAATGCTACTACTATTAATATATGTGTAGTTGGAACAAAAAATGAAATTCCAGCTAAAACAACACTTGCTATAACAACAAATATTGCTAATAATCTGTATTCTGCTTTAAGGAAGGCTAAGGCTCCTTCGTAGATATAATCTGAAATTTCTTTCATTTTACCATCTCCGGCATCTTGCTTTAAAACCCAGCTTCTTTTGATTGCCATAAAAGCCAATCCTATTATTGCCATCACTATTGGCACATAAATCATAAATGATTCCATAAATTTAAATATTTGTTATAAATTTTATCGGATGCAAAAGTAATAAAAGGATGTTAAAAAACGAATAGATTGGATAGAGAATGTCGTTTTTTATTAAAAATTTCAATATTCTACTTTTCTATTTCGTTTTTGAAGGTAATAATACCAAAATAAAAATGTTGTTGCAGAACGATAGGGGCTCCATTTTAAAACATACACTTCCGTGACTTTTTTGTCGTAAATTTTTAACAACTCCTTAATTGTATTTACAACTGCAATATCCCCAAGCGGAATGATGTCTGGCGCCTGAAGCGAAAACATCAAGTAAACGTCGATTGTCCAATTGCCAATACCTTTTATTTTGATGAGTTCTTCGCGAACTTGCTGGGAAGCTTTTTTTCCGAGACTTTCCAAATTAATTTGATTGTTAATTATCGAAAGTGACAATGCTTTTATATAGGAGGTTTTTTGACGGCTTACGCCAAGATTTCTATACCGCTCGTCGGCTAAAGAAATTAATGCTTCTGGAGTAAAGTTTAGTTGTTGGGCTTTTAATTTTAAAAAAGTGGGTTTTGCTGAATTAATAAAAACCTGTTGTTTGAGAATTAATAGAACCAATGTTTCGAAACCTTGTGGTCGTTTCGGAATTATTGGCAAACCATATTTGTCTATAATTAGCTTGAAAATAGGGTCTTTCTTTGAGAGGTATTCGATGGCTTGTTGCATAGCTGTGGTTTTTTATCCCAGATGGAAACGGATAGCCTTTTGAAGTCTCGTTCTCTTTTTTCTTATAATAAGAGAGCGACTAGCAGAAGCTCCTTTTATTATTTAGAAAAAAAGAAACGAGGGGAAAAAAGCTTGTAATGCAGAGCTGGATTAGCTTCTAGAAATAAATTCCGAACGATGTTTTTATGGCGAATTTATTGGCGTTGGGCATGTCGAGATAATTGCCTCTCCACGAAAAATCGACCCGTAAAACTTTGAAAATATTTCCTATACCTGCGCTGTATTCCCAATACGGATTTTCGGGTGCTTTATAAACCATTCCAGAGGCATTGATCAATCTATTTTCATTAGAAACCGCCCCATAAATAGACTTCACGCCAATAATTTCTCGCCAATTGAGTTTTCGCATAAACGGAATTCTTGAAAAAAGTCGGCCTCCAAAATTGTGATTCCACTGAAATGTGGCATATTGGTCGCTTACAAATTCGTAGTATTTAAGGTTACTAAAAGTGTTTGTAATATAAAAAAGCGATTGATTTCCGGGTATAACACTCATTAATCCAAGCGGTATGTATCCAAATGTTTTTCCCATTTCCAAAATTATATTTGAACGCCCTAGCGGGCCAATAATTATGGGTTTTTTATAGTATAATTGGATTTTTTGATAATTAAAATCACTAGAAAACAACCCTTTAAATCCCTGACTATAATTTACAAAAATCTGTGGAAATGGGCTATCCACATTATACCTTTCAACGGCATAACCTATGGGTTTCCTGTTGGGTGAATATTCGATTTGAAAATTCACCTCAGATTGTTTTACATCACTTTTTATCTTTGTTTGAGATAAATCTGTATAATAATCTAAACTAAATGTAGGTGAAGCCGATTCTAAAGTTCGATAAGAAATTCCGGTTGCAAAAGTTAAATTTTTTATTGGTTCGGCTTCAATTTCGACATTACTCAAATTGACCTTAGTTAATTTATCGTTTGCTCCAAATGTAAATATTCCTGACGAGGCATAACTGCGTCCCACTATGTCATTTGTTGCCGTAAGCGATGCTCCTATTTGCTCAATATCTCTTCGATTGCCTGCGGAGACAATAATTCTTTTTTTGTTTTCAATCATCCATTTTCCAGTGATTCCGTATTTGAATGTATTGTCTTTAAATCCATACGCAATATAGGACTGCAATCGCCACGGGTCATTAGGCCCAAAGTAAGTTCTCACTCCCGCCCGCAATCGAACACCTTCGACTTCGTTGTTCCCAAAAACCGAATAAATTGACCCGTAATCTAAATTACCCGAATGAAGGTAGCCGCTGTCAAGTATTTCGACCAAATTATACAACTGCTTAAATTTATTGACGGTTTGCAAGGTGTCCAGCATTTTATAAATTCCTTTTTCATCTTTGGTCAGATTTTCAAAACGGTTTTTTTGCCAATATTCTTCTGGCTTATTATAGGCGTCTTTCTCGTAATAATTCACTTCTTGTTTATAAAATTTTTCTGGTTTTTCATTGTTAAATTTATGGTTTTGGTATAAGGTAGTTCGCTTTCCATAAACACCTTTGGATTTTTCCTTTTTGTTCAACGCGAAATCCGACATCATATAATCTTTGGTCAAAAGAAAGACAGAATCATTCATTACCTCAAATTCCTGCTCGATATAAATATCTTTTACCCAGTTAATATTGGCGCTTTTGGTGGCCGCCATGTTAATGTTTTTTATAGCAAACGTAGTGTCGCTTACCCAAAAATCCCCTTTAAATGTCAATTCGTTTTTTCGTCTTGGATAAAAAATAATATTGTAACACCACTTTTTATCAACGAAAGCACTATCCCTTAGCACATAATTATACACATCAATTCCTGTCTTAGATATTGGACTGGTAAAGCTTTTGTCGAAAAAAGTGAGATGATTGTCATAGATGTCGTACTCAGAATATAAATCTTTTACAAAAGACACAATTTGTTGGTTTCCATTGAATCCAGAGGTCTTATTGGCTTTTACTATTTCTTTTACTTTCTTAAATTTATTGTCGCCATACACCTCTGACAATACTTCGTTAATGAAAATGGGCAAATAGGTTTTTCCAGTAATTTTTGAGGTATCAACATGTTTGAAAACAAATTCCATTCCCTTGAAAATGTTCTTTTTCATGTATGCGCTATCAATGCTATTAATATCAAACTCTACTTTTTCATATTTTTCCATTTGATATTGGTCAAATAAATACAAGCCATTTCTTCGTTTTCTTTCCCAGATTTTCTTAAGAATGTCAAGCGCAGGGTTATTCTTTTTAGATGTTTTGCCTGAAAAAACCACCACTTCATTCAGGTTTTCAATTTCATCTAACTGTACTGTGAAATTGTAGTTTACTGATTTTTCCAATGTGATTTCCTTATCAGAAAACCCTATAGAAGTAACCACAAGTGTTTTGTAATCGCTAGGAGACTCAAGATAAAAACGTCCATCTTCATTAGATACAACACCTTCATTCGAGTCCTTAAATGTTACATTGGCAAAAGGCACGGAGTTTTTAAACTTGTCTATAACAATGCCGCTCACTTTTGTTTGCGCAAAAATCGCGTTTGTAAAAGCAAGCAAAAAGAATAATTTAAACAAAATATTTTTTTTCATAATCAAAAAAACTTCATCAAAAATAAGATTCTGATGAAGTTTCAAATATAGTTAATTTCTTATGTTAGATTTTTTATTGATTCTAATATTCAGAAAAATTTAACGCCTTATTTATGCATAACTTTTTTTACCGCCTTAACAACATCGGTAGAATTTGGCATCCATTCTTTGAGTAAAACTGGCGAATAGGGCGCAGGCGTATCGGCCGTTGTGATGCGTTGAATTGGAGCGTCTAGAAAATCGAAAGCGCGCTCCTGAACCATATAGGCAATCTCAGAAGAAACGCTTGCAAAAGGCCAAGCTTCCTCAAGAATTACCAATCTATTTGTTTTTCTTACTGATGTCAAAATTGCTTCATTATCCATAGGACGAATAGTTCTCAAGTCGATAATTTCACAAGAAATTCCTTCTTTAGCTAATTCATCAGCGGCAATGAAGGCTTCTTTTATTATTTTTCCAAAAGAAACAATAGTAACATCGATACCTGCTCTTTTAACGTCGGCAACACCAATTGGAATTGTATATTCCCCTTCAGGAACTTCTCCTTTGTCGCCATACATTTGTTCCGATTCCATAAAAATTACTGGATCATTGTCTCGAATTGCTGATTTCAGTAACCCTTTAGCATCATAAACATTCGATGGCACAATAACTTTAAGTCCAGGCGTATTAGCAAACCAATTTTCCAAAGCTTGGGAATGTGTGGCTCCAAGTTGTCCTGCAGAAGCTGTTGGGCCTCGAAAAACAATAGGAATGTTAAATTGACCACCTGTCATTTGACGCATTTTGGCAGCATTGTTTATGATTTGGTCAATGCCAACTAATGCAAAATTAAAAGTCATGTACTCGACAATTGGTCTACAACCATTCATTGCAGATCCCACTGCAATTCCGGTAAAACCAAGCTCTGCAATTGGCGTGTCGATTACTCTTTTTTCTCCAAATTCGGCAAGCATTCCTTTCGAAGCTTTGTAAGCCCCATTATATTCAGCTACTTCCTCGCCTATTAAATATATTGACTCGTCGCGACGCATTTCCTCGCTCATTGCTTCGCAAATGGCCTCTCTAAATTGTATCGTTCTCATTTTTTTCCTTGTTATGTATAAATTTCGAATCGCAAAAATAAATATTTTAAATCACTTAAAAGCACAATTTATGTTTAAAATAACAAGGAGTCAATACTGTTATTAGCTTTGTCTTTCAATACCTAAAGGAAGAAAGAAAAGGATCCCGCTACTATCAGGGCTACGAAATCGATATAATACCGAAAAATATTATGCGCGCATAGTATATTATTCCAATAATTATTATAATTTTGTACTACCAATTTTGAATAAAATCCAATACTTATGAAAATATTAGTCTGCATCAGTCACGTTCCTGATACTACTTCAAAAATTAATTTTACAAATGATGATTCCCAATTTGATTCCAATGGCGTTCAGTTTGTAATCAATCCTAACGATGAATTTGGGTTAACAAGAGCCGTTTGGTTTCAAGAACAACAAGGAGCAACGGTCACAGTTGCTAATGTAGGTGGGCCAGAAACCGAACCTACTTTAAGAAAAGCATTAGCCATTGGCGCTAACGACGCCATTCGCGTGAACGCGAATCCTACCGATAGTTTCTTCGTTGCAAAACAACTTGCCGAAGTTATAAAAAATGGTGCTTACGACATTATTATTGCCGGTAAAGAATCATTAGATTATAACGGAGGAATGGTTCCCGGAATGATTGCTGGTATTCTAGGTTATAATTTTCTAAATTCTTGCACAAACATCACAGTTGATGGCGCAAACGTAAAGGCAATTCGCGAAATTGACGGCGGTAGAGAAACCATTTCAACAACCCTACCCATAATCATTGGCGGACAAAAAGGATTAGTCGAAGAAAAAGATTTACGCATCCCAAATATGAGAGGGATTATGACAGCTAGGTCAAAAACATTGACTGTTGTAGAGCCTGTTGAAACTTCGGTAAATACAAAAGTAATAAAATTCGAAAAACCAGCGCCAAAATCTGCTGTAAAATTAATCGCTGCCGATAACTTGGACGAATTAATCAACTTATTACACAACGAAGCGAAAGTTATTTAATTACAAATTACGAATATTTGAAATCTTTAAATTTTCAATTATTTAATCTTTAAATCATAGAATTATGTCAATATTAATATATGCAGAATCCGCAGAGGGAAAATTTAAAAAAGTAGCATTCGAGTTAGCTTCTTATGCAAAAAAAGTAGCGGATTCATTAGGAACTACCGTTACGGCAGTAACCATAAACACAGCAGATGTTTCGGAATTATCAAAATACGGAGTCGACAAAGTCTTAAAAGTGACTAACGATAACTTAGCTGGTTTTTCTGCCAAAGCTTACGCTGACGTTATCAAGCAAGCCGCCCAAAAAGAAGGTGCAAAACTAATTTTACTGTCGTCAACTACTGATAGCATTTACCTTTCTCCGCTTGTTGCCGTTTCGCTAGAAGCTGGTTTCGCTTCTAATGTCGTGGGATTACCGGTTAGCACTTCCCCTTTTCAAGTGAGAAGAAATGCCTTTTCTAGCAAAGCTTTCAACATTACCGAAATTTCTACCGATGTGAAAGTCCTTGGCTTAGCTAAAAACTCCTACGGGATTTTCGAAAATGCCTCGGATTTGAATCAGGAAGATTTTAATCCCGTTATTGGAAAAAATGATTTTGGAGTAAAAGTAGAATCAGTAGAAAAAGTTTCTGGGAAAGTCTCTATTGCAGATGCAGACATTGTGGTTTCTGGAGGCCGTGGATTAAAAGGTCCAGAAAACTGGGGAATGCTTGAAGAACTTGCAGCCATACTTGGCGCTGCAACTGCCTGCTCAAAACCCGTTTCCGATTTAGATTGGAGACCTCATTCAGAACATGTGGGACAAACAGGAAAGCCTGTTGCCTCCAATTTATATATTGCCATAGGAATTTCAGGAGCGATACAACATATTGCCGGAATCAACTCTTCGAAAGTAAAAGTTGTCATCAATACAGATCCCGAAGCGCCTTTCTTTAAAGTCGCAGATTATGGAATCGTAGGAGATGCTTTTGATGTTGTGCCAAGATTAACAGAAAAACTAAAAGCATTTAAAGCATCGCATTCATAAATTTAGAATTCTCCTCAAAAAATATAGTTACCTACAATCAAGATATTCGTATCTTTGCTTTTAGGTAACTTTTTTGTTACCCGTTTTTTTATTAAAATTGAAATCTTATTTTTTAATACAAAACAATCCATAAATAAGGTACTTAGTGCTTTTTATTGCTGCAATTATGAGCTTAGTTAAATTATCCATAAAAGGAATTTCATACAGTCAAACTCAAAACGGAGCTTACGCCCTGATTTTGAACGAGGTTGACGGCGAACGAAAATTACCCATCGTAATAGGTGCTTTCGAGGCTCAATCTATTGCAATTGCTTTGGAAAAAGAGATCAAACCACCACGCCCTTTGACTCACGACTTATTCAAAAATTTTGCCGATCGATTTGATATTATAGTAAAACAAGTCATTATTCACAAACTGGTTGACGGCGTTTTTTATTCAAGCATCATATGCGAAAGAGATAAAATCGAAGAAATTATAGATGCCAGAACCTCTGATGCTATTGCTTTGGCTTTGCGCTTTAATGCGCCTATTTTTACTTACAAAAACATCTTGGACAAAGCTGGAATTTATCTGAAAAATAATCCAATGGAAACTGACAAAGATTCCCAGGAAATTGATGATATTCTTTCAAATCCTGAAACGTTTGGGAAGGAAGAAAGCAACCAATCTGGAGAAACTTATTCTAAACACAGCTTGCAAGAGCTGAATGAATTACTCGATCAGGCAGTCGCCCAAGAAGATTATGAAAAAGCCGCCAAGATTAGAGACGAAATTTCGAAAAGATAAATACAACTGTATCTCTCCAAACAAAACTAAAATTCATGAACACAAAATTTATCCTAATCCTAGTTACGCTATTCTTAACCCAAGTTGTCTTCTCGCAAGATTATTATTTGCATTGCGGAAAAATTCTTGATACCCAATCTGGAAAAGAATTAACAAACCAAACCATCGTTGTTTCCAAAAACAAAATTTCGAAAATACTCGACGGATTTGTTTCAAAATTTAAAACCAAAGATGTCGAAATAGACTTGAAAAATAAATTTGTTTTACCGGGACTAATCGATTTACACGTACACATAGAAGGCGAGAAGAATAGCCGAAGTTATATGTCAAAATACATTGACAACGAAGCAGACATTGCTTTTGAATCTACCCGTTGTGCCGAAGTTACCCTTTTAGCTGGATTTACTACCGTTCGCGATTTAGGAGGAACCGGTGTGAATATTTCGTTACGAAATGCAATAAACAGAGGATTAGTGAAGGGCCCAAGAATTTACACGGCTGGAAAATCTATAGCCACAACTGGTGGGCACGCAGACCCAACAAATGGTAGCAACCGAAAACTAGTGGGAGACCCGGGTCCACATGAAGGTGTAGTAAATTCTCCGGAAGACGCTGTAAAAGCAGTTAGAGAAAGGTATAAAGAAGGTGCCGACGTTATAAAAATAACAGCAACCGGAGGCGTTTTAAGCGTAGCAAAAAGCGGTAAAAATCCTCAGTTTTCGATAGATGAAATTAAAGCCATTGCCACAACGGCAAAAGATTACAATATGCTTACTGCAGCTCATGCACATGGTGACGAAGGAATTCAAAGAGCTATTTTGGGTGGTATAAAAACCATTGAGCACGGAACATTTATGAGTGAAGAAACCATGGAACTAATGAAAAAGTACGACACCTACTTAGTCCCAACACTGACTGCCGGAAAAGAAGTCGAAATAAATGCGGAAATTAGTGGTTTTTATCCTGATATTGTAGTGCCAAAAGCACGGGAAGTTGGTCCTCAAATCAAAGCTACTTTTGCAAAAGCATATAAAAGAGGCGTTAAAATTGCTTTTGGGACTGATGCCGGAGTTTTTCCTCATGGCAAAAACGGATTAGAATTTGGCTTTATGGTAGAAGCGGGCATGCCTGCTATAGAGGCTATCCAAGCAGCAACAATAACAAATGCAAAATTATTAGGCATAGAAAAAGAAGTTGGACAAATCAAGGGTTCCTTTTTTGCTGATATTATTGCTGTCGATGAAAACCCTTTGCAAAACATTAAAACATTGGAAAAAGTTGTGTTTGTAATGAAAGACGGAAAAATCTATAAAAATTAATAGTTAATCGAATACCCTTAAAATGAAACAATACCTCGATTTAGTACAACACGTTTTAGAAAACGGAAATCAAAAAGGAGATCGAACAGGAACAGGAACAAAAAGTATTTTTGGTTACCAAATGCGATTTGATTTAAGCGAAGGTTTTCCGATGGTGACGACAAAAAAGCTACACCTGAAATCAATCATATATGAACTTCTTTGGTTCTTGAAAGGTGATACCAATATTGAATACCTTCAAGAAAATGGGGTTAAAATTTGGGATGCTTGGGCTGATGAAAATGGCAATTTAGGGCCCGTATATGGTCATCAATGGCGCAACTGGAACAGTGAGGAAATTGACCAAATAGCCGAACTAATCAAAGAGCTAAAAACCAACCCAAACAGTCGAAGAATGCTGGTTTCTGCTTGGAATCCAAGTGTTTTGCCAGACAATTCGAAATCTTTTTCAGAAAACGTAGCCAATAATAAAGCCGCTTTGCCTCCTTGTCACGCATTTTTTCAATTTTATGTTTCTGACGAAAAACTGTCTTGTCAATTATATCAGCGCAGTGCCGATATATTTCTTGGCGTTCCATTTAACATTGCCTCTTATGCTTTATTTACTATGATGATTGCCCAAGTTTGTGAGTTAGAAGTGGGTGAATTCATTCATACTTTTGGTGACGCCCATATTTACAACAATCATTTTGAGCAAGTTGAATTACAGTTATCTCGTGAACCAAAACCATTACCCAAAATGATTTTGAATCCAGCCATAAAAAATATTTTTGACTTTACTTTTGAAGATTTTACACTCGAAGGTTACGAACCACATCCTTTGATAAAAGGAAGTGTGGCGGTTTAAATTAATTTCCGAAAAAAATATAAATTCTCTGTAAAAAACAGCTTGAAAAATCTAATTAAGTGAACTTGCGTTGGCCAAAATTCTATCTAATATCTTTTTTTTCATCATTTTTAACGATGAAAAAATAATTATGACCCATTTTAATTATATAAATTTTGACATCCCAAAACAAAAAACGTTTACTCTTTAAATAAATCACGAATCACAATAGCACCATTTCAAAATAAATTTTACCTTTATACACTAAAATTTAGACTATGGAAATTGAACAACACGAGCAATATGAGTATGCTAGAAAAAGATTAAACAAGAAAAAAAGACTCTATTTTCATTTTGTTTTATTTCTTTTAGGCAGCCTATTTTTATCTTTGTCTAATCATTTTGAAGTTTTTGGCTATACTACAAATTGGGCAATATGGATAATCACAGTTTGGATCTTCTTGTTTATTTTGCATTTTATAAAGGTGTTCATTACAGATCGTTTTATGAATAAAAATTGGGAAAGAGAACAAATAGATAGGCTTGTTGTACAACAACAAAGAAAAATTGAGCAATTGCAGACACAAGTCGACGAGGAATTTTCTAACAAACCACAATAAAATATGATTATTATCATTGGGGCTGTCGCCGAAAACAATGCGTTAGGAAAAAACAACAATTTACTTTGGCACTTGCCCAATGACTTCAAACATTTCAAGGAAGTCACTTCGGGGCATCACATTATTATGGGAAGAAAAACTTTTGAGAGTTTTCCAAAACCTTTACCAAACAGAACCCATGTAATTATTACACGACAAAAAAACTTCCTTAAAGAGGGATGTATTGTAGCTCAAGATATAGGAAAAGCAGTTTCGGTCTGCCCATCAAACGAGGATATATATATTATTGGTGGTGGAGAAATTTACAAGCAATCCATTGATTTAGCAGACCAGCTAGACATCACACTTGTTCATCAATCTTTTGAAGCAGATGTTTATTTCCCTGAAATAGATTTAAAAATTTGGGAGTTGACCTCAGAATCTTTTCAACCAAAAGATGAAAAACATCTTTTTGATTATACTTTTCAAACATTTGTTAGAAAAAAATAAAGTTCTATCTCGACAATTCGGGACAAAAATCAATATATCTTTGCTTCAAATTTTAGAAAATGTCAAAAAAAATAACTCCTTATAAAGATTCTACTTTAAGCAAAAAAGAACAGGTTGCGGAAATGTTCGACACTATTTCGGGAAATTACGACAATCTTAATCGGGTGATTTCATTTGGCATAGATGTAAAGTGGCGTAAAAAAGTGCTGCAAATTGTAGCTAAAACAAATCCAAAAACAATTCTTGACATCGCTACTGGAACTGGTGATTTAGCTATTTTAATGGCCCAGATTAATGCCGAAAAAATTGTTGGGTTGGACATTTCTGCAGGAATGCTCGACGTGGGCAGAAAAAAAATTCAAGAAAAAAACTTGTCTCGCACGATTGAAATGGTTTTGGCCGATTCAGAAAACATGCCTTTTGAAGACAATCACTTCGACGCCATCACGGTAGCTTTTGGAGTTAGAAATTTTGAAAATTTAGAAAAAGGATTGGCAGAAATTTTGAGAGTTTTAAAACCAAATGGAATGTTTGTAATCCTTGAAACTTCCGTTCCTGAAAAATTTCCTTACAAGCAAGGCTATACTTTTTACAGCGAAAACATCCTCCCAATCATTGGGAAATTATTTTCAAAAGATGATGTTGCTTATGGTTATTTGTCAGAATCTGCCGCAGCTTTCCCTTATGGCGAAGCTTTGAACAATATATTGAGGAAAATTGGGTTTATAGATGTAGTTGCCATGCCACAAACATTTGGTGTAGCAACAATTTATTCAGCGTCTAAAAAATAATATGAGAAAAATTATTGCCTTACTCCTACTCAGTTTGTTCTTAAAAGGACATGCACAAACTAAAGGCATTTTTAGCAAAGACCCCATTGTTAATCTAGAAAATTTTCAAAAACAAAGACTCTATTTTGGATTCTATTTAGGATTTAACTCTTATGATTTCAAAGTAGATTATAATAAATTCGACGCAAAACCTAAAAACATTAGCCAAGACATTGAAATTAAAAAAAGCACCGGTTTTAATGTTGGACTTGTTGCCGATTTGAAGCTTCAAGAATATATAAATTTACGTTTTGAACCTGGTTTATATGTTACAAAAAGAGATCTGAGTTACCCAACAAGTTATTTCTTGACTGAACCTACTTCCTCTCAAAAAACTCGGGAAGTAAACAGCACCAATATTCATCTTCCATTATTGCTTAAATTTTCCTCTCTCAGGACAGGGAATGTTCGTCCTTACTTGCTTGGGGGTGTATCAGCCACATTGAATTTGTCGAGTAATTCTAAATCAATAGACGATAATTCAGGGAATCGTTTCAGGGTAAAACCCTGGACGACGAATTACGAGTTGGGTTTTGGCATCGATGTTTTTTCGGAATATTTTATTTTCTCGCCATCTATAAGGGGTGTGTTTGGAATTAATGATGAATTAATTCCTGATAAAGACTTCAATAATAGTCCTTGGACAAGCAAAATAGAATCGCTGAAAAACAGAGCCGTTTTTATCAACTTTACTTTTCACTAGAAAAATAAGTAATGTCTTAAGTTCTCTGTGTTTAGTTAGCGTTTATGAATATTAAAAATTATCCTCGACGAAACTCGCTTAGAACAATGGCCGTGGCTGTTGCCACATTTAAACTTTCTGTTTTTTGAAGATTTCCAAAACGAGGAATTGTGAGCTTGTTTTGAATCATTTTTTCGAGTTCTGGCGAAATTCCATTGGCTTCATTGCCCATTATAATAATTCCTTCATGAGGCAAATTAGATTTATAAATATTTTTACCATCCATAAAAGTGCCAAAAACGGGTAGTTTCGTTTGTTCGATGAAAGAAATCAAATCAATATAATTAACGTTAACCCTTGCGATGGAACCCATGGTTGCCTGAATCACTTTTGGATTGTAAATATCTACGGCATCTTTCGAACAAATTAATTGATTGATTCCAAACCAATCGCACAACCGCAATATTGTTCCTAGATTTCCTGGATCTCGAATGGAATCAAGAGCGAGAATTAATCCTGATCCTTTGATTATTTTTTCTGCAGGAATTTTAAATAGTGCCAAGCAGCTGTTTGGCGTTGTCAAAGCACTAATTTTTTTCAAATCAGTATCGTCAATTATCGATTTTTTTGCGGCAAGAACTTCTTCAAAATCCCTTTGAGTTGTGTACAGATGATCCAGTTCAAAGTTTGATTTCAATAATTCTTGAATTACCTTTATACCTTCGGCAAAAAACAATTGATTGGCAAATCGATATTTTTTTTGCTGCAAACTCGTTATAAGTTTTATTTGGTTTTTACTAACCATAAAATAATGTACTTTTGAATTAAATATTTCGGAACACTTGAAAAAGATTAGCACAAAAATAGTAACATTTATTTTAATAGGAATAATTATCTCGGCTTGTGATTCCGTGAGAAGGGTTCCAGAGGGAAAACAACTTCTTATCAAGAATGAAATTTTGGTAAACAATAAGTCCGTAAAGACCGAAGATGTCGTTAATCAATTGTATCAAAAACCAAACAGCAACATCCTAGGTTATCAATTACGATTAAACTTATTTAATCTTGCCAATCCAAATCCAGATTCGACTTATCAAGCTAAATTTACCAATCACCCAGGAAAATACGAACGAATGTCTAAAAGGTTGTCAGCAAAACAAGTCGATAGGCTTGGGAAATCTTTTTGGCATCATGGAATACATGATTTCTTAAAAAAAACTGGTGAACCTCCTGTAATTATTGACTCTACAAAAATTGACAAATCGATTGTTCGGTTAAAATACTTTTATTTTAACGATGGTTATTTTAACGTTAAGGCGAATTATACTTTAGATAGTCTAAGTGCTAAAAAAGCTAAAATAAAATACACCATAACCCCGAAAAATCCCTATTTTTTAGATTCCATTAAAATAAACATTCGCACTCAAGTATTGGATTCTATGTTTCAGGCGAATAAATCAAGCTCCTTTATAAAATCAAGCGCACAATATAAAACAGCAGATTTCGATGATGAGAAAAACCGAATTACGAGCCAGTTTAGAAATAATGGAGTATATCATTTTCAGCCCAATTATGTGACTTTTGATATTGACACCCTTAACACTGAAAACAAGGTAAATGTGAATTTAAACATAAACGATTATTCGTACCAAGAGAATGATACCATTAAAACGGAGCCATTCAAAATGTTCAAAATAAGCGACGTAAATATTTACACCGATTACTCACCAACCAAAATTAATTCGGCAATTACTGACAGCATTTCCTTCAATAATTTTAATTTATACAGTCACGATAAATTGAGGTATAAACCACGAGCCATTACCGATGCCATATTTATTACAAAAGGAGGTTTATTTGCCGATAATAAAACTGTTTTAACATCAAGATATTTGAACAATCTTAAAATTTTTAATTATCCAACCATTCTTTATGAGGTTGATAAAAGAGATACCACAGCTCAATCATTGATTGCAAAAATATATTTGACTCCTCGAAAAAAATATAGTTTTGTTACCTCATTTGATCTTACCCATTCAAATATACAGACCTTTGGAATTGCAGGAAGTATTTCTGAAACAATCCGAAACGTATTTAATGGCGCCGAAACACTGGAAATTGCAGGAAGGGGAAATATTGGAGCATCAAAAGATTTGGCAAATCCTCAAAATAGTTTTTTCAATGTCTCTGAATATGGAATTGATTTAAAACTAAATATTCCGAGAATATGGTTTCCTTTTAAAACCGAAAAAATCATTCCAAAAAGCATGATTCCATCAACACTTATTTCAACAGGTTTATCATCACAAAGAAATATTGGACTTAATAAAGAAAATTTAACTGGAGCACTCTCCTATAATTGGATGCCAAAAAAGAACAATATGGCTCGTTTTGATCTTTTTAATATACAATATGTACGAAATTTAAATTCCTCCAATTATTTTCATGTCTATGAATCTTCTTATAACGCTTTAAATGAATTAGCCAAAAGCCCAAGTTATGCTGTAAATTCAAATTATTTTGACGATAACAATAATTTAAAAATAGAAAGTGGGACTAATGGTTTTACTAGTGATGTGTTAGGGATAACTCCAACTGTTTTTCCTAGTTCAGCTGACTACAAAACCATAAACAGCATTGAAGAACGTAGAATCAGGCTTACCGAGGATGATTTTATTCTAGCCACAAACTTTACTTTTTCAAAAAGCACCAAAACAGATATACAAGACAATAATTTTTATCTTTTTAGAACAAAAATTGAATCGGCTGGTTCTCTATTGTCATTGATTTCAGCTGCTTCAAACTTACCCAAAAATCAGAATGGCAATTATAAAATTTTTAATTTAGAATATTCAGAATACATAAAAACAGAATTTGATTACATTAAACATTGGGGTTTTTCTAAAGAAAATGTTTTGGCAATAAGAACCTTTTTTGGCGTTGCAATTCCCTACGGAAATTCGAATAACATTCCGTTTTCAAGAAGTTATTTCTCAGGAGGGTCGAATGACAATAGAGCATGGCAGCCCTATAGTTTAGGTCCCGGAAGCAGCGGAGCCTTGCGGGATTTCAATGAAGCTAACATGAAAATCGCAATGAGTAGCGAATTCAGATTTAAGATATTAAACAGTTTAAAAGGGGCGTTGTTTGTTGATGCGGGCAATATTTGGAATGTTTTTGACAATGTAACTGATGAAAAAGCAACCTTTACTGGGATTTCAGATTTAAGCGAAATCGCTGTAGGTTCAGGATTTGGATTAAGATATGATTTTAATTTTTTTGTAGTTCGATTTGATTTTGGATTTAAAACCTACAATCCCGCCAATGAAATCAACAAAAGATGGTTTTATGAATATAATTTTGCACACTCGGTTTTTAATTTTGGAATAAATTATCCGTTCTAATGCTAATTAATTCTTATTTTTGCAAATTATAAAACAATAAAAACAACAACTAAAAAATTTAAAATGTCACACAATATTAAACCGGGCGTAGCTACAGGAAATCAAGTCCAAGAAATTTTTAAATATGCAAAAGAAAAAGGATTTGCACTTCCTGCAGTAAATGTAATTGGTTCAGACACTATAAATGGAGTTCTTGAAACTGCTGCAAAACTAAATGCACCAGTTATTATTCAATTTTCGAATGGTGGAGCGCAGTTTAATGCTGGAAAAGGACTTTCAAATGCGGGGGAAAAAGCAGCAATCGCTGGTGGAATTGCTGGAGCATTGCACATTCATACTTTGGCAGTAGCTTACGGAGCTACCGTTATTTTACATACAGATCATTGTGCAAAAAAATTATTGCCTTGGATTGACGGATTATTAGACGCTTCCGAAAAACATTTTGCTACAACTGGAAAACCATTATTTTCTTCTCACATGATTGATTTATCAGAGGAGTCTATCGAAGAAAATATCGAAATCTGCAAAGGATATTTAGCTAGAATGAGCAAAATGGGAATGACATTAGAAATCGAACTAGGTATCACTGGTGGCGAAGAAGATGGCGTTGACAACTCAGACGTTGATAGCTCAAAATTATACACACAACCTTCTGAAGTATCTTATGCTTATGAAGAATTATTAAAAGTAAGTCCAAGATTTACTATTGCTGCTTCTTTTGGAAACGTTCATGGTGTATACAAACCCGGAAACGTAAAACTAACTCCAAAAATCTTAAAAAATTCTCAAGATTACGTTCAAGACAAATTCAAAACAGGACCAAACCCAGTAGATTTCGTTTTTCACGGAGGATCAGGTTCTACATTAGAAGAAATCAGAGAAGGTATAAGCTACGGAGTTGTAAAAATGAACATTGATACTGACTTGCAATTTGCATTTACTGAAGGTATTCGTGACTTCATGGTTGACAACATTGATTATTTAAAAACTCAAATTGGAAATCCAACTGGTGCTGATGTCCCTAACAAAAAATACTACGACCCAAGAAAATGGTTGCGAGAAGGTGAAGTTACATTCATCACAAGACTAGAACAAGCGTTCGCAGATTTGAATAACGTGAACACATTATAAATTTAAAATTATGAATTATGAATTACGTTTTAAACTCGTAATTCATAATTCGTAATTCATAATTCACAATTTTATGGCTTGGTTTAAAAGAACAGAAAAAGGAATCACAACGGCTACCGAGGACAAAATGGATGTTCCAAAAGGACTTTGGTACAAATCGCCAACCGGAAAAATTATTGATGCTGAAGAACTAGCACGCAATCTATATGTAAGTCCTGAAGATGATTTTCATGTTAGAATTGGAAGTAAAGAATATTTTGAAATATTATTCGACAACAATGAATTCTTAGAATTAGATGCAAAAATGACTTCGAAAGACCCCTTGCATTTTGTGGATACTAAAAAATATTCCGAACGATTAAAAGACACTATGTCTAAAACCAAATTGAATGATGCGGTTCGAACAGGCGTTGGAAAATCAAAAGGAAAAGATTTAGTGGTTTGCTGCATGGATTTTGCCTTCATTGGCGGTTCGATAGGCGGAGTTGTGGGCGAAAAAATTTCCCGTGGAATTGATCATTCTATCAAAAACAACATTCCATTTGTGATGATTTCAAAATCAGGTGGAGCAAGGATGATGGAAGCGGCTTATTCGTTGATGCAATTAGCAAAAACATCTGCAAAATTAGCACAATTAGCAGATGCAAAAATTCCTTATATTTCGCTTTGTACTGACCCAACAACTGGAGGAACAACGGCGTCTTACGCCATGCTTGGCGATATCAACATTTCTGAACCCGGAGCATTAATAGGCTTTGCGGGGCCAAGAGTTGTAAAAGACACCACTGGAAAAGATTTGCCGGAAGGTTTTCAAACCGCCGAATTTGTCCTTGAACATGGATTTTTGGATTTTATCACTCAACGAAAAGAACTCAAAGACAAGGTTAATTTATACATCGATTTGATACAAAATATTGACGTTAGATAAATTTAAATCCCGAGCAATCGGGCTTTTTTTTGCATTAGCAGCAACGAAATCACAGCCTTTTTTAAAGTTGTATTAATAAAATAAAACAGGATTCTATTTTGGCATTTCCAAGAATTATAGGATTACATTCCCGTTCTAATTGCCTCTACAGGGTCTAGTTTTGAAGCAGTAATTGCAGGAAGAATTCCCGAAATCAAACCAATTATTGCAGCTAATCCGGTTCCCAAAATAATGTTACCCATCCCCAAAACGAATTCAAAATCAAGCGCTTTGGTCAAAATGAGTGCTATAATCCAAACCATAAATAGACCAATAATTCCCCCTATCACGGAAAGAATAATAGCTTCAAACAAGAATTGAAATAATATAAATCTGTTTTTGGCACCAAGAGATTTCTGGATTCCTATTAAATTTGTTCTTTCTTTTACCGAAACAAACATTATATTGGCAATACCAAAACCGCCAACAAGCAATGAAAAACCACTAATTATCCAGCCCACAACATTCATTTGAGAAATAATTCCATCAATTAAATCAGTGAAGCCAGAAAAAACATTGATAAAGAAATTGTCAATATTTCCAGATTTTAAGCCTCTGAAATTTCGTAATTTCTGAGAAATTTCGGCTTTATAAGCTTCCATATCAACTCCTTTTTGTGGTTTAAAAATAATGACGTTTACCAATGCTTTGTTATTATCTCCATATCTTTGTCTAACAAAATTAACAGGTATATAAGCAGAACTGTCGTTGTCATCGTTAAATATTCCGGCTCCTTGCTTTTTTAAAACCCCAATAATGGTAAAAGGTTGTCCGTACAAGCGCACTTTTTTACCTATTGACTCATCGTCTCCAAACAATGATTTAGCAACTTCGTTTCCAATGACAATTACTGCTGATGCAGAATTTGCCTCTGATTCTGTATAAAACCTTCCTTTCTCAAACTCCAGACCTTGGATGTCAATAAATTCGTGGGAAACAGGAACAATATTGATGTCGCTAGCAATTTTTGACCCCTGTTTAATAGATTCCCTTTTAGTGAAAATTTGATAGCCCATTTGGTCTGTATTTGTCATTGTGACTTTCAAATAAAGATATTCGACATATTTCACATTAGGGAATTGCTCTCTTTTCCACTGTGGAATTTCAGATGGACCAAAGGAAAATTTCATCAAATAAATGGTGTTTTTATCTAGGGAACTTAAGTCTTTTGTAATTTTTCTATCCAATGAATCGACTGCTGCAAGTACTGCAATAATCGAAAAAATTCCAATGGTGACACCAAGCAATGATAAAAGCGTTCGCAATTTGTTGTTTCGCAAGGCATTTATTGCAAAACGAAAACTCTCTGATAATAGTCTAAAATAAACGAGCATAAAACTTAATTTGTGTTATTGTAAAATTCTATAAATTTTATTCAAAAACCTAATGAAAATACAGTCATTGATTAGTAGTGTTTTTTAAATATTGTTACACAAATACATTTGAATTTTATCTTCAAAAAAACTACTTTTGTAAAACACAACTACAACTACATAATGAACACAACAAAAACAATTCAATCGGCATTAATTTCGGTGTTTTCAAAAGAGGGTTTAGAGCCAATCATAAAAAAATTACATGCGCAAAACGTAATCTTTTACTCTACTGGCGGCACCGAAGAATTTATAAAAAACCTTGGCATTCCTGTTATTCCAGTTGAAGATGTAACTTCTTACCCCTCTATTCTTGGTGGAAGAGTAAAAACCTTGCATCCAAAAGTTTTTGGAGGGATTTTAAATCGTCAGGATAATGAAACTGATGTGAAACAAATGTTGGAATATGACATTCCACAAATTGATTTGGTGATTGTCGACTTGTATCCTTTCGAAAAAACGGTTGCTTCTGAAGCCAGCGAAAGTGACATTATAGAAAAAATAGATATTGGCGGTATTTCTTTAATTCGTGCTGCCGCAAAAAACTTTAAAGACACCGTAATTGTTGCATCGGCTAATGAATATGGTTTGCTTTTAGATTTAATATTTAATCAAAATGGAGCGACAACATTGGAAAACAGAAGATTTTTTGCTACCAAAGCTTTTCACGTTTCTTCAAATTACGACACTGTAATTTTTAATTATTTCAATACAGACGAAACTATTTTCAAGACCAGCATTGACAATGGGCAGATTTTGAGATATGGCGAAAACCCTCATCAAAAAGGATTTTTCTTTGGTGATTTTGACGCAATGTTTACAAAACTTCACGGAAAAGAATTGTCCTATAATAATTTATTGGATGTAGATGCAGCAGTAAACTTGATTGCCGAATTTAAAAATGACGGGCCAACATTTGCCATTTTAAAACACAATAACGCTTGTGGGTTAGCTACTAGAAAAACTATTAGCGAAGCATATAATGTGGCTTTGGCTTGCGATCCGACTTCCGCTTTTGGTGGTGTTTTGATTTCAAATACAACAATTGATTTAGCTACTGCAAATGAAATAAACAAATTATTTTGTGAAGTGGTTATTGCTCCAAGTTATGACAAAGCAGGACTTGCTGTTTTACAAGGAAAGAAAAACAGAATTATCTTAGTTCAAAATGAAGTAGAATTCTCTCAAAAACAAGTGAGAACTTGCCTAAACGGAATTTTAGTTCAAGATAAAAATGCAAAGACAGATACTATTTCCGACTTAAAAATCGTTACTATTACATCCCCTACTACTCAAGAAGTTGAAGATTTATTGTTTGCATCTAAAGTGTGCAAAAATACAAAATCAAACACGATTGTATTTGCTAAAAATGGAACTTTGGTTTCGTCTGGAACTGGTCAAACATCTAGAGTTGACGCTTTGTTACAGGCTATTGAAAAAGCAAAAGCTTTTGGATTTAGTTTAAAAGGGGCTTCCATGGCAAGCGACGCTTTTTTTCCGTTTCCTGATTGTGTTGAAATTGCAAAGAATGCTGGAATATCAGCCGTAATTCAGCCTGGAGGATCGATAAAAGACGAATTAAGCATTGATTATTGCAATGAAAATAAAGTTGCAATGGTATTTACTGGAACACGTCATTTCAAACATTAATTTGTTTAGCTTTGTACATTAGAATAATTTAAATTTTAAACCCACGAAAACTTATGGGATTTTTTGATTTCATGACCGAGGATATTGCGATAGACCTTGGTACCGCAAACACTTTAATCATACACAATGATAAAGTCGTTATTGACAGCCCATCAATAGTTGCTCGAGATAGAATAACGGGGAAAATCATCGCTGTTGGTAAAGAGGCCAATATGATGCAAGGGAAAACCCACGAAAACATTAAAACGATAAGACCATTGAAAGATGGTGTAATCGCTGACTTTGACGCTTCCGAAAAAATGATAAGTTTGCTTATTAAAAGCATTCCTGCTTTGAAAAAAAGAAT
Source organism: uncultured Flavobacterium sp. (assembly GCF_963925185.1). Lineage (GTDB taxonomy): Bacteria > Bacteroidota > Bacteroidia > Flavobacteriales > Flavobacteriaceae > Flavobacterium. The sequence continues at coordinate 16,904 of NZ_CAWURC010000025.1, read as the reverse complement.
GTTTACTCCCGCATTAAGAATGGTTGTTTGTATCCCTTCTGGAATTACTGAAGTTGAAATGAGAGCTGTAAAAGAATCTTGCGAAAGAGTAAATGGTAAAGAAGTTTATTTAATACATGAACCAATGGCGGCAGCAATTGGTATTGGTATCGACATTATGCAACCAAAAGGAAATATGATTGTTGATATTGGCGGAGGAACAACAGAAATAGCAGTAATCGCTTTGGGCGGTATTGTTTGCGACAAATCAGTAAAAATTGCCGGTGACGTTTTTACCAATGATATTATTTATTATATGCGTACCCAACACAACCTTTTTGTTGGAGAAAGTACTGCCGAAAAAATAAAAATTCAAGTGGGAGCTGCAATCGAAGATCTAGAAACACCCCCAGAAGACATGTCGGTTCAAGGGAGAGATTTACTTACAGGAAAACCAAAACAAGTTTCGGTTTCGTATAGAGAAATAGCAAAAGCATTAGACAAATCGATTCAAAGAATTGAAGATGCCGTAATGGAAACCTTGTCTCAAACACCTCCAGAATTAGCGGCAGATATATACAACACTGGTATTTATCTTGCTGGTGGCGGATCAATGTTAAGAGGACTTGATAAACGAATTTCACAAAAAACAGACTTGCCCGTTTATATTGCCGAAGACCCTTTAAGAGCTGTTGTTCGCGGAACAGGCATGGCGCTTAAAAATCTTCAAAAATTTAAAAGTATTTTGATTAAATAGACCAGTTTGTAATTTTACAACACACATTATATAGCTAAGAAATGCAGCAAATATTTAATTTTATATTTAAAAACAGTAATAGATTGCTGTTTTTACTGCTTTTGTGTATTTCATTATTTCTCACCATTCAATCCCATTCGTATCATAAAAGCAAAATAATAAGTTCTGCCAATTTTTTGAGCGGTGGTGTTTATGAAAGAATAAATAATATAAGTGAATATTTGAATTTGAAAAGTCAAAATGAGCTGCTTGCACAAGAAAACGCAAAATTAAAAAGCTTTCTATTTAAAATAAAAGACAGTGCCTCAACCCTAAAATTAGACAGTATAAAGGAATTAAATTCAGATATCTTAGTTTCGAAAATAATTCATAATTCCTATGATTCTCACGAAAATTATTTAACCTTGAATTCTGGAAGTCTTGTAGGCGTAAAACCAGATATGGGAGTAATAAATGGTTTGGGAATTGTGGGAATAATAGATGACACTTCCCCAAAATATGCTACTGTTATAAGTGTTTTAAATATCAACTTTCGACTAAACGCAAAAATCAAAAAATCAAACCATTTTGGTTCTTTGGGTTGGAATGGCAAAAGTACTGGATTTGTTCAATTGACAGATATCCCTAGATTAGCAGCCATTCGAAAAGGAGACACAATTGTGACTGGCGGGCAATCTGTAATATTTCCTGAAAACATAAATATAGGAACTGTTTACAAGATTTACACGGATAATAAAACCCACTATTACACATTGGATATAAAACTTTTTAATGACATGACAAATTTAGGTCATGTTTACATCATTAAAAGTAAAGACAGTGAAGAAATTACAAATTTAGAAAATAGAAAGAAAAATGAATAGTACTTTATTTACCAATATTTTTCGTTTTATACTGTTTTTATCAATCCAAATTATTATTTTTAATAATATGAATTTTTTGGGCTATATAAGTCCATTTCCTTATATGCTGTTTATAATATTATATCCTGTAAACGGAAACAAAACCGGTCTTCTTTTGGCTAGTTTTCTTCTTGGATTTATTATGGATATGTTCAGTAATTCTGGAGGAATTCACACAGCAGCTTGTATCGTTTTAGCCTATTACAGACCTTATCTGTTTAAGTTTGCTTTTGGTTTAAGTTATGAATACCAAACCGTAAAATTAAACGATGTACTAACTCCTGAAAGATTCTCGTTTATATTGTTTACAGTTTTAATTCATCATTTTGTGTTGTTTGTATTTGAAGCATTTCAAATTAGCTTTTTCTTTGATATTTTAATTCGAACCTTATTAAGCACAATATTTACTATTATACTTTGCGTTATAATAATATACCTTATAAAGCCATCTAGAAGATGAGAAAAGTATTGCTTCCTTCTCTAATTATTATTGCAGCTTCTTTGCTTGTAATCCGTATATTCTATTTGCAAATTATTGACGATTCCTTCAAATTAAAGTCAGACAATAATGCCATTAAAATAAAATACGATTACCCCGAAAGAGGCTATATTTATGACAGAAACGGGAAGCTGTTAGTTGCTAATCAGCCATCCTATGATATTATGGTTATTCCAAGGGATGTGAAAAAAATAGACACCTTGGAGTTATGCCAATTACTTGATGTCACAAAAGAGGATTTTATAAAAAAATTGGCAAAAGCCAAAATATATAGCCCAAGATTACCTTCGGTGTTCTTACCTCAATTGAATAAACGCGAATTTGCAGCATTTCAAGAAAAAATAAGGAAATTCGAAGGTTTTTATTTTCAAAAGCGTTCTCTTCGTGATTATCAGGCAAACTACGGCGCCAATGTTTTTGGGTTTATAACCCAGGTCAATGAAAAATTAATTGCAAAAAATCCCTATTACAATAGTGGTGATTTAATTGGAAAACAAGGAGTTGAAGAAAGTTACGAAGATGTTTTACGCGGAATAAAAGGCGTGAAATATTTTCAAAAAGACAAGTACAACCGTGAAATTGGCTCTTTTAAAGAAGGAAAATACGATACAATTGCCGTTCAAGGAGAAGATATCAATTTGACCATTGATGCCGAACTCCAAAAATACGGAGAGGAATTAATGATTAACAAAAGGGGTGGAATTGTTGCCATCGAACCTAAAACAGGGGAGATTTTAGCTCTTGTTACAGCACCTTCTTATGACCCTTCTATATTAGTAGGCCGCCAACGATCAAAAAATTACACCATGTTGTATCATGATTCTATAGCAAACCCTCTTTATGATAGAAGCTTATTGGCAGAATATGCACCAGGCTCTCCCTTTAAAATTATGACGGGACTTGTTGGTCTTCAAGAGGGCGTTGCAGACGAGCAAACTACTTTTATTTGCAATCACGGTTTTGCTTATGCTCCAGGCCGATTTCAAGGATGCCATTGTGGCGGAGGTGTTCGAGATCTGCATGTTGGGATTTATAAATCATGTAATGCCTATTTTTCAAATGTTTACTTACGTACCATTTCTAAATACAGCGCGCCCCATGCGGTAGATGTTTGGAGCAATCACATACGAAGTTTTGGCCTCGGACAATTTATGGGCTATGATTTACCTACTGGTAAAAGAGGAAAAATCCCTGACTCAAAAACGTACAAAAAAATGTATCCAGATTGGGGTTGGGGTGGAAAAACTATCGTATCAAACGCCATTGGACAAGGCGAAGTCTTGATGACGCCTATCCAACTTGCTAATATGATGGCGGCTGTTGCCAATGAAGGGCATTATTACACCCCTCATGTCATCAAAAAAATTGAAGGACGAAAAATCGACCCCAAGTTTACGACAAAACACGTAACCACTATAGACAAAAAATATTTTAAACCGATGATTAGCGGCTTATTTGATGTTTATAATTTGGGAACGGCATTTGCTCTTCAAGTTGAAGGTGTCGATATTTGTGGTAAAACAGGAACAGCCGAGAATTTTGCAAAAATTAATGGCGTAAGAACAAAGTTAGAAGATCATTCTATTTTTGTAGCTTTTGCGCCTAAAGACAATCCTAAAATTGCCATAGCTATTATGATAGAGAATGGGGGTTATGGGGCGGCAATAGCGGGGCCAATTGCTAGTTTAATGATAGAAAAATACCTTAGAAAAAAAATCACGAGAACCGATTTAGAAACACGAATTCTTACTTTAAGTTTACAAAGTCGATATGCTAAACTAGGAGGGCTTTCTGAGGTTGTAAAATTACAAATGAGAAAGCAGGATTCTATCTTGAAAAGCAAAAAAATAGCTCCAAAAATAAAAATAGATTTCAGAAAGGAAAATTAAAAGCCATTCATTTTAAATGAAAAATCAAAGTATAACGAACAACCTAGACTGGGTTTGCATTATCATCTACATTATGTTAGTAATAATGGGGTGGTTGAATATCTATTCCTCATCGTTATCCTCTATTGAAGGCACATATGAAAAACAACTTGTTTTTATACTATTAACAATTCCATTAATTTTCATTATCCTTTCGATTGACGGAAAGTTTTATGAAAAATATGCGAGTGTTATTTATAGCGTTTCCTTGTTGTCTTTGGTAGGATTGTTTGCTTTTGGAAAAGTCATTGCTGGACAACGTTGTTGGTATAGTTTTGGGAATTTCACGCTTCAGCCGTCAGAATTTGCGAAAGCAGCCACGGCATTGGCATTAGCCAAATATTTAAGTGACACCCAAATTAATTTAAAAGATGTCAACAGGCAAATCCAGGCCTTAGCCATCGTTTTTTTACCAGTGATCCTCATATTACCTCAACCCGATCCAGGAAGTGCCTTAATTTACAGTATTTTTATTATTGTTTTATATCGCGAAGGATTGCCTTCTTGGTATGTTTGGACTGGGTTTATTGTCATTCTTTTATTTGTATTAACCCTTGTATTACAATCACACTATGTAATTCTAATCGCTTCGCTTGTAATCGTATTTATCCACTTCAAATCAAGATTATCCGATAGGAATATTGTATTAAGCGGGATTCTTTTTGCTCTGATTTCCGGGTTTGTACTATCAGTAAACTATGTTTTTGAAAATGTATTTAAACAACATCACCGCGACCGTTTTAATATATTACTGGGGAAATCCGTTGATATGAAAGGCATTGGATATAATACAAATCAGTCCGAAATAGCCATTGGATCAGGCGGATGGTTTGGAAAAGGATTTCTTGAAGGCACGCAAACCAAAGGAGGATTTGTCCCCGAACAACATACTGATTATATTTTCACAACCGTGGGTGAAGAATGGGGGTTTATCGGTTCACTGTTTGTAATTGGTCTTTTTGCAGGCTTGTTTCTCAGGATAATTTATCTTGCCGAAAGACAAAAAACAAAATTTAGTCGCGTATATGGCTATTGTGTTGCGGGAATTTTATTCATTCATTTCTTCGTAAACATCGCTATGGTATTGGGAATTTTTCCAACTATTGGAGTGCCCTTGCCCTTCTTTTCTTATGGAGGTTCGGGACTTTGGGGGTTTACCATTTTGCTGTTTATTTTTATAAAAATGGATGCCAATAAGGTAAATGAGTGGTAAGTGGTAGGTTAATTAAAACTCCACGACTTATAATCATTGCCTTTCTCCAATCTATTTTCGGTCTTGTCGTCTAATTTTGGAAAGAAATCAATCCCGGTCATTTTTTCAATACTATCAACAGAAACCACAAAAGCATATAATGGTTTGTCACTTTTTTGGTTTGGAATCAAAAAAGCTATCATTTTATATTTTCCATTCGATTTATCTAACAAAATTTTATAAAAATATTGCGGAACCGAAACTTTTTCTCTTCCAATTGTTTTGAGTGGCGCTTTTAAAACCCCTCCGGTAACTACATAAATTCCATCATATTTGGCCGCCCAATAACGAGTTTTTTCTTCTAATCGCTTCCACACCCCATTGTTAAAAACATGTAATTGTGGCGAAATATTCGAAGTGAAAAAAGTGTCATTATAAGCACTGATTGCAAACTGCATATCTCCAGCGGGACAAAGATGTCCTTTGTCATAACCAGAATTTTTGTAATTTCGCCAATCAGCGGAGCCTGTTTTTACTTTTGGATCCTTAATAAAATAGGGTCTTTTGAAATTGCCGCTTCTCACATAACTCTTTTTTAATTCATAGGCAATCCATTCTGCTTGTTCTTGTTTTTCGTTATAAGACAAGGTGTAATATTCGTGATTTATAATTTGATTTGTAGTTGATGTAGGAAAGAAATCAAAAGATAAACTTGGTGTTTTTCGAATTTTCTCATCATTATGGGGTTTCAAAATGAAGGCGGAGGATAATTCAAAGATTAAAATCATGATAACCCCAAAACCAAGAACGCTCCAGTAATTTTTTTTTAATTTTTGGAGCGTGATAGTACTTAATGTCTGTTTTATTTTATTCATTAACAAAATAACACTTCTTATGATTTAACAAATTTACCATTCTTCATTATGTCAGGAACGCGTTTTTTTATAACTGGGTTAGATTGTAAATCGTCCAATACGTTTAGTGCTTCTTCCACATAAATATCTTTAGATAAACTTTCGTGCCATCTATCTCGCTTTTCTTTAAGAGAAATATCTGTTTTCATTAATTCGGCTTCTAAAGGCAAGGAATAAAACTTCAAATGATCATCATAATCGGAAATAGATTTGTATTTTTTGCTTGACTCTTCCAATGCTTTTTGGTTCTTTTTGAAATCTTCGAATTTTAAACTATATTCATTTTCTTTGCTTCTGTCGTCGATCCATTTTGCGTTTTCTTCGATTAATTTAAACTGCGGGCTTTGAGCAATTCTTTTCTTACTCTCCGCTATTGCTTTGTCAAAATTTTCAGTGTGATTCCAAACTTTGTAATCAGCAGGGTCAATTTTATCCCAAGGCATCGCATTGTCCAAGTCACGTTCTCCCATTTTTAAATATGTATAACGATCCGGCATAACAATATCACTACTTACCCCTTCCAGTTGTGTAGATCCACCGTTGATTCTATAAAATTTCTGGGTTGTGGTTTTTAAAGCCCCTAAGTCCCCAACATCATTACTTCTCACAAATTGATTCAAGTCTATCACATTTTGAACAGTTCCTTTACCATACGTTTGTTTGCTGCCAATAATGACACCTCTTTTATAATCTTGAATAGCTGCTGCCAAAATCTCTGAAGCCGAAGCAGAAAAGCTGTTGACCATAATTACTAATGGTCCGTCCCATTCAATTTTTTTATCTTTATCAAACAACACTTCTTTTTTTCTTCCGGCCGATTTTATTTGCACAATTGGACCTTGCTCAATAAATAATCCCGCAATATCCACTACTGTTGAGAGTGAACCTCCACCATCATCCCGAACGTCAAGAACGATCCCGTTTACACCTGCTTTTTTCAAAGATTCCACTTCAATTGCAATATCTTTTCCAGCATCTCTACCATCCTTATTTACAAAATCAATATAAAATTTTGGCAAATAAATTATCCCGTATTTTAATCCATTTCTTTCAACAACACTAGACTTTGCATATGTTTCTTCGATTTCGACAATGTCTCTAATTATAGAAATGGTTTTAATAGAACCATCTACTTTTTTTACAGTAAGTTGAACTTCTGATCCTTTTGGGCCCTTTATTTTTTTTACAACATCATCTAAACGCATTCCTGCAATATCAACTGGATCATTATTTCCTTGAGCCACTTTCAAAACAACATCACCTGCCTCGAGTAGTTTTCCTCTCCAGGCTGGGCCTCCAGAAATAAGCTCGGTAATCTCAGTAAAGTCATTTTTCTTCTGAAGACGCGCTCCAATTCCTTCAAATTTTCCACTTATGCTCACGTCAAATCTATCTTTTTCTTCTGGTGGAAAATAATTTGTATGTGGGTCAAATCGAGAAGTAATAGAATTAATATATACCGAAAACCAATCTTCTCTGTTTAAATCATTCATGAAACCAAAATATTCATCTAACGATTTTAAGGAACTTTCACGGGTAATTTTTTCTAATTCTGCTAAAGTTTTTGGCTTATCATCAGAAGGTTTGTCTTTTTTGTCTTTTTCCAAATCAGCCGGATTATCAATAAATTCTCCTGGTTTTAAAACTTCAGATCCACTTTTGTTGTCTTTATCAACAAGCCCTTTTTCTTTGTTTTCTTGGATTCTCAATCGATCTGTCAATGAAGAAAGCGTGGAAAGCTTGATTTGTTTGCGCCATCTTTCTTTTAATTCCTTTATGTTTTTTGCATAAGGGGCCTTGTCATAATCTGTGTTAAATGTCTCGTTTACATTATAATCAAAGGGTGTGCTTAAAATATCTTTATAAAATTTCTTGCCTTCTCCCATTCTTTGAACCAACCGATTATAAGTAAGGTCGAAGAAAGTTAAGTCTTTATTCAATATTTCATCATCGAGTTCGAATTCATATTTTGAAAATTCATCGATATCGGTCTGCAAAAAAAATCTTTTGGAGGGATCCAAAGCCTGTATGTAATCTTTATAAACTCCTTTAGAAAAAGTGTCGTCGATAGTAGCCGGATTATAATGCCCTTTTTCGATAACAAATGTTAGTAACTCCAAAATCAATTTATCTTTTTCGGGGTCACCACTTTTTGGCGAATGAAATTTGAACGCGAACAAGGTTACCGAAAGAAATAAAACGAAAATGAGTATTTTATAATTTCTTTTCATAAATCTGATAATAGTTTTCATAAATATTTAAAATCTAAATTACTGTAAAAACTATACCAACAAACACAAGCTTCACATAAATTTTTGTTAAAGGTATAAAATAGTTTTTTTTGTTTTGAGGATTAATCATAAAACTAAAATTTATTTTGTTTTCTTTGTTTACGGGAAAACCCTTTGTGTAACCCACTTATTTATTTAAATTTAACAATTGTAATTTGAAAACATATCCAATGAAAAAGACCAACCCTTTAATCCTGGTCACTAATGATGACGGGATATCAGCACCTGGAATCAGAGCCTTGATTGATGTTATGGCTGAAATAGGAACTGTTGTCGTGGTAGCTCCTGACAGTCCTCAAAGTGCAAAAGGACATTCCATAACTATAAATGACACCTTGTACATCAATAAAATTTCGAAAGAAAATGATGCTTTTATAGAATACAGTTGTTCTGGAACTCCTGTAGATTGTGTAAAAATAGCCGTTAATGAAATTCTGAAAAGAAAACCAGATTTATGCGTATCAGGCATTAATCATGGATCAAATTCTTCAATAAACGTGATTTATTCCGGAACAATGAGTGCAGCCGTTGAAGCAGGAATTGAAGGAATTCCAGCCATCGGGTTTTCCCTTCTAGATTATAGCTGGAATGCCAATTTTGAACAAATAAAATCATTTATCCGCACAATCACCTTGGAAGTTTTAGAAAACGGACTTCCAGAAAGCGTAGTTTTAAATGTAAATTTTCCGAAATTAAAGGAAAAAGAGATTAAGGGAATTAAAATTTGCCGTCAGGCGAAAGCCATTTGGATGGAAAAATTTGATAAGCGAAAAACTCCTCAGGGAAGAGATTACTATTGGCTGACGGGAAAATTTGTTAACCAAGATAAAGGTGAAGATACTGACGAATGGGCCCTTGCAAATGATTATATTTCGGTGGTTCCTGTACAATTCGATTTAACCGCTCACCACGCCATTCAACAACTCAACACTTGGAAATGGAATGAATAAATTGGAATTATTATCAGGATTTATAATTGGAATTCTAGCAAGCATTCTTGGTAGTTTTATTTTCATCACTTTTTTTACAGATTTTGATTTTATGACAGGAATTGAAACTATGAAATCTGATGGAAAACTTGGTAAATTAATAACATTAGGGTCCATTCTTGATTTAGTAGCTTTTGGTGTTTTACTGAAATTCAATAAAGAAATTATGGCTCGTGGTGTGGTTCTAGCAGTTATTATTATTGCTATGACTACTTTGTTTACATAAATTTGATTAAACAACAAAAATGAAATACTACATTATAGCGGGAGAAGCTTCAGGCGATTTGCACGGTTCTAATTTGATGAAGGCTTTGTACAAAGAAGATCCAGATGCCAATGTCAGGTTTTGGGGTGGCGATTTGATGCAGGATGTAGGTGGGACTTTGGTGAAACATTACAGAGAACTGGCTTTTATGGGTTTTGCGGAAGTGATTTTCCATCTGAAAACCATTTTGAACAACATCAAAATATGTAAAAAAGATATTGCCGGTTTTCAGCCTGACGTGATTGTTTTCATCGATTATCCTGGATTCAATTTAAGAATTGCAAAATGGGCCAAAGTACGTGGCTATAAAACTCATTATTATATTTCTCCACAAATTTGGGCTTGGAAGGAAAGCCGAATTACAGACATCAAATCTGATATCGATAAAATGTATGTGATTCTTCCTTTCGAGAAGAATTTCTATGAAACTAAGCATCGTTTCGCAGTTAAATTTGTCGGACATCCTTTGATTGACGCAATCCATAACCAACCTACAATTGACGAAATGGTTTTTAGAACTGAAAATCAATTAAATGAAAAGCCCATCATTGCTATTTTGCCTGGAAGCCGAAAACAGGAAATCACCAAAATGCTTTCGGTGATGTTGAGCGTGGTCAACGATTTTCCGAAATATCAATTTGTGATTGCTGGTGCACCAAGCCAGGAATTTACTTTTTATGAAGGTTTTATTACTACTAATAACATTAAATTTGTCGCAAATAAAACTTACGATTTGTTGAAAATATCGAGTGCGGCATTAGTTACTTCGGGAACAGCAACACTAGAAACAGCACTTTTTAAAGTTCCAGAAGTCGTATGTTACAAAGCCAATTGGGCTTCCTATCAAATTGCCAAACGGATCATTACACTAAAATACATATCCTTAGTCAATTTAATTATGGATAAAGAAGTCGTCACCGAGTTGATTCAAGAAGATTGCAATACAAAACGCATTGGCGAAGAGTTGAAAAAAATTCTGGAACCTCATTATCGCAAAGCCCTTTTGCACAACTATGATCTATTGGAAGAAAAACTAGGAGGCATTGGCGCCAGCGAAAAAACCGCAAAGTTGATTGTGGGGAATTTGAAATGATTTATTTTGAAACACTGGTTTTAAGTTTTTTTTAGCTTCTTATTAATTGTTTTTTTATCTAAAATAAAATTATAAAGTTTTTCACGCTAAATAATTTATAACTTTAACCTTATGAAAGTGTTGCAATTCCCTTTAGCGAGAATAACGATTGGTTTTGTAATGGGTGTACTTATCGCACGCTATTTACAACCCAATCTCAAGGTTATTTTTACTTTTCTTATCCTCGCCATTTTCGTTTTTATCATTACCTATTTTTTGTCTAAAAAAAATCCGATGAACCCAATTTATTTTGGTTTAACCAATTATTTTCTCGCTTTTTCCATTGGCAATACCACGCAAATCATCCACACCGATTCGTTTCAGAAAACCAATTATATTCACAATAAAACAATCTTTGAAAACCCTCATTTAATGTCGGTGACAATTAGGGAAAAACTAAAAAAATCAAATAACAACGACCGCTACATTGTTCTCATAAATAAAATTGATGATTCGGTCACTACGGGAAGAATTCTACTAAATGTTCGAAAAGACAGCTTGAATCACCCTTTCGAAGTGGGCACTCATTTACTTGTTAATGGTGCTTTATACGAAAATATTCCCTCAAAAAACCCAAACCAATTTGATTACGGAAAATACCTCGAAGGAAAACACATTTATGCTCAAATTTATGCCAATGTCCCTGAAATAAAAACAGGCTCGATTATTGACAAAGATGTCTGGTATTATTCCGCAAAATTAAGAACAAAGATCATTCGGAATCTGGAAGAAAACAACTTCAACAAAACCGAACTCAATGTTGCCGCTGCGTTGATTTTAGGACAACAACAGGACATTTCGCCAGATATTATCCGGGATTATCAATATGCTGGAGCCGTTCATATTTTATCTGTTTCGGGACTCCATATTGGTTTTATTTTGCTGTTTGTGACTTTTCTTCTGAGGCCGTTTCCCAACTCCAAACGCGGTTCATTTATCAAATTAATCATCATCCTGGTGTCGCTGTCGTCCTTCGGTTTCATCGCAGGATTAGCTCCTTCTGTGGTTCGATCTGTTGTGATGTTTTCGTTCGTAGCTATTGGAATGTATCTTAGAAGAAGTACTTATATTTTTCACACGTTATTAGTTTCTGCCTTGTTAATTTTGCTATTCAAGCCATCTTTTTTGTTTGATGTTGGATTTCAGTTGAGTTATGTTGCCTTGTTTTTTATCCTTTGGCTGCAACCCTTTTTGCACCAACTTTGGTTGCCAAAAAATAAAATTTTAAACTACTTTTGGGATATTTTGACCGTTTCATTTGCGGCACAAATAGGCGCTTTTCCGTTAAGCATTTATTATTTTCATCAATTTCCCGGATTATTTTTCGTGACAAATTTGGTGATCATTCCGTTTTTGAGCATTATAATGGCTTTGGGGGTTTTGGTTATGGTTTTGGCAGCATTCGATTATGTACCATTTTATCCATCTAAATTACTGGAGAGTAGCATTTTTGTTTTGGACAAAATCATCAATTCGATCGCCTCGTTTGAACAATTTATCATTAAGGACATTCCGTTCAACTGGAGCTTTTTGGTGAGTTCGTATTTGATAATTATAGCCCTAATTATTTGGTTCCAAAAACCGAGTTTCAATAGATTAACTTTAACGTTAATTGCTATAATTATTTTCCAAATCACTTATTTTAGAACTTACCATAAAATCGAAAACCAAAAAGAATTAGTTGTTTTTAATTCAAAGAATAACAGTTTAATTACAGAACGAACCGGGAAAAGCGTGACCTTGTTTGCTAGTGATAGTCTATTAAAAATAGGAGTTAAAAATAAAACATTAAATTCCTATTTAATGGGAAATTTTAGTTCTTTAAAAAACAAAAACAAACTGAAAAATGTGTTATTTTTCAAAGGAAAGAAGATTCTGGTTTTAGACAGTTTGGGGGTTTTTCCAAAGAATATTAACCCCGATATTTTAATTCTCACTCAATCCCCGAAAATAAACCTAAAACGTTTCCTAGAAACCACAAATCCCAAAATGATCATTGCCGATGCTTCTAATTATCGAACTTATATTGAGCTGTGGAAAGCGACTTGTATAAAAGAGAAAATACCTTTTCACGCTACTGTCGAAAAGGGATTTTATAGGTTGGAATAATTTATTTATTTTTAAGGATTCCCTCTGCTACTATAAGCCAAGCCGAAGCCCCCTCTTTAGTCAAAAAATAAATTTCTCGACTCAGCCCGAAATGACAATTGAAGTTAATTTAAATATGCTTTTTTTTAGCTTTTCCCTGTTAAATTGATAAGTTTAAAATTAACATATTAATAATCCTCTTCATATTCCTCATACAATAAATCATTATAAGGGAAACGGAAAACATGTGTGTTTTTCACTTCTTCAAAAAGCTTTTCTTTAAGCCCTTCTAATGAATAGTGATCTTTTGTTTTTTCGGTTACCAAATGATATTCATTAATAGTTTAGTGTATGAACATCTTTTTATTAACAAATAATTAAAAATTACCTATTGAACTGAAATTACTTTTTGAATTGAAATTGGCTCACCATATTTAGTAAAACCCTCAATTGAGATTTCAAACTCTCCTTTTGCATCTGAAGTGAAAAACTCAATAGTTTTATCATTTTCTGTTAATTTTAGTCGAGGTATCCATAATAGTTGATTTCTAAAGTCTGGAATTCTTTTATAATCACTAAGGGTGTCATAATTTTGATTAAAATATTTTTTATCTGATAGTGGTTTAAATAAGACTAAATCTTTTTGATTGCTTTCTTTGTAAATTTCATTGTATTTCCCTTCTTTAGTTTCAATAACAATTAAACCTTCAAAAATTTCTGAACCAAACAACTGTTTAGTTTGTGAAACACCTATTTTTTTAACTTTTTTAGCATCATAATCTAAAATATTCGAATGGTTTTGCAATAACATTCCGTCAACAATAACCCAAGGAATTGTTGTAAATTTTTGATATGAATCTAATGGTCTTACATGAAAAATATCCTCTCCTTTTTTATTTTTATAAATTCCAACACCATTAATTATTTCAATCACTACCTCTCTTACACTTAAAAACTGAGTGTAATCATCCAATAAATACTCTGACATCAAGCCGTGAAAAGGACCTTTTTTTTCTAGTGAAACTGTGGAATCAAGCTTCTCGTTGTAGTAAGCATTTTCAATTTGGCTGAAAACACTCCTTTCAATCATTAAATTTTCTAAATCCTTGTTTAATATTAGTTTTTTAAACTTTAAACTGGCTTTATTAACAGAGTTATGCGGATCCAATTCTAGATTATAATCCTCGCCATTATCTTCCCGAATTTGAATAATCGCACTTGAAGCATCGTACTCCGTATCAATATTTAGATAAAATTTGCCCTCTGTATTTGTAGTAGCAACCTTTATTATAAAATCTTTTCCCGGGAAAGAAAATCCGATTTTTTTATTAAAAACTGATGCGTCTTTATTTTTAGCAACCAACTTTCCAGAAATTAAACTACCTCTTAATTCGGGTAAATAAAAAAAATTGTTTAACTTTTTATCTTCCTTGATAGCGTTCGTTTTATAGGTAGAAATAAAATTTTTAGATGTAATTTTATCAAACTGATTAACACTTTCAATTTTTCGAACACTTAAAGATACATTACCTATTAATGAAGAATTACTTTTCTGGTTAATTATTACTTCAACTTTCTCTCTGTTTTTATAGTTTGTTTTATCCGTATTTATTAGAAATAAATTATTAGAAAGGTTTTCGTTTTTATCCAACTTATCAATAATTAAAGGTTTTAATTCTAACGTATTTGAATGATCATTGCTTAAATAAGAAGTGCTCTCATATGGATTGATAATTGATAAATCACTACTAAAAAAATTGTTTCGGCCATTTTTCATCCATATAGTATAGCCAATTAGTTTGTAATTTCCAGTTGATACCGTTGTGGGTATTAAAAAATCACCTTGACCAATTCCATTATTTAATTTAATTTTATGTAAAAAAACGGCTGTTCCATTTTCATCTATTAGCTCTACATAGGCTATTTTACTTAGAAAGCTAAACTGATTATTTTTAGAATTTAAACAATAAATACTATAATAAAGATGCTCTCCTGTAAATAATAAAGTGCTATTGAAATTAATAAAAGCCCCTTCTTGAGGAATCTCATTATATCCCTTTAAAATTTCATTATTTTTTATAACAGACTGACTATTAATAGTGTTTATGTTATTGAAAAATAAAATTAGTACGATTAAAATTAATTTTTTCATTTTATTTAAATCTATTATTCTACCCAAAAATCTGGAACAACATTGCTTCCTAATACCGTACAATCACCACAAATTCTTGGCACTACATAATACTTAGATTCTCCATACTTAGGCGCATCATTTTCAATTTGAAACTTCACTTCATTATTTTTAACCATTCTCCATAGTGATTGTGGTTGTCTAAGAGAAGCCCTTAAACTAGGGGATGTAATTTCACAAGCATTTGGGTAATCTGGGGCTTCGTAATACTTATAATAATCAAAGAAATTAAAAAATATTCTTTTTGTAAATACTTTTGAAACATTGTAAATCGTCAGCAAAAAGTGTACTGATTTAGTCAAAAACTAAGAGAGTGTTTTCAAAAATTATTAAATTTGAATTATTATGAAAACACCAAGAAAACAAACAACAGAAAATTACATTAAAGAGATTCGCAGAAACACCCGAAGAATCTTTAGTTCCGAACAGAAAATACAAATCGTTATGGAAGCATTACGAGCTGAAATGTCTGTTGCAGAATTATGTAGGAAGTATTCCATTAATGAATCCCAGTTTTATAAGTGGAACAAAGAATTTTTAGAAGCGGGTAAGAAAAGATTATCAGGGGACACAACAAGAGAAGCTACTAGCGATGAAGTAACAGAACTCAAGAAAGAGAATCAACGTTTAAAAGTCATGGTTGCCGATTTAGTTTTACGCTATGATATCGTAAAAAAAAGCTTGGAAATGCTGGATTAACTGACAAATTCAAGAAATACATGCGACTTACTATATCCGAAAAACAAGAAATCATTCACATGGTTGTTCGATCTGAAATTGGAGTAAACAGAACACTTCGGGAGATTGGAATTAACAAGAGTACCTTTTACAATTGGTATCACGCTTATAGCGAAAATGGTATTGAAGGTTTGCTTCCAACCAAACGAGTATCAAACAGACAATGGAACTGCATACCGCAAGAGCAAAAGAATTTAGTTGTAAAATTAGCTTTGGATTATCCTGATTTATCTTCTCGTGAATTAGCTTATAAAATGACCGATGAACAACAAATATTCATATCAGAATCAAGTGTTTACAGAATTTTAAAGTCAAGAGGTTTAATTACAGCTCCAGCTCATATTTTTCTGAGTGCGGGAAATGAATTTACAGACAAAACAAGTTTTGTTCATCAAATGTGGCAAACGGATTTTACCTATTTTAAAATATTAGGATGGGGATGGTATTATCTAAGTACGGTTTTAGACGATTACAGCAGGTATATTGTGCACTGGGAACTTTGTTCAAATATGAAAGCAGATGATGTAAAAAGAACCGTGGATACTGCGATTCAAAAAGCTAAATTAATTACCAAACAAAAACCAAAGTTACTATCGGATAATGGCTCGTGTTATATTGCAAGTGAACTAAAATCGTATTTAAAAGACAATTATCAAATGCAGCAAGTGCATGGCAGACCTAATCATCCACAAACACAAGGAAAGATTGAACGCTATCACAGAACCATGAAAAATGTTGTGAAACTTGATAATTACTTTGCTCCAGAGGAATTAGAAGCTGCTTTACAAAAGTTTGTTAACCGATACAATAATGCGCGATATCATGAATCATTAAACAACTTAACACCTGCAGATGTTTATTTTGGAAGAGGTGAAATGATATTAAAAGAAAGACAAAAATTAAAGAAAATTGCAATTATTAATCGCAGAATTGAGTACCAAAAATTAAAATTAACAACAAATCAAAAAAAACATTTATCTTTGAATTATTAACTAAATACTCTCTTAGGAAAAGTCCACTTTAGTTTGAAGACATACAG
>NZ_CAWURC010000024.1:0-42408 GCF_963925185.1 uncultured Flavobacterium sp. | reverse complement strand
TTTTTTTCTTTGTATTCCTTGGTGTGCCCTAAAATGATATTTCTCAATCCACTTTTTAATTCCGATGAATAAATCAAATCCAGATGCACTAGGATTGAGGTAAATGTATTGATATTTTATTGTTCTCCAAAATCTTTCAATAAAAATAGTATCCAATGCTCTTCCTTTTCCGTCCATACTTATTTGAATACCATTGCTTTTTAAATAATCTATGTACTCTTTACAAGTGAACTGACTTCCTTGGTCGCTATTCAAAATAGTTGGAGTTCCATATTGATCTACTGCTTTTTTCACAACGTTTAAAGAGGAAGCAGCATCTAAAGAATTACTCAATCGCCAACCTACAATAAAGCGACTATAAACATCTATTATAACCGTTAAATAAATAAATCCCTTTTACATTGGAACATAGGTTATATCAATTTTCCAGCCTTGATTCACTTCCGTTATTACCAAATTCCTCAATAAATAAGGATAAATATATTTACTTGCTTTCCATTGGGCTAAATGCCTTCTTGGATAAATTGGGGTAATGTCATCGTTGCCTTTACTGCCTTGGACAAGCTTCCCGAATTTCCTGGCGGAATGCAAAAATTATATAATTATATAGGTAATACTTTCGAAAAACCAGAAATCGACGGACTCAGCACCATTAAAATTAATGTGTCCTTTGTGATTGAAAAGGACGGCAGCATGACCGACATTCAGGTAAGACGAGATCCTGGTTATGGCTTGAGAAAAGAAGCTATCCGGGTTTTGAAATCCTTGATAACCAAATGGACTCCGGGAATGGTTAATTCAAAACCAGTTAGAACTTCTTATAATTTGCCCATTACAGTTCAGATGAATTAAGATGAATTAGAAAAATCATCCCACAAATTATGAGATGATTTTTTTATAACCCTACCTTAAAACTCCATTTGCTAAGACAACTTTCATTATCTTTGCCCTTTCAAAAATTGATTTATGGAAACTATTTTAGAGAATACATTACCGATAGGAAAACCGAAATGGTTGAGAGTAAAACTCCCAATTGGTCAAAAATATACAGAATTACGCGGCTTAGTCGACAAATATAGTTTAAACACCATTTGTGCATCAGGAAGTTGTCCAAATATGGGCGAATGCTGGGGTGAAGGAACGGCAACATTTATGATTTTGGGAAATATCTGCACCCGTTCTTGTGGATTTTGTGGCGTAAAAACCGGAAGACCCGAAACCGTGGATTGGGACGAACCTGAAAAAGTAGCACGATCCATCAAAATTATGAAGATCAAACACGCTGTAATTACTAGCGTTGACAGAGATGATTTGAAAGATGGCGGTTCCATTATTTGGATAGAGACCATAAAAGCCATTCGTAGAATGAACCCCAATACAACTTTAGAAACCCTCATTCCTGATTTTCAAGGAATCGAAAGAAATATAGACCGTATTGTGGAAGCCAATCCCGAGGTGGTTTCACACAATGTAGAAACCGTTCGCCGATTAACTCGAGAAGTACGTATTCAAGCAAAATATGACCGAAGTCTTGAAGTTTTAAAATATTTGAAAGCGAAAGGAATCAATAGAACGAAATCTGGAATTATGCTTGGTCTTGGCGAAACCGAGGAAGAAGTTTTTCAAACGATGCAAGATTTACGAAATGCCAATGTTGATATTGTAACTATTGGTCAATACTTGCAACCCAGCAAAAAACACTTGCCTGTAAAAGAATTTATAATACCCGAACAATTCGCCATATATGAAAAATTTGGTTTGGAATTAGGATTTCGCCACGTTGAAAGCGGACCATTGGTACGTTCTTCGTATAAAGCACAAAAACATATTTTATAAAATGTTTAATCGGTTAATCGTTTAACCGGTTAATCCATTAACCAAAAAAAACTTTGAAAACAAGAATTGCCATAAATGGTTTTGGAAGAATTGGTCGGAATTTATTTCGCTTGCTTTTGAACCATCCCACTATTGAAGTTGTTGCCATTAATGATGTTGCCGATACGAAAACTATGGCGCATCTGGTGAAATACGACAGTATTCACGGGGTTTTGCCATTTGAAGTTTCGGCTGATGAAAAAGGAATAATTGTCGATGGGAAACATTTTCTTTTTTTTCACGAGAAAAGCATTTCAAACTTGGATTGGAAATCGATTAACATTGATGTTGTTGTGGAATCGACAGGAAAATATAGAACATTCGAGGAAATCAATGCCCATATTTTGGCTGGAGCCAAAAAAGTAATTCTCTCCGCACCATCCGAAGTAGATTCTATAAAAACAGTGGTTCTTGGCGTAAATGAACACATTCTCGACGGAACCGAAACCATTATTTCGAATGCCAGTTGCACCACGAATAATGCGGCTCCAATGATGAAAGTCATCAATGAACTTTGTGGCATCGAACAAGCTTATATTACAACGATTCACTCGTACACCACTGACCAAAGTTTACACGATCAACCCCACAAAGATTTACGTCGGGCTCGTGGCGCAAGTCAATCCATAGTTCCCACTACAACTGGTGCTGCTAAGGCTTTGACTAAGGTTTTTCCGGAATTCGAAGGGAAAATAGGTGGTTGTGGTATTCGAGTTCCAGTTCCTGACGGATCGTTGACCGACATTACTTTTAATGTAAAACGTGCAGTAACAATTGACGAAATAAATGCTGTTTTTAAAATTGCCTCTCAAACTAATTTAAAAGGTATCTTGGATTACACCGAAGATCCAATTGTTTCCGTCGATATTATTGGCAACAAAAACTCCTGTGTTTTTGACGCGCAACTCACTTCGGTAATAGACAAGATGGTCAAAGTAGTGGGCTGGTATGATAATGAAACGGGATATTCCTCCCGAATTATTGATTTAATTATTTTAACACATTAATAGTTCAAAATCAATTCCTTGATAAGACTTCTCACTTTAGGTTCCGCTTTTTTCGCTGCCTCTAAAACTTCATCGTGCGAAACAGTTTCGATATTTTCTTCATCGCCCATATCTGTAATTACAGAAATTCCAAAAACTTCCATGTCCATATGGCGTGCCACAATTACCTCGGGAACTGTTGACATTCCTACACAATCAGCACCCAAAATTTTTACCATTTTGTATTCGGCCAGCGTTTCAAATGTTGGTCCTTGAAGCCCAAGATAAATTCCATCTTGAACAGTAATATTTAGATTTTGAGCCAATTCTTTCGCCTTGACAATCATTTTTCTAGAATAAGGTTCACTCATATTTAAAAACCGAGGTCCAAAACGTTCGTCATTTTTACCTCGCAAAGGATGTTCTGGCGCAATATTGATATGGTCTTTTAGGATAACTATCGAGCCTACTTTATAACTGGGATTTACTCCTCCCGAAGCATTGGAAACAATAAGTTTTTCGACTCCCAAAAATTTCATCACACGCACCGGAAATGTAACTTCCTTCATCGAATAGCCCTCATAAAAATGAAAACGACCTTGCATAGCAACCACTTTTTTATCGCCAATAGTTCCAAAAACCAGAGCTCCTTTATGGCCTTGAACAGTAGAAACCGGAAAATTTGGAATTTCACCATAAGGCAAGGTAAATTCTATTTTTATGTCATCCGTAAAACTACCCAACCCTGAACCTAGGATTACGCCATATTCTGGAGTAAAATTAATTTTTTCTTTAATAAAACTAACTGTTTCTTGTACTTGTTCCCACATAATTTAAAATGGCTTTGTCAAAATTATCACTTGCTGAAAGAAAGGAACTTCGTATTGGCAAATAGAAAAGTTGTTTGTTTGTAAATTTGCCTTTCAATCTCACGAAATCTTTTTCGGTTGTGATAATAATTTTGTTTTGTGATTTGTTTTTTATTTCTCTAATATCATTTTCTGTAAAATGATGATGGTCGGAAAAAATCAAACGTTTATCATTTTTGCTTTGCAAATATGCGAAAAAAGGCATGGGTTTTGCTATTCCTGCCAAAAGTAATTTATCAATATTCCGAATTTCTTCGACTTTCATCGTTTTACCTTCAGAATATATAAATTCATCATAATCGACAAAAGAAAAACACAATTCTTGATTCAAAGCCAGTTTTAATTTGGTTCTAATCTCATTTTTCTCGATAATGGAAAGGGATTCGGGGCATTTTGTTACAACAACCAAATTGGCTCTCTTCGCTCCACTTCTGCCTTCACGTAAATTTCTTGTTGGCAACATAAAATCATCCGAATATAAATCGCCATATGAAGTTAGCAAAATATAAAAACCTGCTTTTACTTTTCGATGTTGAAAAGCATCATCTAATAAAATAACTTCGGGTTTATTAGTTTGGGAAAGCAATTGTTCTATTCCGTTTTTTCTATTCACATCAACCGCAACCTGAATAGTATTGAATTTTTTATAAAACTGAATTGGTTCGTCTCCAAGTATTTCTGCGTTCGAATTTGAATCTGCTAAAATAAAACCTTTGGATTTCCTTTTGTAACCACGACTTAAGGTAGCAACTTTAAATTTAGGTTTAAGTAGACGAATTAAATACTCAATTTGAGGGGTTTTCCCCGTACCACCAACACTTAGATTCCCTACAGCAATAATGGGAATGTCAAAAGAATAGGATTTAAGAATTCCTTTATCGTAAAGAAAATTCCGAATACTGGTAATGAATCCATACAAAATGGCAAAGGGAAAGAGTATTTTTCGAAGTAAATTCATACTACGAAAGTATACTATTTTATCATTATAAAAAAGTTGAGTTATTATTTCCTTAACTTTGTTGGTTATAAAATAT
Source organism: uncultured Flavobacterium sp. (assembly GCF_963925185.1). Taxonomy (GTDB): domain Bacteria; phylum Bacteroidota; class Bacteroidia; order Flavobacteriales; family Flavobacteriaceae; genus Flavobacterium. The sequence continues at coordinate 37,644 of NZ_CAWURC010000024.1, read as the reverse complement.
GAAAAATAAAATCGAAGATTCACTAACACAAAAAAAATCGAACAGTGAGTAAAATTAAAGAAATAATTTCCGTGCTCGAAGAAATGGCGCCACTTGCCTATGCCGAAGATTTTGATAATGTAGGTTTATTGGTTGGAAATCAAGAATCGGAAGCAACGGGGGTTTTGGTTTGTCATGATGCTTTGGAAAGTGTAATTGACGAGGCAATTGCAAAAAAATGTAATTTGATTGTGTGTTTTCATCCTATATTATTTTCGGGATTAAAGAAAATTACGGGGGAAAACTATGTCGAAAGAGCTGTTATAAAAGCCATAAAAAATGATATTGCCATTTATGCCGTTCACACCGCATTAGACAATCATCAAGATGGAGTAAATAAAATTTTCTGCAACGCATTGGGTTTAACCAAAACAAAAATTCTAATTCCAAAACAAAACTTCATTCGGAAATTAGTGACTTACACCATTCCCGAGAATGCCGAAAAGTTGCGAAACTCTTTGTTTGACGTTGGCGCAGGAAACATTGGTAACTATGGAAATTGCAGTTTCAACTCAAAAGGAATTGGAACTTATATAGGAAACGAACACAGCAATCCAGAGATTGGCGATCGCTTTGAATTTGTAGAAGCTGACGAAATAAAAATCGAAGTTACTTTCGAAAAAAATTTAGAAAGCAAGATTTTAAAAGCGCTATTCAAAAATCACGTTTATGAAGAAGTGGCTTATGAAATTTATAATTTAGAAAATGCCAATCAAAACATTGGTTTGGGAATGATTGGAGAATTGAAAGTTCCAATGGACGAAAAAGAATTTCTGAATTTCGTTAAAGACAAGATGCAATGTGGCGGAATTCGTCATAGTTCTTTTTTGGGTAAACCCATAAAAAAAATTGCAGTTCTTGGCGGATCGGGAAGTTTTGCCATAAAAAATGCCATTCAGGCTGGAGCAGACGTTTTTTTGACGGCTGATTTGAAGTATCACCAATTTTATGAGGCTGAAAATCAACTGCTTTTGGCCGATATTGGACATTTTGAAAGCGAACGCTATACAAAAAATTATATTGTTGATTTTCTTCGGAAAAAAATCCTTAATTTTGCAATCGTTTTATCGGAAGAAAATACAAATCCAGTTAAGTACTTATAGACATAGAATATGGCGACTACAAAAGAATTGAGTGTTGAAGACAAATTAAGAGCAATTTACGATTTACAATTGATTGACTCTAGAATTGATGAAATCAGAAATGTAAGAGGTGAACTTCCTCTAGAAGTGGAAGATTTAGAAGATGAAGTTGCAGGATTAAGTACCCGTTCAGAAAAACTGAAAAACGATCTTGATGCTATCGAGGAGCTTGTAAAAGTGAAGAAAAATGCAATTGACGAACACAAAGAATCTATAAAAAGATATACTAAACAGCAAGATACTGTTCGTAATAACAGAGAATTTAATTCATTGACTAAAGAAGTTGAATTTCAAGAATTGGAAATTCAATTAGCCGAAAAGCAAATTAAGGAAATGAAAGCTTCAATGGAACACAAAAAAGAAGTAATCACACAATCAAAAGAAAGATTAGAAACTAAATCTAATCACTTGAAACATAAAAAATCAGAATTAGACGCCATTATGGCCGAAACCGCTAAAGAAGAAGCTTTTTTAACAGAGAAATCTGCGGAATACCAAAAATTAATCGAAGAAAGATTATTGACAGCTTATAACAGAATAAGATCAAGTGTTCGCAATGGCTTAGCTGTTGTTTCTATTGAAAGAGGAGCTTCGGCTGGATCATTTTTTACTATTCCTCCTCAAACACAAGTGGAAATTGCTTCCAGAAAGAAAATCATCACCGATGAACATTCAGGAAGAATATTAGTCGACAGCGTTCTGGCTGAAGAAGAAAAAGAGAAAATGGAAAAGCTTTTCGCTAAATTCTAAAACACTTAAGTCCCGACAAAAATCGGGACTTTTTTTATATGAAAAATTCATTTCATTTTTTACTGACAAAATCTATTGGATTATACATCAATCTCTTGAGTTTTGTGTTTCCAAAAAAAGCTGGGCATATTGCTCACGCTTTTTATAGTGAACCTAGAAAAGGAAAATTATCCAAAAAAAAACTTCCTAAAATCCTTCAAGAATCACATTCTGAAACTTTTCAATACGAAGAGGATTGCATTCAATCCTACACTTGGAAAGGAAACAAAACCGTGATTTTATTAGTTCACGGTTGGGAAAGTAATTCCTCTCGCTGGGAAAACTTATTGCCTTACCTCAAAAAATCAGGAAGTACTATTATTGCCATTGATGGACCTGCACAAGGATTATCAAGTGGTAAAGAATTTACTATTCTGAAATATGCCGAATTTATACACTTAATTGTCGAGAAATTTAAACCACAATATTTAATTGGCCACTCAATGGGCGGGCAAACGTGTTTGTATTATCAATACAAATATCAAAGTCCTTCAATCGAAAAAATGGTGATTTTAGGGGCTCCAAGTGATTTTAAAATTCTATTTAATAATTTCATTAGCCTATTGAGTTTGAATACCAGAATTTCAAAAACATTGGAGAAAAAATATATTAAAATCTTAAATCGAAACTTAGAACAATTTTCAGGGAAATTATTTGCTTCAAAAATTGATGTAAAAGGTTTGGTGGCACACGATATTGACGATAAAGTCGTTTTATTTGAGGAAGCAAAAAAAATTGTCGGTGCTTGGAAAGATGTTCAGTTTATAGAAACTTCTGGGTTAGGACATAAATTACATGATGATGATTTGTATAAAAAAGTGTCTCTATTTTTATTTGATTAAAACTTTTTTTTTGATAAATACTTGCTGCTGAAAAACATTCTAAAATTTACAAATCATACCATTTCCACCCGAGCATAGCGAACAGACGAAGTAATTTGTTTACTTTTGTCTTATGGAAGAAAATCTAAAGCGCCTTAATAAATTCATCGGAGAAACTGGTTTTTGTTCGCGACGTGAAGCCGATAAAATTATAGAAGAAGGTCGCGTAACCATTAACGGAATCATACCAGGATTAGGGACCAAGGTTTCACCTGATGACGAAGTACGCATTGACGGCAAGTTAATCCGAGAAAAAAGGGAGAAATCCGTTTATTTGGCTTTCAACAAACCCGAAGGAATTGAATGTACCACCAACTTAGAAGTTCGCAATAATATTGTGGATTACATCAATTATCCCACACGTATTTTCCCCATTGGAAGATTAGACAAAGCCAGTGAAGGATTGATTTTTATGACCAATGATGGCGATATTGTAAACAAAATTCTTCGCGCCAGAAACAACCATGAAAAAGAATATACAGTAACGGTCAACAAACTCATAACAGATCGTTTTATTGAAAAAATGGGAAATGGAATTCCTATTTTGGATACCATTACCCGGAAATGCAAAGTAGAACAAATCAGTGCGACTATTTTCAAAATCGTCTTGACTCAAGGTTTAAACCGCCAAATTCGAAGAATGTGCGAATATTTGGGTTATGAAGTTATTGCTTTGAAACGCATTCGAATCATCAATATCTCGCTAGATATTCCTGTTGGGCGTTATCGCGATTTAAGCGATGCCGAAATCAAGGAACTCAACGAATTGATTGCACCCTCGAGCAAAACCGAAGAGGCTAGTTTGCCAAAACAAGAAACTCCAAAACGCAGAACCGAATTCATCAAAAAAGACGATCCAAGGTTTAAGAAAAGAGGAGATTATTAAAAGTAAAAAACCAAGATTAAGTTCTTGGTTTTTTGCTTTTATAATCCTTCTACTTCAAAGAAACGAACTCATAATATAAAGCTTTGGAAAGAAAGCTTTTACTTTGTTCATATTCTACATCACCTTCTCTGTCGTAATCATTTATGGAAAGAATTGATGAATCAGAAAAATATTGCTGACGATATTCTTCATTATAATTTAAACTTTTCAAGAATTTGGGCTCTACCCCTTTATTCACAGAAACATTGTAACTTGTAATTAGATTTCCCCAATTAACAAAACTACATAACAATATCAAACCATAAACACACCAAAGCATTTGATTAAAAAGAAAAGCATTCGTTTTTTGATTTTTAATTTTATAATAGGTAAATCCCAATCCAATTAGAGTTAAAACCAAAAAGGCATATACTCCTAACCTTTTATATGTCATTCCAAAATGAAGGATGTATTCCGAGTTTTTCACGGCCGAACTTATGATCAATATTGCATTAAGGCCAACCCAAATCTTAGCCAATCTTTTTAAAAAGTTAGCATTAGTGTCAAAATTAAATCCTTTTTTAAAGTAAAACAATATAACACCCACTGCCATGATAATTGAAATAATCACTGCGTTTACTCTGTCGTGAGTTGCAGCACTAAGTACGGTTTTTGATTCTTCTTTGAAAAATTGTTCATAATTATAGGTTCCTATAAAAACCAAAAGCATTAAATTTAAAAGCACTAACGAAATCTCACCACTTTTACGCTCAAAATCAATATCTAAAAAAGAAAAACTAGGCGTAAAATCCTGTTTACTTTCTTTAGAAAAATCGTTATTTAATTGATGGCTATTGATATAAAAATATTCTGGAACCCAGTAATTCCAATAACTAAAAGAAAAATAAAATCCCAAAATTGTAATAAATACTAAAGGCCAAAAATCAATATCTAACTCATAGTCAAATATTCCTGAAAAGGTATCACTACCATAAGAATAGGCTATAAAAAATACAATTAAAAATAGTAATGGGATTAAGAAATACGCAATTAACTTCTTGGCACCGTTATTATCAATTTTTGCTTGAGGCAACCATTGATTGAAGATAAAAGGCCTTCCTAATGAAGTGATTCCAGTAATGAAAACTGCAGGAATCGATTGAATGATTTTAAGTTTGCTACTTTCATTTTGAAATTGCAGAAAAATCAAAGAAAAGAATAAAGCTAAAAAAGAAAAGAAATCGGCATACCAAGCAAATGCAAAACAAGAAAGTATTGAACTGACAAATAAAATCTTTATCAAAATGGTCTTTTTTTCGAATCGTATATAGACTAAAATTGCCAATATAATTCCGAATAAAGCTAGATTAACTCCAACAGATTCCTTGTAAAAAAGTAAAACAAAAATGGCTGTACAACCTAAAATTAAATGGTGTTTTTTCATAATTAAAAATTTAAAAGTACTTTGATTTTCAAAGTAAATGGTTAAAAAAAAAGTTATTTTGATTTGAATAATTTTTCAAGACTGTTTAAATGTGACACAAAAGAAGCTCTTCCTAAATTAGTAACTCTATAAGATGTTTTTGGTTTCTTGCCCACAAATTCTTTTTTAATTTCGATATACTCCCCTCGTTCAAGCGCTGAAGAATGACTGGCTAAATTACCGTCTGTGATATTCAAAAGCGCTTTCATTTCGGTAAAATCAATCCAATCATTGACCATCAAAATGGACATAATTCCCAATCTGACACGGCTTTCGAAGTCTTTATTTAGTTTATCAATAATTCCCATTTGATGGTTTATTTATATTTTTTGAATAGTAGCAAACCATATAAGATATGTAAAATTCCAAATCCAATGATCCAAAAAATCAAACCGTATCCAACATAGAAAAGAGAAATACAACCTAAAATTAACTCACAAAATCCTAAATATTTAATATCCGAAAAAGTATATTTCTCAGCATTAATCAATGCTAATCCATAAAATATTAAAGTTGCTGGAGCCAATAAAACAAAAACCCCATGGTATAAAAGTGCTAAACAAAATACACCACCAACTAGTAATGGAATGGCTAAATTGACAAGCATTTTTTTGGTAGCTATCGTCCAAATGGGTAAATTGTACTTTCGGCTTTTTCGAATCGTAAAGAAGATTCCAAATGATAAAGCAAAAAACAAAATAAGCATTGCAATAAAAAATAATTGGAAAATCAAATCTTCATTATACGATATACTATTCCCATAATAATATTCATCATTCATCCTATCAACCAATAGGTACGCATACAATCCGCCAATCAAAGCAGATAAACCAGCAAATACTCCTGAGAGTCCGCTTAATGAAATAAATCTTGAAGAGCGTTCCATCATGGAACGAATGTGTGATAAATCTTCTTGTTGTTTCTGATTCATAATATAAAGTACTTTGTAATGCAAAGTTATACTTTATTTTCAATTAACAAATAAATAATTAAAATAATTTATAAAACAACAAAGCCTATTCAGTTGAATAGGCTTTGTTGTTGATTTCGGGAGAAATATTACTTACTTATACTTCTAATTTTTCTGGCTAAAAGCGTGTTTTTCAGCAACATCGCAATTGTCATTGGCCCTACTCCACCTGGAACGGGTGTTATGAATGAAGATTTTTTACTAACTTCATCAAAATCGACATCGCCAGTAATTACATAACCCTTTGGATTAGAAGCGTCTTCCACTCTGGTAATACCAACGTCAATAATAACAACACCATCCTTTACCATATTGGCTTTAAGATAATTTGGAACACCAAGAGCCGTGATGATAATATCTGCATTTTTTGTGTACTCTTCAATGTTCTTGGTTCTACTGTGAGTAAGAGTTACCGTAGAATCTCCAGGATATCCTTTGCGACTCATCAAAATACTCATTGGTCGACCCACAATATGGCTACGTCCAATAACTACGGTATGTTTGCCTGCTGTTTCTACTTTGTAACGTTCTAACAATTCCATTATTCCATAAGGAGTTGCTGGCAAAAATGTTTCCATTTCCAAAGCCATTTTTCCAAAATTAGTAGGATGAAATCCATCTACATCTTTATCCGGATCAATAGCCATCAGAATTTTTTGCTCGTCTATATGTTTTGGCAGAGGCAATTGAACGATAAAACCATCTAAATCATCATCTTCATTTAATTCCTTTATTTTTGAAAGCAAATCGATTTCTGAAATGTTTTCTGGCAACGACACCAAAGTAGATTCAAATCCAATTTGTTGACACGATTTTACTTTACTTCCCACATAAGTCAAACTTGCACCATTAGTACCTACAATAACAGCTGCTAAATGAGGAACTTTTTGACCGGCAGCTATCATTTGCCTTACTTCGGCCGCAATCTCGTTTTTAATGTCTTCCGATGTTTTTTTCCCGTCTAGTAATTGCATTTTAATTTTGTTTGAAAGTTTGAAAGTTTAAACGTTTAAAGGCTTGGATGACTTTAAAATAAACCTTAAAAAACATAGTGTGTTGTTAAAAAAAAAAAAAAAAATGAAGTTCAAAACTTTAAACAAATTTAAACTTTTGAACCTTAAACCAATTTATCTCATTCCTTGTGGCATTCCACCTTTCATATTGCCCATCATTTTCATCATATTTTTTCCGCCTGGGCCTTGCATCATTTTCATCATCTTGCTCATTTGCTCGAACTGTTTCATCAATTGATTGACTTGCTCGATTTTTGTCCCGGAACCTTTGGCAATCCTAGTTTTTCTTTTTACGTCAATTATGACTGGTTTTGATCTTTCTTTTGGAGTCATAGAATGGATGATAGCCTCAATAGATTTGAATGCATCGTCTTCAATCTCGACATCCTTCATTGCTTTTGTAGCTCCGGGAATCATTCCTACCAAATCCTTCATATTACCCATTTTCTTCACTTGTTGGATTTGGGAAAGGAAATCGTCAAAACCAAATTCGTTCTTAGCAATTTTCTTTTGAATTTTTCTAGCTTCTTCTTCGTCATACTGCTCTTGCGCTCTTTCTACCAAAGACACAACATCTCCCATTCCAAGGATTCGTTCCGCCATACGAGTAGGATAGAACACGTCGATGGCATCCATTTTTTCGCCGGTACCAACAAATTTTATTGGTTTATTGACTACAGACTTAATAGACAAAGCTGCTCCACCACGAGTATCACCGTCTAATTTAGTTAGAATTACACCATCGAAATTTAATCGGTCATTGAAAGCTTTTGCCGTATTTACCGCATCTTGACCTGTCATCGCATCAACAACAAATAAAGTTTCGTGTGGTTGAATAGCTTTGTGAACATTTGAGATTTCAGTCATCATTGCTTCATCTACAGCCAAACGTCCGGCAGTATCCACAATTACTACATTGAAACCATTTGCTTTAGCATGCTTGATAGCATTTTGAGCAATTTCAACTGGATTTTTATTTTCTGGTTCTGAATATACTTCGACAGCGATTGAATCTCCAACAACATATAATTGCTGAATTGCAGCAGGACGATAAATATCACAGGCAACCAAAAGTGGTTTTTTACCCTTTTTAGTTTGAAGATAATTTGCCAATTTTCCAGAAAAAGTAGTCTTTCCTGAACCTTGTAATCCTGACATCAAAATAACCGTTGGAGTACCAGAAAGATTGATTCCAGCAACATCTCCACCCATCAATTCGGTTAGCTCGTCCTTAACAATTTTTACCAGTAACTGTCCGGGTTGAAGTGTCGTTAATACGTTTTGTCCAATTGCTTTTTCTTTTACTTTTGTGGTAAAATCTTTGGCAATTTTAAAGTTGACATCGGCATCCAATAAAGCACGACGAACTTCTTTAAGAGTTTCGGCAACGTTAACTTCAGTTATTTTTCCGTGTCCTTTCAGTATGTGAAAGGCCTTGTCTAATTTATCGCTTAAATTATCGAACATGATTTTTTATTTTATTAAAATGCAAATATAATATAAAGTTAAGAAGCTACAATCGCTCCTTGGATTATAGGGTGCAAAACTACATCCTTTCAGGGACATCAATTCCCAATAATTGAAATGCCAAAGCAATTGTATCTGCTACCTTTTTCGAAAGTTGTACTCGGAATATTTTTTTTTCTAAATCTTCTTCACCCAAAATCGAAACCGTTTGATAAAACGAATTGTATTCGCGAACCAAATCATAAGTATAATTGGCGACAAGTGCTGGACTCTGGTTTTGAGCCGCATTTTGAATTACTTCTGGAAACAATTCAATTTGTTTCAATAATCCTTTTTCTTTTTCGTGAAGTGATTCTATTTCTGCTTTATTTAAAAAATAAAAATTTGACTTACGAATTATCGACTGGATTCTTGCGTAAGTATATTGAATAAACGGCCCGGTATTTCCAGCAAAATCAACTGATTCTTCGGGGTCGAAAAGGATTCGTTTTTTTGGATCGACTTTCAAAATGTAATATTTCAAGGCGCCGAGTCCAATGGTTTTATACAATGTTCCTTTTTCTTCGGGTGAATAACTTTCTAGTTTTCCTAAATCTTCGGCAATTTTTTGTGCCGTATACGTCATCTCTTGCATCAAGTCATCGGCATCGACAACGGTACCTTCTCGACTTTTCATTTTTCCGGAAGGCAAATCGACCATTCCGTAAGATAAATGAAAGAGGTTTTTTGACCAATCAAAACCGAGTTTTTTCAATATCAAAAACAAAACTTTGAAATGATAATCCTGTTCATTGCCAACTGTATAAACCATTCCACCAACGTCTGGAAAATCCTTTACACGTTGAATTGCAGTTCCAATATCCTGCGTCATATAAACTGCGGTTCCGTCTGAACGCAGTACTATTTTTCTATCTAAACCTTCGTCGGTCAAGTCGATCCATACTGAACCGTCGGGATCTTTTTCGAAAACTCCTTTCTCCAAACCAATTTGAACCACGTCTTTTCCTAATAAATAGGTGTTACTTTCGTAATAATAACTATCAAAATTGACTCCTATATTTTTATATGTTGTTGCGAATCCGTCATAAACCCATTGGTTCATTGTTTTCCAAAGTAAAATAACTTCGGTATCACCAGCTTCCCATTTCAGTAACATTTCTTGCGCTTCAAGAATAATTGGCGCTTGCTTTTTAGCTTCGTCTTCGGTTCTTCCTTCGCTCATTAATTGCGTAATTTCTTCTTTATAAGCTTTGTCAAAAGCAACGTAAAAATTTCCAACTAATTTATCGCCTTTTAAACCCATACTTTCAGGAGTTGCTCCATTTCCAAATTTTTGCCAAGCCAACATCGACTTGCAAATATGAATTCCACGATCATTGATAATTTGAGTTTTATAAACTTTTTTGCCTGAAGCTTTAATAATTTCAGCAACAGAATAACCTAAAAGATTATTTCGAACGTGACCTAAATGCAAAGGTTTATTCGTGTTTGGTGAAGAATATTCAACCATCACAGCTTTCTCGTTTGGACTAGAAGTTACAAAACCAAATTTTTCATTTTTTCTAATTCTATTAAAAAAATTCAAATAATATTCGTCGGAAATAACGATGTTCAAAAAACCGGAAACTACGTTAAACTTGCTAACTTCTGGTAGATTTTCGACCAAATAGTTGCCTATTTTATTTCCCAATTCGACCGGATTGCTTTTAACAACTTTCAATAAAGGAAAAATTACCATCGTGATATCACCCTCAAAATCCTTTCGTGTAGTTTGAAATTCAACTTTGTCAATGGCAACGTCAAATAAAGCTTGGACGGCTTTTTCAATTGAAGGGGTAAGAATTTGTGGTAATGTCATTTTATTTGTTTTTTTAAAGCTGCAAAGATAGTTATTATGCCTCAATTTGAAAATTGGAAAGAGAGATAATTTCTTCTTAAAAATTAGGAGGATTACTTCTGTAAGAATACAAATTATCGATTGTTTTCAATTTTTATGTAACAATTTATCGATTGCAAAATCTACTAGTTATCTATATGTTGGAAATATTTCTCTAATAATGAAAAATCAAATCAGCTTTATTGAATTCAACACCCGTTTTGAAATTAAAAAACATACAGTAATTCAAGGATGCCAAAGAGATGAAAACAAGACCAAAGGTAGCAGTTGACTTTTATAAATTAGTTTAATTTTAATTTTGTTGTAAAGAAAAACCCGAAGTATGCCACTTCGGGTTTTTTGATTTTTAAAACTATAAAATCTAATTTACCATTTTATGATAGCGCTTCCCCAAGTAAAACCACTGCCAAAAGCAGCTAAAACTATTGTATCTCCTGTTTTTACTTTTCCTTGCTCCCAAGCTTCCGTTAACGCAATAGGAATAGAAGCCGCCGTTGTATTTCCGTATTTTTGAATATTGCTAAAAACTTGGTCATCATTCAATCCGAATTTCTTCTGAATAAATTGGGAAATTCTCAAATTTGCCTGATGAGGAACAAGCAAATCAATATCCGAAACTTGTAAATTATTGGCTTGCAAACCTTCGTTGATAACTTCTGAAAAACGAACCACAGCATTTTTAAATACAAATTGTCCATTCATATAAGGAAAATAACTTTCGTCATTAGGATCATCATCTGCAAGGATGTCAGTTACCCAGCGGCCACCCATTCCTGGCGCTTTTACAATCAATTCTTCGGCATGTTGCCCTTCTGAATGTAAGTGAGTAGAAAGAATTCCTTTTGTCAAATCTTCCTCCCTGCTTATGACAGCAGCTCCAGCTCCATCGCCAAATATAACCGAAACTCCACGTCCACGAGAAGTCATATCCAACCCAGCTGAATGTACTTCAGATCCAATTACCAAAACGTTTTTGTACATTCCGGTTTTAATATATTGATCTGCAACAGATAATGCATAAATAAAACCTGAACATTGATTTCTAACATCTAATGCGCCAACAGTTTTTAGACCCAAATCGCGCTGTACTAAAACTCCTGGACCAGGAAAGTAATAATCTGGACTCAAGGTGGCAAAAACCACAAAATCGATGTCTTCTTTGGAAATTCCTGAACGTTCAATAGCGATTCTCGCAGCTTTCACGCCCATTGTTGTGGTAGTATCTTCACCCCTAATGATATGTCTTCTCTCTTGAATTCCGGTTCTTTCCTGAATCCATTCGTCATTAGTGTCAATAATTTTAGACAAGTCGTCGTTGGTTACGACATTGGAAGGAACATAATATCCTAATCCTGCGATTTTTGAATGGTACATTGTAATGGTCTTTTAATAAAATTTAGGATGCAAATTTAAAAATTTAGCACAATATAACAATAATTTTACTTTAAGGAGTTATCAAGAAGATGAAAATAATTTAAAGCTTGTTTTGGACTTAATTTTGGAAACAATAAAAAAATAATTAAAACAGATTAAAATGTCAATTTGTCACTTTAACACTATTTGGTATCTTATTTGAAAGAATTAGATTCATAAAAAATAAATTTAAAAACTAAAAATATGACAACTGGAAAAATTAATGTTTCGGTAGAAAACATCTTCCCTTTAATCAAGAAATTTCTATATAGCGATCACGAAATCTTTTTGCGTGAACTGATTTCTAATGGAACCGATGCTACACTAAAATTAAAACATTTAACAAGTATTGGTGAAGCTAAAGCGGAATATGGCAACCCTATCATTGAAGTAAAAATCGACAAAGAAGGCAAAAAACTTCACATTATTGACCAAGGATTGGGAATGACTGCGGAAGAAGTGGAGAAATACATCAACCAAATTGCTTTTTCTGGTGCCGAAGAGTTTTTGGAAAAATATAAAGATTCTGCTAAAGATTCTGGGATAATTGGTCACTTTGGACTTGGTTTTTATTCTGCTTTTATGGTAGCTTCCAAAGTAGAAATCTTAACTAAATCACATAAAGAAGAACCAGCGGCCCACTGGACTTGTGACGGAAGTCCTGAATTTACGCTGGAACCAAGTGATAAAACTACTCGTGGAACTGAAATTATTTTGCATATTGCAGAAGATTCATTAGATTTTTTGGAAGAATACAAAATCAAAGAATTGTTAAATAAGTACAATAAGTTTATGCCTATTCCAATTAAATTTGGAACTAGAAAAGAAAAAATAGAGCAAAAAAAGGGCGAAGAAGTTGCGCCAGAGGATAAAGATAAAACGTTCACCGAAGTTGAAACTGACAACATCATCAACAACCCAAATCCGGCTTGGACTAAACAACCAGCAGAATTATCTGATGAAAATTATAAAAGTTTTTACCACGAATTGTATCCAATGCAATTTGAAGAACCTTTATTTCACATTCATTTAAATGTAGATTATCCGTTTAACTTAACGGGGATTTTGTATTTCCCAAAACTGGGTTCTGACTTACAAATTCAAAAAGATAAGATTCAATTGTATCAAAATCAGGTATATGTAACTGACAATGTTGAAGGAATTGTTCCTGAATTTTTGACCATGTTGAAAGGGGTGATTGATTCGCCAGATATCCCTTTAAATGTTTCGCGTTCTAGCTTGCAATCAGACGCAGCAGTGAAGAAAATTTCGAATTACATCACTCGTAAAGTTGCTGATAAATTGAAATCGTTATTTACTGAAAACCGTGAAGAATTTGAAAAAAAATGGAACGATATCAAAATTGTTTTAGAATACGGAATGCTATCAGAAGACAAATTCTATGAAAAATCATCCGCTTTTGTTTTGTATCCAACAGTTGATAATGCGTATTATACTTTAGAAGAATTAAAAGAAAAATTAGCCGTAAACCAAACTGACAAGGACGGAAAATTAGTCGTTTTATATGCTGGAAATAAAGAAGCGCAACATTCTTATATTGAAATAGCAAAAGAAAAAGGATATGAAGTCCTGCTTTTAGATTCTCCAATTATCCCACATTTAATTCAAAAAATAGAAGGAGACAACAAAGAGTTAACTTTTGTGAGGGTCGATTCAGATCATATCGATAATTTAATCAAAAAAGAGGAAACTACGATTTCTAAATTATCCGATGAAGAAAAAGAAAGCTTAAAAATAGTTTTAGAAGCGTTGGTTCCTAAACAAAACTATCAGGTTCAATTACAACCCATGGATAGTCAAGCAGCTCCTTTTATTATCACGCAACCGGAATTTATGCGAAGAATGAAAGAGATGAGTCAGTCTGGCGGTGGCGGAATGTTCGGAATGGGGAACATGCCAGAAATGTATAATTTGGTAGTAAACACCAATTCTGAATTGGCTTCAAATATTTTGAACATGAAGGATAAAACAGCGCAAGAAGGTTTGGTAAAACAGGCTTTAGACTTGGCAAAATTATCGCAAAACTTGTTAAAAGGCGAAGAGCTTACGGCTTTTGTGAAGAGAAGTTTCGATTTGATAAAATAAATAATTTGTTTAACCAGTTATTCGCATAACCGATTAAAAGAAGAAATGCCTGTGAGTTATTCCGAAGAATCGGAACTTGCAGGTTTTTTACTTAAAAGAATTCGATATTGACAAAAGAATAACGAACTTTGAAAGTTGAACTTATAAAAAATCAAATAAAATGATCTTACAAATAGAAACTCCCGCCCTTCTGTTCTCGGCCACTTCTCTAATTTTATTGGCCTATACCAATCGGTTTCTTACTATAGCCACAATCATAAGAGGACTAAAAAAAGCCTACAAGGAAAAAGAAAATAGTTTAATTTTATTAGAAATTAAAAACCTAAACTTACGCTTAACACTCATCCGATATATGCAAATGGCTGGGGTCTTGAGTTTATTCGTATCTGTGTTTTCAATGCTTTTATTGTTTTTAGAGCTACAATTATTTGGAGTATATCTCTTTGGGATGAGTTTGCTCAGTTTGTTAATTTCATTGGGATTTTCTTTTTGGGAAATTAACATTTCGGTCGATGCGCTTCGTTTGCATTTGAGTGATTTGAGTGATAAAAAAGGGATGTAATTAAACTATTCTTGCTTACCGATCTGAAATACAAAATAAGACATTGAAAGGTCTCTTCAAAAAAACATACTACTTATACCATTCAACTCATAATTATACACTATTTTTACCCCCACAAAAAAATTAAAATGGGTATAATTTCTTTATCAGAATTAAAGTGTTCTGACCAAACATTTAATCATTTTTTTACTTTAAATAATTAAACCCCACGGGCTAGATTATTAATTTATTATTTTACCAAAAACGATATAAATGTGTTCAAACAAACAAAATGAGTTTATGCAGGAAGCCATTCGCCTGTCTATTGAAAATGTAATGTCTGGCAAGGGCGGCCCTTTTGGTGCCGTAATTGTGAAAGATGGTGAAATTATTGCTCGTGGCGCAAACGAAGTAACCTCTTCGGGCGACCCAACTGCACATGCGGAAATAGTCGCCATTAGAAATGCATGCAAAACATTAGGAACTTTCCAATTAGATGGTTGCGAAATCTATACAAGTTGCGAACCGTGCCCAATGTGTTTGGGCGCAATTTACTGGGCTAGACCAGATAAAATGTATTTTGCCAACACTAAAAAAGATGCTGCCGATATTAATTTTGACGACCAGTTTATCTACGAAGAAATCGAAATTCCTTTTCAAGACAGGAAGTTGACCACTGCTCAAATGATGAGAGATGAAGCTTTGGAGGCTTTTCGGTTATGGTCAGAGAGTATTACTAAAACAGAATATTGATTCCTAATTTATTTTCATGATTCAATTTATTTTAAATAACCAAGTCATTCATAAACAAAATCCGGGCAACATCACTTTGCTTGATTTCATTCGTTATGATGAAAATTTACGCGGTACAAAAATTGGTTGCCGTGAAGGCGATTGTGGAGCTTGTACCATTTTAATTGGTTCGCTAAAAGACGGAAAATTAGAATATTTCAGCGCAACTTCTTGCCTCACACCACTGCCCAATGTTCATGGCAAACACGTAGTAACCATTGAAGGATTAAACCTTCCGGACAAACTCAACCAAGCGCAACAAGCCTTAGTCGATTTATCAGGAACACAATGTGGATTTTGCACACCGGGATTCATAAACTCTATGAGCGGCTATGCATTAACTTGTGAATCACCCAATATTGAAGGCGCCATTAGTGCTATCGATGGTAATATTTGCCGTTGCACGGGCTACAAATCTATTGAACGTGCCGTAGCAAAATTAGCCGAAAAACTACAAAATAAAAATTCTGAAAACCCTTTAAGATGGCTAGTCGAAAATGAATTTATTCCTGAATATTTTCTACATATCGAAGACCAATTAAATGACTTTAATCTAAAATATAACACCGAAGGAAACATTCCTATTGGCGGCGGAACCGATTTATACGTTCAAAAACATGACGAATTACACGATATGGATTTGAACTATTTGTTTGATAAAAACTCACTGAATCGCATCACTTTTGAAGGTGATTTTTGTTCTATAAAATCAGCCGTTACAATTTCTGATTTGATTGTCAATAAAACACTTTTAGAGAAAATTCCAAATTGGTACAACTATTTAAAATTAGTTTCTTCAACACCAATTCGAAACATCGCAACTATTGCAGGAAATCTGGCCAATGGCTCTCCTATTGGTGATTTTACGATTATATTGTTGGCTTTGAAAGCAAAAATTACGTTGACCAATAAAGAAAACGAATCTCGTGAAATACCATTGAAAGATTTTTATTTAGGCTATAAAGTACTCAACAAAACCGAAGACGAAATCATTTCCGAAATCACTTTTGAAATCCCCGATACCAGCAGTAAATTTAATTTTGAAAAAGTATGTAAACGACAATATCTAGATATTGCCAGTGTAAACACTGCTTTAACAATTAGCACGAAAGAAAACACAATCCTTGAGGTCCACATTTCTATAGGTGGTGTTGGCCCAATACCGAAATATTTATCAAAAACCAATGATTTTTTGGTAAACAAATCAATAGATACTGATACAATTAAACAAGCGGAACAAATTTTACAAAACGAATTAGCGCCAATTGGCGATGCTCGTGGAACGGAAGAATACAAAAGACTCCTGGCGCGCCAATTGTTTTTTGCACATTTTATCGCTCTTTTCCCCGAAACCATTAAAATGGATGACTTAATATGATTAATATAGACGCACATAATCACGTAAAAGGAAAATCGATTTATCTTGATGACATTCAAGAAATCAAGGGAACCCTTTATGCATTGCCTTTTGATTCCACGGTGGCTCATGCCAAAATTAAAAGCATCGATTTTGAAAATGCCTTGAATAGAGCTGGCATCGTTACAATATTAACGGCTAAAGACATTCCAGGAGAAAATCAAATTGGAGGAATCCTTCCTGACGAACCTTTATTTGCCGAAGGCGAAGTGCATTTTCGGGGTCAAGTAATTGCTCTTATTATTGGGACATCTGAGCATCATTGTCGTCAAGCAGCAAAACTTATCAAAGTAGATTACGAAGAATTACCCATTATTACAGATGCACGGGAAGCACAAAAACAAAACAAACTTATTATGTCTCCAAGGTCTTTTACCCTTGGAAATACGGCACAAGCGTGGTCGCAATGCGATTTTGTTTTTGAAGGCAGAACCGATGTAAATGGGCAAGAACATTTGTACATAGAAACACAAGGAGCTTATGCTCGACCAAAAGAAGACGGAAGTATAATTATATCTTCATCGACTCAAGGACCAACAGCTGTTCAAAGAATGGTGGCCAGAGTTCTGGGGATTCCCATGCATAAAATCGAAATTGACACTGTTCGTTTGGGTGGAGGTTTTGGCGGAAAAGAAGACCAAGCAACTCCTTGGGCAGTCATGGTTGCTTTAGCATCCCAACTTTTGCATAAGCCTGTAAAAATGGCGATGCATCGAATGGATGATATGCGAATGACTGGAAAAAGGCATCCTTATTCAGCCGATTTTAAAATTGGTTTAACCAAAGATTATAAAATTTTAGCTTACGAAGTTACCCATTATCAAAATGCAGGAGCCGCTGCAGATTTGTCGCCAGCTGTGATGGAACGAACGTTATTTCACTCTACCAACGCCTATTTTGTTCCCAATGTAATTGCAAGAGCATACAGTTGTAAAACTAATTTACCTCCTAATACTGCTTTCCGAGGTTTTGGCGGGCCACAAGGTAAATTTGTAATTGAAGCGGCCATCGTGAAAGCGGCAGAAAATTTAGGCGTAAGCCCCTCTTTGATACAAAAAATTAATTTGGTACAAGATGGCGACGAATTATCTTATGGTCAGATTTTGCAACAAACAGAAGCAAAAAATACCTGGGAAAGCTGTATGAAAAGCTATAATTATGATGCTCAAAAAGAGAGGATCGAATCTTTTAACGCTACCAATTCACGATTTAAAAAAGGATTAGCCATCCAGCCAATTTGTTTTGGAATTTCGTTTACCAATACCATGATGAATCACGCACGTGCATTGGTACATATTTATCATGATGGAAGTGTCGTAGTAAATACTGGCGCAGTCGAAATGGGACAAGGAGTTAACACCAAAATGCTTCAAATCGTAACCGAAACATTTGGAATAAAACCTTCAAGTGTTAGAATAGAATCTACCAATACACTTAGAGTTGCCAATACGTCACCAACTGCCGCAAGTGCTGGTGCTGACCTTAATGGAAAAGCATTGCAAATAGCTTGCAATAATTTGTTGGATCGATTAAAAACGGTCGCTCAAAAAGAATTTGACACTGAAGTTATAGAAATTAAAGACGAGTTAGTTATTGCCAGCGCTAAAAATACCGAGATGACTTGGCAAGATTTAGTTATGAAAGCGTTTACGTTGAGAGTGGCATTGAGCGAGAATGCCCATTATTCTACCCCTACCATTCATTATGATAAATCAAAAGAGAAGGGACATCCATTTGCTTATCATGTATATGGAACGGCAATTTTAGAAGTAACTGTTGATTGTTTGAAAGGAATATATAATTTTGAAAGTGTAAATATCGTACATGATTTTGGAAAAAGCATGAATCCAACAATCGATAATGGTCAAATTGAAGGTGGATTGGTACAAGGAATTGGATGGATGACATTGGAAGAAATTATTTATAACGAGCAAGGAAGATTGGTTTCGAATGCACTTTCTACTTATAAAGTTCCCGATATTTATTCTGTACCTAAAGAAATAAACATTAGACATTTAGAAACTGAAGGTCACGAATTAGCCATCAAGAAATCAAAAGCGGTTGGAGAACCACCTATAATGTATGGAATTGGAGCTTATTTTGCCATTCGTAATGCGATAAAATCGTTCAACCCAAATGCTGAATTGATCATAAATGCACCTTACACCCCAGAAAAAGTTTTAATGGACCTCTACAAACCACAACAGTTATAAGCAAATGATTTTTAGTAAAAAAAAATATTTCAGTAATTTTTTTGGTGGGTTTGTTTTTATGATTGGCGATTCGATTGCCTCTATTTTGTCAGATGATTTTAGTTTTTTTAGAGCAGTTTGTGTGTTTTTACTTGGAGTCTTTTTGTATGCTTTTGAAATTCAACTATTTTTTAATTGGATAGATAAATTTATAAAAAGATTTAAAAAACAAAAAGTAAAAAAGCGATTAATCAAAGCTACAATTGTACTACTGTATTTCAACCCTTTATGGATTGCTCGTCACTTGTGTTTGCTGATGCTTTTTTCTGGAAAATTTTTCCAAATTAACTTTAGCTTATTGAAAATTGGACTTTTATCATTTTTAATCAATATTCCAATATCTGTTTTGGCGAATTATTATATACAAAACAAAATCCTTTTGAAAGATAGATTTGTAGCAAGTACCCTATTTTCAGGTTTAATGGCCATTTATTATTCAATGAGCAGCCAATGGTTTTAGATACCTACATAAAAATGTCGAAATTGCTACGGCAAGAAGAGCGATTAATCTTGATGATTGTCATTGCCAATGAAGGTAGCAGTCCGGGTAGAAAAGGTTTTAAAATGCTAGTGACAAAAAATCAAATGTTCGGGACCATTGGTGGTGGAATTATGGAGCATAAATTAGTGCAATATGCACAGACATTACTAAAAAAAACTGAATTTCAACCTTTTATAAAACACCAAATTCACGACAAAAAAGCACCTAAAAATCAATCGGGAATGATATGTTCTGGTCAACAAACGATTGCTTTTTATGATATTTATTCCGATTTTATTTCTAAAATCGATAAGATTCTGTCTCAAAAAGAGGTTTCGATTGCTTATTCAAATTATGGTATAACCATTAATTCAGAACATCCCGAAAATACGGAGTGGATTTATAAAGAGAAAAACGCCGTGGTTCAAAAAGTATATATCATTGGTGGCGGACACGTTGGTTTGGCTTTGAGTGAAGTGCTTTCTCGATTGGATTTTGAAGTTCATCTTCTCGATCACAGAGAAAATTTGAACACCATGATGAGCAATGATTTTGTTCATTCGAAACAAGTTGCTGAATTTGAAACCATAGAAAATTATATTCCCGAAGGAGATGCTGTCTATGTAGTTATCATGTCTTTTGGTTTTCGAACTGACGATATAATAGTTAGACGATTACTGGATAGAAATTTCAAATACATTGGGATGTTAGGCAGTAAGAAAAAAATTGCCACTTTGTTTCAAAACCTCATCGCCGATGGTTATAACAAAGAGCAAATTTTAA
The DNA here is from genome assembly GCF_963925185.1 of uncultured Flavobacterium sp. Classification (GTDB taxonomy): domain Bacteria; phylum Bacteroidota; class Bacteroidia; order Flavobacteriales; family Flavobacteriaceae; genus Flavobacterium. Next base: position 17,313 of record NZ_CAWURC010000024.1, on the reverse strand, counting down.
AAATACATGCACCAATTGGTTTAGATATCAAAAGTGAAACTACTCAAGAAATAGCCATCAGTGTTGCGGCGCAATTAATAAAGATTAAAAACCAATTATAATTTACGAATGATTTCCATCGACAACGCTTTTTCAATATTAGAAGATACTGTTTCTCCCTTGAAAGAAATGGAAGTTTCTCTATTGGAAGCTCGAAATCATGTTCTTGCTGAAACTTTATATTCTTCAATAAATATGCCTCCATTCCGACAATCAAATATGGATGGTTTTGCTATTTGTATTCATGATTTGTTATTATACACCATTGTTGGGGAAGTAAAAGCTGGCGATATATATTCCGAAGAACTTCAACCCGGTCAAGCTGTAAAAATATTCACTGGGGCTGCCGTTCCTGATTCTGCTCAGGCTGTAATTCAAATTGAAAAAGTCACGATTACCAACACTCAATTATTACTTCAGGAAAACATAAAATTAGAAACCAATATTCGCCAAATTGGTGCTCAAATTTCAAAAGCCGATGTTGCTTTGACAATAAATACTTTTCTAAATGCAGCAGCCATTGGGTTTTTGGCTGGATTGGGTTTTACTTCTGTAAAAGTATATAAAAAACCAACAGTTGGAATTGTGGTTACTGGAAATGAATTAGTTTCGGCAGGAGATTTTTTACCTAATGGAAAAATTTATGAAAGCAATGCCATAATGCTCCAAACCGCTTTGTACAATGGCAATTTTGAAGTTGTTTCGTTATATAAAATTAAAGATGATTTTGAAAGTACTAAAACAATATTAAGAAAAGCCATTCTTGAAAACGACGTGGTTTTAGTTTCAGGGGGAATATCTGTTGGGGATTATGATTTTGTGGAAAGTGCTTTGAAAAGTATTGAAGTCGAAACATTATTTTATAAAGTAAATCAAAAACCTGGAAAACCTTTATTTGTTGGAAAACAAAAGGATAAAATCATTTTTGCATTGCCCGGAAATCCAGCGGCAAACTTGACCTGTTTCTATATTTATGTATTACCAACACTTCAAAGACGCTCTGGGATTGAGTCTTCTTATGTTTCAAAACAGTCAAAAACAATAACACATGATTTTATTGTTGATAATTCGCGTTGTCAATTTTTAAAGGCTTTGGTAGTTGCCGATCAAGTTACCCTACTTTCGCACCAGGATTCGTCTATGCTAGATACTTTTGCGCTATCCAATGCCTTGGTTTATTTGCCTAACGGAAACTACAAGCTTATAAAAGGAGACAAAGTCGTTGTCTACACTATTTAGTATATTTACAATCTAAATACCAAAACATGCCTGCCAGCGAATTACTAAATTTTCCTTTATTGTTGCTTTTGCTTCCCATAGTTGCCTTTCTATATGCTAGCGTGGGACATGGAGGCGCTAGTGGTTATCTGGCATTAATGAGTGTTTTTGCATTCCCAGTGACTTTTATGAAGCCTACAGCTTTGATTTTGAATATATTGGTTTCTGCCATTTCATTTTATTTTTATTATCACCAAAAAAAGTTCGAATGGAAATTATTTTATCCTTTTGCCATAACATCTGTGCCTTTTTCATTTCTGGGAGGTACAATAAAAATCGACAGCCATTATTATAAAATAATTTTAGCAACCGTTTTGCTATTTGCCGTTGCAAGATTGGTAGGCTTGTTTGGAAAACACAAAACAGATTTAAAGCCATTAAACCTGTTTTCGGCATTGGCAATAGGCGCATTAATCGGGTTTCTATCAGGATTGATAGGTATTGGGGGCGGTATTATTTTAAGTCCAATATTACTACTGTTTGGGTGGGCAAACATAAAGCAGACTGCGGCAGTAACGGCATTGTTTATTTTTGTAAACTCCATTTCTGGTCTTTTTGGATTTGTTTCCATCGGAGGAATTTTCCCGATTTCGTCAACCTGGTTAATCGGTCTAACCATGTTTGGAGGAATCCTTGGTGGATATTTTGGAACCAAAAAAATGAATTCAAAAATATTGAAAAATGTGCTGGCTATAGTATTAGCTATAGCCATATTTAAATTATACACCATTTAAATTATGACGATGACACTTAAATATTTTGGGATGATTGCTGATATTACCAAAAAAAAGGAAGAACAACTTTTCTTTGAAAATAAAACTATCACTTTGTGTAAATTGCAATCGAAACTCGAAGAAAAATATCCTGAACTAAAAAATACAAGCTATTCATTTGCAGTTAATCAATCATTGACCAAAGAAAATGCCGAGTTAAATAACACTGATGAAATAGCTTTACTTCCACCATTTGCTGGTGGATAAAAAAATAAAAATGCATTCAAAAAGGTATAATCGACAAACAGAATTACCCGAAATTGGAATTTTGGGTCAAGAAAAACTAACCAACGCCAAGGTTTTAATCATTGGCGCTGGTGGTTTAGGCTGTCCGGTGTTGCAAAATCTAGTCGCTGCCGGTGTTGGTCATATTGGAATTATGGATGGAGATGTAGTTGAAGAAACCAACTTGCACCGTCAATTTTTATACACTTTGGCTGATTGTGGAAAAAACAAAGCGACCATTGCCACCGATGCTGTTTTTAAGCAAAATCCTGAAATCAAGGTAATCCCCTATTCATTTCATTTTGCTAAAAAAAATGCTTTTGAAATTATTTCCGATTATCAAATAATAGTTGATTGCACCGATGATATTGCCACTCGCTATTTGATTAACGATGTTTCCTTGGCAAAGAAAATACCAGTGGTTTATACTTCCATCCATAAATTTGAAGGACAACTTTCCGTGTTTAATTACAAATCTGGTCCAACATATCGCTGTCTATTTCCAGAAAACGAAAAAGAAAATATGTCGCCAAACTGTTCCAATACTGGGGTTTTGGGGGTTTTGCCAAATACACTAGGTGTTTTACAAGCTAATGAAGTATTAAAAATAATCTTGGAAATAGGTGAAATTTTGAGCGGTAAGTTACTTATATACAATAGTTTAAATTCTAAATTCGAAAATATTAATTTCAAAAAAAATCCAACAGAAATTGAAAAGGGCCTTCAAAATGGATTTAAAATTTTGAACACTCTAACAATTAATGAAGTTAAAATCGTGAATTCAACTAATTTATTCGAAGAAATTACTCATCAAAATAGCCTTGTGATTGACATCAGAGAAACCTATGAAAAACCTAGATTAGATTTGCAAAAAATAAACAATGTGCCATTGTCCCAATTAGATGATTTCTTAAAAAACACCGATAGAAATCAAAAAATTATTTTGTTTTGCCAAAACGGAACTCGAAGTAAATTGACCGGAGATTATTTAATTAAAAAAGGATTTACTAATCTTTTTCACTTGCAAAACGGAATTGATGCATTAAAAAAAAATATCACATAAATGACAACAAATAAACCTAAAAAATCTTGTTTTAAAATAGGACCCATTTCCGCAGAATTTATTGGAGATTCCATTTCAAAACATCAAAGCAAAACCACTATTGGCGCCCATAATATCTTTTTAGGTCAAGTTCGCGCTGATGTTATTGATGGGGAAAATGTCGCAGCAATCGAGTATTCGGCCTATGAAGACATGGCAGAACAAAGTTTTTATGAAATCCGGGAAGCAGCGTTTGCAAAATATGACTTGTCGTGTTTACACATTTATCATAGTTTAGGATTAGTAAAAACGGGAGAAATTTGCCTATTTGTATTTGTTTCTGCGCCAAGAAGAAAAGTGGTCTACGAAGCTTTGGAGTTTTTGGTTGAAGAAATAAAAGAAAAAGCACCTATTTTTGGCAAAGAAATCCTTGAAGACGAAACCTATTCTTGGAAAAAAAATACATAAAATGGTAGATATCACACATAAAATAATCACGCTAAGAACGGCAGTTGCCCAAGCAATTGTAAAAGTAGGTTCGGCAACAACAATACAAGCCATTTTGGACAAAAAAGTTCCCAAAGGCGATGTGCTAGAAGTGTCGAGAACCGCAGGGTTATTTGCCGTTAAAAATACATCAAATGCCATTCCAGATTGTCACCCAATGCCGATTGAATTTACAGAAATTCAATTTGAATGCTTTGAAGATTTTATTCAAATTGAAGTTACCGTCAAAGCAATTTACAAAACAGGTGTAGAGGTCGAGGCCATGCATGGTGCTTCCATTGTAGCACTCACAATGTATGACATGTTGAAACCCATCGATAAAAATGTTGAGATTTCTAACATAAAATTGCTGCATAAAAAAGGAGGAAAATCAGATTATGGAATGAAAGAAAACACAACTCTTTCTTTAGCGGTTATCGTTTGTTCTGACAGTGTTGCTGCTGGAAATAAAGAAGATAAAGCAGGGAAAATTGTTGTCAATAAATTAGAAAAAATAGGATTAACAGTTTCTCAATACATTATAATTCCTGATGAAATTCAGAATATTCAAAATACAATTCAGCTTTTTTGTAATCAAAAAATAGATTTAGTAATTCTAACTGGCGGAACCGGATTGTCAAACAGAGATGTGACTCCCGAAGCAGTAATTCCTTTATTAGATCGAAGAATTCCAGGTATAGAAGAAGCAATTCGTTCCTACGGACAAGACAGAACGCCTTTTGCCATGTTATCCAGAAGTGTTGTTGGGTTCAAAGCCAATACTTTAATTATGGCTTTACCAGGTTCTACAGGAGGCGCGGCAGAATCTATTGATGCTGTTTTTCCATCAGTATTGCATTTATTTCAACTATTGAACGGCTTCAATCATGGAAAATAAACCTATTTTATTGCAGGATTCACACGGACGTGGGCATGATTATTTACGAATTTCAATTACAGAACACTGTAACTTGAGATGCAGTTATTGTATGCCTGAAGAAGGGGTTGCACTTACGCCAAAAACTCATTTGATGACAGTCGATGAAATTGTCTATATCGCCAAAACTTTTGTTCGCCAAGGTGTTACAAAAATACGAATAACTGGTGGTGAGCCTTTGGTTCGAAAAGAAGCCAAAGAAATTATTCTGCAACTAGGAAAATTGGGTGTCAACTTGACCATTACCACCAATGGAATTCTAGTTCCTGATTTTATTAAAACTTTTAAAATCGCAGGAATTGAAACTGTAAACATTAGTATTGATAGTCTGGAAAAAGAAAAATTTAATAAAATCACGAGACGAAATTATTTTGACACTGTGATTAAAAATATCGATTTATTGCTCCAAGAAGGGTTTCAAGTTAAACTTAATGTGGTTTTGATTAAAAATTTCAATGATAATGAAATCATTGATTTTATTGCTTTGACAAAAAATAAAAACATCCAAGTTCGATTTATAGAATTCATGCCTTTTAGTGGCAACCAATGGGACAAATCAAAATTAATTTCTTACGCTCAAATTATAGAAACCATTCAGTCAAAATATCCCCTTGGCAATATTGAACGCCTTGTTGATGCGCCAAATGACACTTGCAAAAATTTTAAAATCACATCTTATTTAGGCAGTTTTGCCATTATAAGTTCGGTTACAAATCCGTTTTGTAGCACTTGCAATCGCATTCGATTAACCGCTGACGGAAAATTAAAAAACTGTCTTTTTTCCAATTCAGAAACTTCTTTGTTAGAAGATTTGCGGGCGGGAAAATCAATTATCCCTTTAATTCAACAAAATCTACTTTCTAAAAAAGCAATCCGTGGAGGAATGGATGATGATTTGAAATTTCAAAATCCAGAGCAGTTTTCACAAAATCGAAGTATGATCACCATTGGAGGCTAACCTACTTATATCAATATTTTATAACAAACCTTGTATTTTTTTTAATTAAAACTATATTTGTTAGTTCGCACATAAAAAAAGCAAGCTTGCAACAAAGAAAAATATACAGTAATAGGGTTTGGGTAGATAATAAACTACAACCAGCAACCATAGAATTCGACAACAAAACGATAACCGCAATTCATTTCGAAAAACGAAATGATGCTGAGGATATTGGGAACAGTGTTTTAATGCCTGGTGTAATCGACGTTCACGTTCATGTTAACGAGCCCGGAAGAACAGCATGGGAAGGCTTTGAAACAGCTACTCAAGCGGCAGCTGCGGGTGGTACAACGACCATTGTCGACATGCCATTAAACGCAAGTCCGGTGACTACTACTGTAGCTAATTTTAAAGAAAAACTAGAAGCTTCTATAGGAAAAATGAATGTAAATGTAGGTTTTTATGCTGGACTTGTTCCTGGTAATTCAACTCATTTAGAAGCAATGATATTAGCCGGTGTAGTTGGTGTCAAATGCTTTCTAACACATTCAGGACTTGATGAATTTCCTAATGTTACCGAAAAAGATTTAGAGGAAGCCATGCCTGTTATTGCTGAATTCAAATTACCGTTATTAGCTCATTGTGAATTATACAATACTGAAGTAGCTACCGATTTTGATGAAAACCCAACAAGCTACCAACATTATTTAGCAAGCAGACCAAAAAAATGGGAAAACGATGCGGTCGATTTAATGATCCGCATGTGTCGCAAACATAAATGTCAGGTGCATATTGTGCATGTGGCGTCGGCTGATGCTTTATCTAAAATTGAAGCCGCAAAAAAAGAAGGTTTGCCTATAACTGCAGAAACATGTACGCAATACATTTACTTTAATGCAGAGGCTATTCCTGATGCGAATACCATCTATAAGTGCGCTCCACCAATTCGAGAAAAAGCAAATAATGAGCAATTAAAACAAGCATTTCTTTCGGGTGTTTTAGATTTTATAACTACCGATCATTCCCCTGCACCTCCAAACATTAAAGAAATTGAAACTGGAAATTTAAAAAAAGCTTGGGGCGGAATTGCAGGTATTCAGTTTTTGTTAAATGGTTCATGGACAGCATTAAAAAACACTATAACTTTAGAGCAATTTATTCCGCTAGTTACCTCAAAACCAGCTCGCTTTATAAAGGCAGCTTCTAAAGGAACTATTGAAGTGGGAAATGATGCCGATTTTGTTATTTGGAACCCAGAAGAATCCAGTCTTATTAAAGAAGAAAACGTTCTTTTTAGATATAAAATCAGTCCTTACATCGGACAAAGTCTAAGTGGGGTTATACTTGAAACAATAGTAAATGGCGAGACTGTTTATAAAAATAAATCAATAGAAAATAAAAATAAAGGAAAATGGCTTTTGAAAAAGTAAAAGAAATTATAAAGGAATCACCATCATTTACTCAACTTACTGACTTGGCGGCTGAACGATTAGGCGGAAAAGTCTTGTATGCTACGGATGATTTTTTTGCCGAAAAAGAAAACTTAATCGCACTAACCCGTGGGGTATTTATTACCGATAAATATACAGATAGAGGGAAATGGATGGACGGTTGGGAAAGCCGAAGAAAAAGAACGCCTGGACACGATTGGGCTGTAATTCGATTAGCTACTTCTGGTAAAATCACTGGATTTGACATTGACACCAATTTCTTTTTAGGAAATCATCCGCCACATGCGTCAATTGAGGCTGTGAATCTTGCGCATACTGATGAAATAACTGATTGGGATGCTATAGCCTGGACTGAAATTCTGCCAAAATCTCATTTGGATGCGGGCTCTCAAAATTTCTTTGAATCTCAAAGCAATGAAAATTTTACTCACATACGTTTGCATATTTATCCTGATGGTGGTGTCGCAAGATTACGCGTTTATGGAGAAGTATTCAAAAATTGGGATGCCGTTTCTACTTCTCAGGAAATAGATTTAGCAGCTGCCATTAATGGCGGTCAAGCTATTGCTTGTAACGATATGTTTTTTAGCGACATGAGTAATTTAATCATGCCAAATCGTGGAGTCAACATGGGCGATGGTTGGGAAACCAAAAGAAATAGAACACCAAACAACAGCGATTGGGTAATTTTAAAATTAGCTCACAAAGGAATTGTAGACAGAATAGTTGTAGATACGTGCCATTTTAAAGGAAATTATCCAGACAGTTGTTCCATTGAAGCCTGTGTTTCTGATACGGATAATGTACTAAAAAACATCAATTGGCAAACACTCTTACCACAACAAAAGTTAAGTGCAGATCACGAACACGAATTTGTTTCCGAAATAAATGCATCAAATACGATAACACACATTAGGCTAAATATTTTTCCTGACGGAGGAATTAGTAGATTAAGAATCTTTGGTAAAATCAGTAGGTAATGAGTATCAATCTATTCATATTAACTGTACTATATGTAGTTTATTTTTGCGTTTTAATAATGCTGGGGTATTTGTCTTATAAAATGTCACGCGTTAAGATTGGCAAATTGGACACAATTTCTGAAGAGAAAGAAGAAATAAAAGTTGCTAGTCAAAATTACATTTATACAGGAATTTTATTAGTAATTGTTGGAATTCTTGTTAACACTTATTTCTTAGTAAAAGGAACTCCATTAGAAAGTCATTTAATGGAATGGCTCAATATTGTAATTCGGTTGATGCATATTACTTTCGGAATTGCGTGGATTGGCGCTTCTTTTTATTTTGTATTTCTCGAAAATGCCTTAAATAGAACAGATGATGTGCGCGATGAATTGGCTGGAAATCTTTGGGCAGTTCACGGTGGCGGATTCTATTATTTAGAAAAATACAAGGTTGCTCCTAAAACTATTCCCAAGCATTTGCATTGGTTTAAGTATGAAGCTTATTTTACTTGGCTTTCTGGTTTTTGTTTGTTGTTTGTAGTGTACTATTTTAATGCTTCTGCTTTCTTAATTGATAAAAATATTTTAGATATTACCGCAACACAGGGTATATCGATAGGTGTGGGTTCGTTTGTTGTAGCTTGGATAGTTTATGATTTTCTTTGCAAAACTCGTTTAATCAAAAACCAACTGGCATTTTCAATTATTGGTTTTGCCATTTTAATAGCTTTCGCTTACTTCTATTGCCACGTTTTTAGTCCAAGAGCAGCTTATATTCATTTTGGTGCTATGATTGGTGGAATAATGGTTGCCAATGTTTTCTTTGTAATCATTCCCGGGCAAAAAGAAATGGTGCGTTGTGCTAAATTAGGAATTCCGTTAGACCCAAGTTTGGGTAAAAAAGCATTAGCCCGTTCGTTGCACAACAACTATTTTACGTTGCCGGTTTTGTTTGTTATGGTGAGTAATCATTTTCCATCTACTTTTGGTTATGAATATCCATGGCTTATTTTGGCAATTATTTCTTTAGGTACCGCCGGGGTGAAACACTATCTAAATCTGAAAGAAAAAAAGGATCTCAATGTTTGGATTTTGCCAGTTTCGGTTGCTATACTTTTAGCGGCTTGCTTTATATCGGCACCAAGTACGAATCCTTACGAATGTAAAAAAGAGATTTCATTTGCAGAAGTGAATACTATTATCCAAAAACGGTGTGTGCAATGTCATTCAGCCGCACCAACGGACGACATCAACAAAGTAGCTCCAAATGGTGTAAAATATGACACTCCAGAAGATATTGTAAAGAAAAAAGACTTAATTATGCAACGTGTGGTTTTAACTAAAACTATGCCTCAAAATAACAAAACCAATATTACTCAAGAAGAAAGAGATGCTATTCGATGCTGGATTGAACAAGGAGCGAGTTTGAAGTAAATGGAGATAAAAATTATGAAAGAAAAAATACTTGGATTTAGTTTATTATCGATGATAATAATTAACTTTTGGACTTTATATGGTTTTTTTGATTATTTTACAGAAAAAGAAAGTACATTTCATGGTTTAAATTTATTAATTTTTTATATATTTAGTTTGTATTTTTCTATTGGTTTGGGAATTATTTTATTAATTATTCGAATAATCAACTTTTTAAAATATAAACAAAATAATTTAAAAGTAAATTTCTTTTACATATTCTCTTTTATTTTCAATATAAATCTTTTCATAATCTGGATAATTGCAATGTTTTTGAAAATTTTATCGTTTAATCAACATATCGTTTTGCTAGCAATTGGAGGATTATTAATATCTATAATAATAATTTTTGATATTTATAAATCAAATAATAAATTGAAAATATTTAAACCATGACACTATCCCAATTTAATACTTTAGACAATCAAACCGCCTACAACCATTTATTTGCTTGTTGTGGTTCTAACGAATGGGCTTCCACGATGATGGAACATTTCCCCTTTATCTCAGAAAAAGATTTAGTGGATTATGCCACCGAAATTTGGTATGACCAATGTTCCGAAACAGATTGGAGAGCCTCTTTCACCCATCATCCGAAAATTGGAGATGTAAAAAGTCTAACCGAAAAATTTGCAGGTAAAGAACAAGCCGGAGTTGCCGTTGCAACTAGCCATACTATTGAAGCATTGTCTCAAGCCAACACTGATTATGAAAACAAGAATGGTTTTATTTTTATCGTTTGCGCCACAGGAAAGTCAGCAACAGAAATGTTACAAATACTTTTAGACCGATTGAAAAATTCGGCTGACGAAGAATTGCATATTGCCATGGGAGAGCAACAAAAAATCTCTATTATCCGATTCAAAAAATTAATAACTGGAGGCAATTTTGAATTTTTAAAAGTCAGCCAAATTACCACTCATGTTTTAGATACTTCGGTTGGGTTGCCTGGATCCAATATTTCGATACGATTACAAGCTAAAAGAAACAACGTTTGGCAAACCATAGCTCAAGGAATCACGAATACCGATGGAAGAATTGCAGACTTATTACCACAAGAAAAAAACTTGAAACCCGGTTCCTATAAAATGGTTTTTGATACTGGTAATTATTATGCACAACAAAACATAAAAACATTTTATCCAGAAGTCGCGATTATATTCAACACCTTTGACGAAACACATTACCATGTGCCACTGTTAGTAAATCCCTTTGGATACAATACCTACAGAGGAAGTTAGAGAAAGATAATAGACAATATAAATTTATAATTAATATGACAATTCCAAATTCAAAAAAAAAACAATTATTCCATAGTTTAAGTCAAGCTAATTCAGCATTTAACGAAATTTATCCAGGAGATAGAAGCGACCGCCAGCCTGTGCATACTTTATACGGTGGCGCCAACCTTTTTAAATCGGATGCGCCAATTGCACTGGGGAAAAGAGCTTTAGAAATATTAGAAACCTACGCACCCAATCATGAGGTTTTTGGAAAAGCATTTGGTTTAACAGGAGGAACCAATTTTACCAAACGCATTTATGACAAAGTAGTGGCTAAATTAAAATTAGAAGCTATTGAAGATTTCCGAATTGATTTTGAAGATGGTTACGGAAACCGAAGCAACGAAGAAGAAGATGAAACTGCCGTATCGACTGCTAAAGAAGTAGCTAAGGGCATGAGAGAAAACACACTTTCTCCTTTTATTGGTATTCGTATAAAACCGTTTACCGAAGAAATGAAAGAAAGAGGTTTGCGAACATTAGATATTTTTGTAAGCACCTTGGTGAAAGAAACCAATGGAAAATTACCTGATAATTTTGTGGTGATGTTACCAAAAGTTACGATTCCGCAACAACCAGAAACTTTGGCTAATTTCTTTTCTATTTTAGAAGAAGAATTAGAATTGGAAAAAGGAATTTTAAAAATGGAAATGATGGTCGAGACTACTCAAGCAATCATGGACATAGACGGGACAAATCCTTTATACCGATTTATAAAAGCTGCTCAAGGGCGTTGTATTGCGATGCATTTTGGCACTTATGATTATACGGCGAGTTGTAGTATTACAGCAAAATACCAAGAAATGGATCATCCTGTTTGCGATTTTGCGCATCATGTTACCAAAGTAGCTTTGGCACATACCGGAATTTGGTTGAGCGATGGAGCGACAAATACGATGCCTATTGGACCACACCGAGGTGATTTGACTCCAGCTCAAGAAGAAGAAAATCGTCAAGTAGTTCACAGAGCTTGGAAAAAAGGCTACGATCATATTCGTCATTCGTTATGGAATGGCTATTATCAAGGTTGGGATTTAAATCCAGCTCAATTTCCGATGCGTTATGCTGCAGTATATGCTTTCTTTTTAGAAAGTTATGACGATGCTGTAGAACGTTTGAAAACCTTTGTGGATAAGGCCGCACGCGCTACTTTAATAGGAGATGTTTTTGATGATGCAGCAACTGGACAGGGATTACTAAATTACTTTCTTCGCGCTTTGAATAGTGGCGCTATTACGGAAGAAGAAGTATTAGCAACAGGACTAACATTAGAGGAAATTCGCGGTCGTTCATTCAAAAAAATATTAGAAAATAGAAAGTCTAAATAGAAAACAAAATTTAAAATTTTTACACTGACTAGGGTTTTGGGATTCTTGACATAGTGATGACAAACATTAATTATATACATTTATGAAATTACAAATCGATAATTATAAAGCCCAGTTAAGAAGTAAAGAGAAAAAAGGATTTTAACCTTGGGTTTTTCTCTTTACTTTTACATAATGAATTCACTTTTTCAAAATGAGCCAATAGTTCTAAATTTGCTAGATGCAGAAATCATCTATTATCCCCATTTTTTTGATCAAGAGGAAGCTGACAAAATATTTGCAGAATTATTGACAAAAACTCCTTGGCAACAAGATGAAATAACTGTTTACGGTAAAAAACATTTACAACCCAGATTAACCGCCTTGTATGGAAACGACAGAAAGCCATATTCATATTCTAATATTAAAATGCAGCCGCATCAATGGAATCTGCTGCTACAAAAGATGAAATTTCATATCGAAAGTATTTCCGAAACGAATTTTACTTCTGTTTTACTTAATTATTATCGTAACGGAAACGACGGAAATGGATGGCATTCGGATAACGAAAAAGAATTAGGTAAGAATCCAGTGATTGCCTCAGTGAGTTTTGGTGCTGAACGCACTTTTCAATTGAAGCACAATACGGATAAAAACCAGAAAAAAAGTATTGTACTGGAACATGGGAGTTTATTGTTAATGAAAGGACCCACGCAGCATTTTTGGAAACACCAAATTCCGAAAACATCAAAAACAACTGATTCAAGAATAAATCTAACATTTCGTGTAATTGAATAATTAGATTATCAAAAAAACAATATATTTAAATTCAAATATTTAAATTATGAACGAAATAGTTTCTTATTTTTCAACGATTCCTTCTTCCCATAGAAGTCTAATTTTAGTTGGTGGCATTGCTTTATTTTGGTTGATAGAAAATGCTTTTCCGCTCTTCCGGTTTTCTTATAAAAAGTGGCATCACGCTAGCATAAATATTTTTTTGACATTAACGACCATCGTTATCAATTTTTCATTGGCATTCATTTTGTTAATGACTTCCGATTGGACTATTACAAATAATTTTGGTGTTTTACAATGGCTACCGCCAATGCCTCTTTGGATTTATGCCGTGATTGGCCTTCTTTTACTGGATTTGATTGGAGCTTATTTAGTTCATTTCGTAGAGCATAAAGTTAAATTTTTATGGCGCTTTCATCTCATTCATCATACCGATACATGGGTAGACACGACATCTGCAAATAGGCATCATCCAGGAGAAAGTGTCCTCCGATTTGTGTTTACAACACTTGGGGTTTTAATAGTTGGAAGTCCAATGTGGCTGATATTTATGTATCAAACTCTTTCGGTAATTTCAACACAATTTACACACGCTAATATTGCGTTACCAAAAAAATTAGATGCTGTTTTGAGTTATTTTATAGTGTCACCAGACATGCACAAGGTACATCATCACAATACGCTTCCATATACAGATAGCAATTACGGCAATATTTTTTCAATTTGGGATCGAATATTTGGAACATTTATGGCACTCCCAAAAGACAAAATTATCTATGGTATTGATACACACATGAATCCAAAAGAGAACAATCGACTGAAAAATTTATTAAAAATTCCTTTCGAAAAACTAAGATCACCAGAAAACAACTAAAAACTATAAAAAACATTGCCTTTAAATCAAAAGTGATTATATTTTTTATTAATATTGGCACATAATTTAGAATTGGAATTTATTAATCATTAACACCTATTTGAATTAATTTTCACGTAATGAAAAAGAGTAACCGCAAAGAATTGACCTGGGAACAAACAGAAAAACTTGTTACATTTGCCCTAGAGGAAAAAAATCCTTTTGAAATAATCAAAAAAGAATTTGGCCTAGCCGAGAAAGAGGTTCTTGAAATCATGAAAAAGAAGATGCCCACAGAAAAATTTGAAATGTGGAAAAAGAAAGCAGCTGCGAATAAACCAAAACCAAAACCTATTAAAATAGACGAATTCGATGAAGATTTGGATGGTAAGTACTATATAAAAAACAAACTCGATTAAATAAAAAACTCCTGTAATCAGGAGTTTTTTATTTAATAATTATTACTTCGTAAAACCTGTGTTAGTCTTTGTAACAATTAACCCTTTTTCTTTACTAATCCTAAAACAAAAAATTTTAAAATGAAAAAAATATTTTTTGCAATTGCATTTGCAACAGCACTTTTTAGCTATAAATCCGCTAATTCTCAAATTACTGATTCTACAAAAGAAAAAATTCAAGTCAACATTAACTTAAACGAAATCAAGGATGACAAAGTATTGGTCACAGTAAAATCTCCTAAAATTAGCACCAATGAAATAACTTACGGTATTCCGAAAATGGTTCCTGGAACCTATTCAGAAGATAATTTTGGAAGGTATATTGAAGAATTTAAAGCATTCGATAAAAAAGGAAACCTTTTGGAAGTTAAAAAAACAGATGCTAATTCGTGGTCAATTGCCAATGCAAAAAAATTAGATAAAATCACTTATTTGGTAAATGACACTTTTGATACCGAAAAAGGAACTGGTTTTGGTGGCGATGACATTTTTTCGCCAACAGGTTCAAATATAGATGCGGAAAAAAATATAATGCTCAACACACATTGTTTTGTAGGTTATTTTACAAATTATATGTCCATTCCGTATACAGTAACTATTTCGCATCCAGCAGGACTTTGGGGCGCAACATCAATGATTGACCAGGATTCGTCTACTACAAACGATGTGTTTTCAACTTCTCGATATGCCGAATTAGTCGAAAATCCAATTATGTACTCCAAACCAGACTATACTACTTTTAATGTAAATGGGATGGAAATTCAAATTGCAGTATATTCTCCAAACGGAAAATTGACCGCCCAGGATATTACTCCTGGATTGAAAACGATGATGACAGCCCAAAAAACATTTTTGGGAAAATTTAATTCTACAAAAAAATATACTGTACTTATCTATTTATCCGATATGTCAAAACCAGATGCTCGTGGTTTTGGAGCATTAGAACATCCAACAGCAACAACCGTTGTTATGCCAGAAATGATGGGGAAAGAGGCACTGGCCGAGCAATTAAAAGACGTAGTTTCACATGAGTTTTTTCATATTGTAACTCCGTTAACAATTCACTCGCAGGAAATTCAAAATTTTGACTACAATACTCCAAAAATGTCCCAGCATTTATGGATGTATGAAGGTGTTACTGAATATTTTGCGAATCTTTTCCAAGTTAACCAAGGATTGATAAATGAAGATGAATTTTACACTAGAATGGCCGAAAAAATCGAACAAGCAAAGACACTTGATGACACAATGCCCTTCACTACTATGAGTGCTAATGTATTGGTAAAACCATACAAAGATCAATATTTAAATGTTTACCAAAAAGGGGCATTAATAGGAATGTGTTTGGATATTATTATCCGGGAAAATAGTCACGGAGAAAGAGGTATTCTTGATTTAATGCAAAAACTCTCTAATGAATTTGGAGTTTCAAAAGCATTCAACGATGAGGAACTTTTTACAAAAATAACCGAATTGACTTATCCAGAAGTGGGCGAATTTTTAAAAACTTATGTTTCGGGAACAACCCCAATTCCTTATGAAGCTTATTTAGTAAGAGTCGGAGTTACTAAAGCAACTAAAAAACTACCTGGCAATGTTTTCATAAAAGGACAATCCCCATATATTACCGTAAATCGTGAAACAAAGGAAATAATCGTTATTCCAAATATTGAATTAAATGAATTCTTTAGCAACATTGGCATCAAAGGCGATGATGTTTTGATGACTGTAAATGATACCTTTTATTCGTTGGATAACATTTATGATTTGATTTCGGAAAGTCAAAAATGGAAAGAAAATGATCCAATTACAATAAAAATAAAACGCAACGACAAAGAGCAAATCATCAAAGGAACGGTAAAACTTCCTTATGAAGAAAAAAAAAGTTTCAAAGCGGCCGATGCAATAAAATCATCATTAAAAGAAGCTTGGCTGAAAGGATAATCCGATTTGTCTTCTATAAAATCCCCATTTAGAAATAAGTTGGGGTTTTTTTATGAAATTCAACGAAGACAATAGTTAATCTTTCCAACAATTTTCTTTATTTTGCAAAAAATATAACCACCTATGAAAAAATTATTTAATGCCTTCTTTACCCTTTTGCTATTGTCGTCTTGCAACAAGGAAGTATCAAAAACAAATTTACATCTAACAGGTAATATCAAAGGACTAAAAAAGGGGACTTTATACATTCAAAGAGTTGTTGACACCAGTCTTGTTGCTATAGATACAATAAATATTGATGGAAATTCAGAATTTGAAACTGATATAGATTTAAAATCGGCAGAAATGCTATATCTGTTTTTAGATAGAGGCGTGACAAATTCAATGGACAACAACATATTGTTTTTTGCAGAATCAGGAAATATTAACATTGACACCAATTTAGATTCATACATTTTGAGTGCGAAAATAACAGGCTCAAAAAACCAGGAGATCTATGAAGACTATAAAAAAATAAATAGTCGTTTTAGAGATGAAAATCTTGATATGATTGAACAGAAATTCAATGCCATTAAAAGTAATAACTCAAAAACTATAGATAGTCTTAATACAAAACAAGACAATAACACCAAACGTAAATATTTATTTGCCACGAATTTTGCCATAAACAATAGAGAATACGAAGTGTCTCCTTACATCGCTTTATCCGATATTTATGACATAAATATCAAATATTTGGACACCATCCAAAAATCAATGTCGCCAAAAGTAGCACAATCACTTTATGGTAAAAAATTGACGCAATATGTAGCAAAAATTAAAGCCCAGAAATAACATTACATATCTATTAACAAAATTAAAACCGGTCTTGTTTTGAAAACAAGACCGATTTTAATCATAAACTTGTCGTTCCTAAGCATTCCAAACAAAAAACCACCTAACAAAAGTTAGATGGTTTTATTAAAGAGCCGGCGGAGGGACTCGAACCCACGACCTGCTGATTACAAATCAGCTGCTCTAGCCAACTGAGCTACATCGGCTTCTAACTGCTTACTACACTAA